>JAJTBE010000184.1 GCA_021287065.1 Bacillota bacterium
GCGGTAAACTCCCGCCAACTGTAGGGGAGAGCCAATGTGCTCTCCCGCAGCAACCTTCCGCCAACCGCCAGTTAACCTCAAAACCACAAGCGTTCGCCAGCCATTGTCTGTCGAGCCTCTGGTTATAATGTTTGCTGGTAGTTAGTATGCGATTTGTTTTGGTGATTCAGGGCGGGCGGCAATGCCTGCAATTCGGTAATTATTGCCAATATTTGTGGTGATGAGGGGTGCTGGCGGTTGGAGATAGCTGAGGGCGGGAGAGCACGCAGGCTCTCCCCTACAATTGGCGGCAGGATTGCCGTTATTGCAGGGGATTTTGGGATTGTAGTTTGCGGCACGGGTGAACCCGCAGGGTTCGACTCCATTACCAATCTGGTCCCCCTTTATGCTTAAAAAACGGAAACAAAACGCCAACTGAAGGGGCGGTGCCAATGTGTCCGCCCACAAGATGCCTATGAATTCAGGCATGAATTTATCTATTTGCTCAGAAGTATTGAAGCGGTTTGCCCAGCTCCCAGAGAAAACTTTTTGAAAAAAGTTTCCTCCGGACCTCCTTCCCAAAACTTTTGAATTGGGGGACCGACCGTGGATTTGGACCGACGGGGGTTTGGGGACCGTCAGAGGTAACCACGCTTTTTTAAAAAAGCGAGTTGCCCTCCGAACCTCTCTCCTTGAAAAACAGGAGTATTGGGCTGGGGGATTTGGGTAAATTTTTACCAATTCTGTGGCATTGGAGTTTGGGGATTTGAGTGGTTTTTACCAATTCAGTGGCATTGCTGGAAACCTCTCTTACAGTCGTTGGCCAGGCATGTGGTTATTTGGTTTACTGGCGGTTGGCGGGAGGTTGTTGCGGGAGAGCACATTGGCTCTCCCCTACAGGAATTCCTATATCGATTGAAGTTTGTGTCGATATGCAGAAAGCAAAATTAAAGAGAGCTGAAAAATGATGCACTGAAAGTTTTTGCCGGAAGGGTTTGGGAAACGAGCTTTTTTCAAAAAGCGGGTTTCCCAAAAAACTTAGCAATAAGGGACCGTCAGAGGGAACCACGCTTTTTTGGAAAAGCGAGTTGCCCTCCGAACCTCTCTCCTTGAAAAACAGGAGTATTAGGTCCGGGATTTGAGTGGTTTTTACAAATTCAGCGGCATTAGCGTTGGTTCCAGTGGTGTCAGGCGTAATAAAAAGTCATGTTAGTATGGCTTAAATCAGTGATATGAATTATTTACACAATCTCATATAAATTCAGGGATGCGAAAATTATTTGCCTGTTGAAGTGCCTGTAGCTTCTGTTGCCTGAACGGTTCCTGTTGATTTTGCAGGTCTGTCCTTAAAAGCATAAAGATAACCGTCGTCAGAACCGACATAGACTTCTCCCTCGGAGCCGATTGAAGGCGACGAATCCACGGGACCTTCTGTTTTATACTCCCAAAGGAGGTTTCCGTCTTTTACGGCATAAATTTTTCCGTCTTTCGAGCCAAAATAGGCTGTTCCGTCACCTGAAATAGCCGGTGATGAGGTTATGGCTCCGCCGGTTTTATATTCCCATACTTTTTTGCCGTTAATATCCACAGCGTAAAGGGTGCCGTCATTGGATCCGACGATTATGTTACCATCTTTTCCCACAGCAGGTGAGGAGACGATTTCTCCTCCGGTTTTGAATTTCCATTTGAGGTTGCCATCAAAATCAACGGCATACAGATATCCGTCAAGGGAGCCGAAGTATACGCCCTGTTTGAAGGAAGCAGCAGCAGTTGAAACAACCCCTTTTCCGGCTTTGAAAGTCCAGACGGTTTTTCCATCCTGATCTATACAATAGACTTCTCCGGATTCGGTTCCGAAGATGATATCGTTGTTGATTCCCAGAGTGGGAGAAGTGCTGACTTTACTTTTTGTATCAATCTGAAAGATTTCTTTGCCTTTTTTGTCAACTGCGTAAAATTTGCCATCATCACTGCCAAAATACACATCTCCGTATTTATCTATTCCTGCAGAGGACTTAATTTCTCCGGCTGTTTCGAATTTCCACTTTGGAGCGCCTTCGAAGGAGATGGCATGGAGTTTTTTATCATTGCATCCCACATAAAGAACCTTATCTGTGCTTAAAGCGGCGAAAGTCCAGATTTCTCCGTCTGTTTTATACTGCCATTTTTTTGCTCCTTCGGGAGAAATGCAGTAAACGGTGGAATCAGTTGAACCTACATAGACATTGCCGAATCTGTCCATTACGGCGCCTGATTTTATCTTGCCTTCGGTTTTAACTTTCCAGAAAAGATCGCCTTTTTTCGATGCTAAATCCGTGTAGAAGGAAGTTCTGAGAAAATTGCGTTTAAAATAGCTCCAGACATATCTTCTGGGAGTAGGCCCCAGGAAGCCCTGCTTGCTGTTATCGGTATGTTTTTTCTTGCTTGCAGGCTCAAATGTAATTAACATTAAAGCAAAAACGCCCACAAGAAAAATCAAGGCTATGGGGGCGATGGTCTTGCGATTCACTATTTATGTCCTCCAACCGGAATATCGATTTAAATTTCATTCCGGTTTCAAGGCAACAGGTTAAACTTCCTGCTAAATATTGCAAGTATGTTGAACAGATTAACCTCCGGAGGCTGAATCCTATGCTGCAGGGTTAAAATCAGGGAGTTCGATGAAAAATGTCAAGCCTTTTCCTTCTCCCTCACTCTCAGCCCAAATCCGGCCGTGGTGGGCTTCGACGATCTTTTTAACTATGGCAAGGCCAAAACCAGTGCTTCCGGTTGAATACCCGGGCATAAAGATCTTACTCAGTTCATCAGGTTCAACGCCTTTTCCGTTGTCGGAAAAAATAATTACAACTGATTTGTCTTTCTTTTTCCAGTTTATATTTATAATAAGTTTTTCTCTTGAAGGATCACGGTACCTGAAACTATTTTCAAAAAGATTGGCAAATATTGTTTCGATACCCGCCAAATCCCCATAGACTTCAGGGAAGTTGTCCTGAACAAAACAATCACAGGATTGGTGGTGTTTATAATTGCCCATAAGCATCCGGAACAGAAAACCGATATTAAAAACCTGTTTTTCCTGAATAACTCTGCCTGCCCTTGATAGCTGGAGCAGATCATCAATATAGTTGAATACTTTATCTGCCTGCTCGACGCATTTCGGGAAAAGATCGCCGAAAAGCTCCTGTTCTTCACTTATAGCACCAAGATAAGCTTTGATAATATTAATGGGACTCTTGAGATCGTGACTCACCATAAATGTAAAATCATCAAGTTCCTTATTGATGGCAAGGAGTTGGCTCTCAGTCTTTTTTCTCTGATCTATGTTTCTGGTAATACCCACTATTTCAACGGGTGTACCTATTTCATCATACATAACCCATGCGGTGGTTTCTATCCAGACTGTTGAGCCGTCTTTACAGGGCTGTTCAAGTTCGTAATAGCGGACAGGGGCTTTAACGCCTTTTACTATCTCATCTTTCAGAAGAGAAACGCCGACTTCCGCCTCGGCAACAGATGAAGGACACAGAGAATCCAGAAAACTGGTTCCAAGAAGTTCTTCAGCTTTGTAACCGCGGAGGTTTTCCACAGAGGGGCTGAGATAGGTGAATACACCCTCCAGATTCATAGTCCATATAACATCATTTGAATTGCGGGCAAGCATCTGATAACGCTTATCCGTTTCAAACAGAGTATTTTCCGTTTTCTTCCTCTGGGTAATATCAAGATGGGTTCCGGCTATTCTCAGGGGTCTGCCTTCCGGATCCCTGTAAAGAACCCGGCCTCTGGACTGAACCCATACCCAGTTGCCCTGTTTTGACTTCATACGGTATTCAATTTCGAAACACTGCATTATTCCATCAAAGTTATCCTGGAGAACCTTTAAAACTCTTTCCGCGTCATCAGGATGAAGAAGATTTTTCCAGTTCTCAGGGCCAGCTTCAAACTCATTTTCCTCATATCCGATTATCTCATAATAGCGTTTACTGAAAATAACTTTTCCGGTTTCGAGGGACCAGTCCCACATACCAAGATCCGCACCCTGAAGGGCAAGCTGGAGTGCCTGTTCATTGTATCTGAGAGTTTCATCAGCCTTCTTTTTCAGGGTAATATCCCTGCTTACGGAAAGCACAGTAACGACATTCCTGTCGCTGTCAAATTCAGGGTAGAGTCTGAAATCAACGGTTCTGGGTCCATCAAGTCCTTCAAACTCAAATTCTGTTTCCACCGGTTCCCCGGATACAAAAACTTTTTCGATACATTCTTCCCAAAACCGGCATAGATCTTCAGGGAAACCCATTTCTGCATGGGTTTTTCCGATAAAATCCTCAGGAGGGATGTTCAGAGTATTTAAAATTGCCTGATTTACAAAAAGGTGGCGGTGCTGTCTGTCGAAACGCATAATGATTTCAGAAAGGTTTTCAACCAAAGTTCTGAATTTTTCCTCACTCTGGCGCAGTTTGGATTCAGCTTCCCGCATTTCGGTTATATCTTCAAGATAGCCTTCGACTATTCCATGCTCTTCGGGCACAATTCTGAAAGCGATTTTAGCCCGGAACAAGCTTCCATCCCTGCGCCTGAACACTGTTTCAGTCGATATCCATTCTCCGGGGTTATTCATTGCTCCGTTAATAAGTTCATTCCTTGTTTCAGGAAACATGTAAAAATCTCTGGCATTTCCCGATTCCCTGCAATATTCCCTGACTTCATCCTCATCCCTGAAACCTATCATTTCATAGCACTTTTTGTTTATGTCGAGGATGATTCCGTCAAATGTAGCCCGGAAAAGCCCGATATGGGCATTATTAAAAATACTTCTGAGGCGATCCTCCTGAATGCGCATCTTTGCTTCCGCTTCTTTTTTATATGTAATGTCCCGCAGAAAGCCGAATTGACCTTTAGGATTTCTTTCCTTATCATACATAAGGCTTCCAAAATCCTCCACCCACCGGATGCTGCCATCTTTTGTAATAACCCTGAATTCATCAGGGAAACTAACTCCATTACTTAAAAAGATCTTAAAATTGTTAAGTACATGCTCTATATCTTCAGGATGAATCAAATTAAAAAAAGATTTTCCGATAAGTTCGTCACTTGAATAACCAAACTTTGATATTGCGGCACTAAGATGCTGAATTGTCCCTTCTATATCCACCGTATAAACAAGATCACTGGAGCTGTCCACAAGCAGCCTGTATTTTTCCTCTGATCTTTTGAGAGCGTCTTCGATTGCCTTAACCTGAGTTATATCCCTTGCTATGCCGCAAACACCGATAATTTTTCCTGTGGAATCTTTCAGGGGGACTTTTATGGTATGGTAGTATCTATCACCTGTTTCAGTATGCTTTACAACATTGTCTTCGGTAATGTTGCCTTCGAGGGTGGCAGCATCATAGATTCTGTTTCTTTCGATAACATCAGGTTTGACAAGATTACTGAATATATCCTCATATTCTTTTCCGATTATTTCTTTTTCATTTTTTTCAGCAAGCACTTCAAAAGCGGGGTTGACGACAATAAACTTTAAGTCCTTATCTTTGATAAAAATAGGATCTTTTGCGGTTTCGATAACCGCCCTGAGCCTTTCCTGAGTTTCTTCCACAGCTCTTCTGGCTCTTGAATTTTCGATTGCTCTTTTTATTGAAAACAAAAATTTTTCTTTATGGGCAAAACCAAAAATATCTTTTGAGAAATAATCGGAAGCCCCTCTGATAAAAGCTTCTCTTGCAATTTTCTCATTGCCCTGTCCCGTATAAAAAATCACAGGAGTGTTTGGATATTTGTTTCTTACTATATCCAGAATCTCAAGGCCATTCAAACCGGGCAGTTCAAAATCCGTAATTATGGCGTCGAAGGGACCGCTAATAAGAAGATCAAGAGCTTCCAAACCTGATTTTGCAGACACAATATCAAAATGCTGGCCGAATAATCTGGAAAAAAGATTAAGAAAATCTATACTGTCATCAATATGCAGAATTTTATCCTGTTTTGATGAAATTTCAGGCATTTTCTACCGCCATTGTTAAGATTTTTATCAGATTTCCGCATCAGAATCAATACTTGCCAGGG
>JAJTBE010000214.1 GCA_021287065.1 Bacillota bacterium
CAAAATCCAGAGCGGAAAGACCGTCCAGACAATCCCAGTCTACAATATTTTTACCCTGCAAAGCTAATTTAATAGCATTAATCTTGTCTTCCCCAAGCCTGGAAATATCCAGAAGTGTCTTCTGACGTATTTTTCCGTCAGAAGTTCTGTAACTTTCAACTATTTGAGAAGAAGTATAAGTTTTTCCATTTACTTTTTTTGTTCTTTTCGATACAAACATAGTAACTATATTATATCAAAAAACAAACTAATTGTCAATGACTTCTTGCAATTTTTCGTAACTACATCCATCACAGAAAACCAAGGTTTTACAGCTGTCTGAGCGAGTTTTAGATTAAGTTAGGGTTAAGTTCCAATGCCAATGAATTAGCAAAACCTACTCCAATTTCCAGCAAAATACACTTGTTTTTCAAGGAAGGAGGTTCGGAGGAAACCCCGCTTTTCCAAAAAAGCGTGGTTCCCTCTGACGGTCCCCGCTCCCCACGGTCGGTCCCCAATTCCAAAAGTTTTGGGATGGAGGTCCGGAGGAAACTTTTTTTAAAAAAGTTTTCTCTGGGAGCTGGGCAAACGGTTATAATTCTCGTGAGCAATCAGACAAATCCATACCTTAATTCAGTGGCATTGGGTCAGGTCCCGGCTGCGGTTCATTGGGGTATTTCTCCGTGATTTTTTCCCCCATTTTCAGCCTGGCTTTAAGTTCTTTCTTTGCTCCACCCTTTGTATATGCTGTGAGTCTGACTTCAATAAGCTCGTCATGAAGAGGTGAAGAATGGAATTTGAAGGAATAATCAGTTGAAAAGGAATCAGAATTTACTGATATGCTCTCATAAGCATACCTTCCACTGATTCCGGAATCTTCTGCGTCCCAGATTTCAACCTCAACCTTATCAATGGGAGAATCTTTACTTTCAGCGGTCAATTTGGCATTCAGATAACTTACACCCGAAACCTGCTTTATCTCAGCATCGGTAATAGCGACTTTTGTAATTTCTCCCGGCACAAGCCCCGGCTTAAACTCAAAACCAACCTGCTTACTGTCATGATCCCCCGCTTTATTTGCAGCTTTGAGAATTGCATAAATCTTTGTTTTCCTATCAATGTTCAGTGGAATGCTTTCCAAATCGGATATACTGTAAACATCAAAGACAGGAATTTCCTCTTTTTTAACCTCTTCCTGAATAGTACCATCAACCTTAATAACCCGCCACTCCACCTTTTCAAGAATACTCCCCTCACTTACAACTTCCATCTTAAGTGCAAGAGTAGCTTTCGAAGCTATTGTCTGACTTTTCTTCAGTTCACCCTCGAGCTTAACAGTAATTTTCGCCATTCATGCCTCCTGTTATGTTAATAATTTTTGATCAATTGTTACTATCAATGAATAAAGGAATTTGCAGATTATCCTGATTTTGACATCATAATCGGTTATCTTTGTTAATTGGAATATTAGCAACCAAGAACCCTTCTGTCAAAAACATTTATGATAATATGGTTAACGAAATTCGAACCTGATTTTTAATTTTGATCCAGTGCTAAGGTTACCTCAAACCGTAGGGGCGAGCAAAAGTGAGATTGTGTATAGACCTATTCAAAAGTGCGTTTTTCAGGGTAAAGACTTTCATCAGGCAAAATAAATAATTCCGATTCAGGGGATATTTCTATAAAAAATGGAAACCATTGGGGATGGTTAAAAGATTGTAGCTGTAAGGTTCAGAGATTGTGTAAAAAACTAACCCGAACGACGTAGCGCAGGTCTTCAGACCTGCCATATAGTAGCTTGTCATAATGACGCATACAACATATAGCGTCAAATATCTCAGTTATGACCCAGACAGCAAGGCTGAACAGGCTGCGCCAAAACTCCGGTTTTGAATAGCTGACATTGAGTCTGTGGTAAATACCATTAAGTTTTTTCAATTTGAGGAGCAAGACAGAAATCATTGCGGCATGGTTCTGGAACCAACACCAGACTTCAGTCTGGTGGACTGCAAGCTTACAACTACAGGGCCTTAACTGTTTTAACAGTTTACCGGAAAACGCCATTGTAGAAATCGGGGAAACCATTAAAAATGGTTTAAAGCCCGTGGTTGTGCGGTTCTGCTTACCCCCCGATTAAAATCGGGGGTTGGTTCCAGAGGTATCTGGTTTAATGTAAAATGTCCAAATCCGAGGTTTAAACAGGTTTAGCGTTATGGTAAGTATTGTTTTTCACTATATCCATAACACCCATCCTCCCATCTATTCAAAGACAGTAGCTATGAAGTTTACCGACGGTTTATGTTTCGTCTTCAGACAAGGGAAAGCTGGAGGCTATTTAACTACATAACCAACTCCCTGAAACAAATTCATCACAGGATGCCCTATCAGAAAGGTTTTGCTCATTATTATTTCGAATCAGTTCCTGATTATTTTCTATGGAGGATTGGTATGGCTAATTTTTCTGTAACTGCACTTAAAACTTATTTATCTGAAAAGAACGAAAAGGAATTGATTAATGAGATTGCCGAACTCGTTAAGTTATTTCCGGAAGTGAAAAGCTATTATTCTACAAAGCTCAGCCCTGAAGATGCAATAACTGTTATGGAAAAATACAGGAAAATCATAACAGATCAGTTTTTCCCGGACAGGGGTCATGGAAAACTCAGGCTTTCAATTTCCACAAAAGCTCTGAATGATTTTATGAAAATTTCAAAAAATCCGGTGCATGTTGCGGATTTGATGCTCTCATATCTTGAAAACTGCATAAAATTTATCGATGAATACGGTGACGGACCTGAGAGTTTATACACAAGAATTGAAACACTGTATAAAAAAGCCATTGACTATACTGAAAAGAATAATATCACAGAAGTTTTTAAAGACAGAATTTCTGTGATTCCAGACACTTGCAGAAATTTTGGCTATGGTATTTACGATGTCATTTCAGATACTTATATCGGCTATTTTAAAATAAAACCCAAAGCTGCCCGCAGATGGTAACAGCTTCGGGTTTTTACTGCTATTGAGAATTAAGATCTATATGTGGTTGGCATGTAGTCTTTTGGGTATCTTTCGCCATGGGCTGCGCCTGCAGGGGCAATTCTGTCTATTCTTGCCAAATCTCCTGCGGTTAGTTCAATGGCGGCTGCTCCGATGTTTTCCTCAAGGTGTTTCAGATTTGTTGTTCCGGGTATGGGAACAGTATTCTCCCTGCTCATAACCCAGGCAAGAGCCAGTTGTGAAGGCGTGCAGCCTTTTTCCGATGCAAGGGTTTTAATTTCTTCCACAAGCTCAAGGTTCTTGTTAAAATTGTCCCCCATAAACCGGGGCGAAAATCTTCTGTAGTCGTTTGCCTTAAAATCATCAATACTCCTGAAGCGGCCCGTCAGAAAACCCCTGCCAAGGGGCGAATAGGCAACAAAAGTTATTCCCAGTTTTTTACACAGAGGGAGCAAATCATCCTCAGGCTCCCTGCTCCACAGTGAAAATTCGGTTTGAAGCGCCGATACGGGGTGCACTTTGTCAGCTCTTTCAATTACTTCCGGTGCAGCTTCAGACAACCCGATATATCTTATTTTTCCTTCCCTTACCAGCTCCGCCATTGCTCCCACAGTTTCCTCGATGGGTGTATCAGGGTCAACTCTGTGCTGATAATACAGATCAATAACATCAACACCAAGCCTTCTGAGGCTGTTTTCACAAGCCTGCTTCACATACTCAGGCTTTCCGCAGATCGCTCTCTCCATAGGATTGGCCGACCGGACAACCCCGAATTTTGTAGCCAGAACAACCTGCTCCCTCCTGCCTTTCAAAGCTTTGCCTACAAGCTCCTCGTTGGCTCCCAGTCCATACATATCAGCGGTGTCAATAAAATTAACACCGGAATCCAGAGCTTTATGAATCGCCCTGATTGATTCATCGGCATCAGCAGTGCCATAAAACTCAGACATCCCCATACAACCCAGTCCCATTACGGAAATCTGCAAATCACTTTTCCCAAGCTCAATCTTTCTCATAATCCACTCTCCATTGCAAATTTATATAAATATTTCCCGACTCAGAAAATTATACAACCTGGAGTTAACTCCAGGTCAATAGGGGGGAATTATAATTTCAGAACAGGAATCGTGGGTTGAATTGTGAGACACAGGTGGGGTTAAGGGATTGATATGTATGGTTTCAGGGGAGAAAACATCGTTGGACTGTCAGATGTTAAGGAGATTGAGGAATATACAAAAATAACCAGATTTTCATTAAGATTTTAAAACCTGATATATCTGTAAAAGCAACAAATGTATCTCCTTGAAAATTTTCAATAGGCATTTTCACATCTCCCTTTATACAATCAAATAATATTTACATAACTGATAATCCCAAATAGTAAAATTAGATTTTCATTGAAATTTTCCCACAATACAAACAATTCCATTGAAAAGATCATTGCAAGTGATATTTGATAGCGACGGCCAGAATCGAACGGGCCAAAAACGGTTTTGCAGACCGATTCCTTAACCACTCAAACATGTAGAGCAAACCCTATTTTATGTCGGTATTTAACTTCCACAGTATTGGTCAGATTATATCAATCAATGGTATTGATATACTCTTCGATTCTTTTAACAAAGCGCGTTGAATTCCCCAGTTGAATACCGGCGGTTTCCCTGTCTGCAATATAGAAATCGTCATAATCACTTTTAATTCTGACTTTTTCTGCAATAACAAGCATTTGACCATATTCTTCCTGTATCAAGCCGGTTTTTATATAATTTTTATTAAAATATGATATTACCCCGGAATGTTTTTTTGAATCAAACCTATTAAGAGCTAAAAGGCCTCGGGCTGCATGAAACATTGCATAATAAGATCTGTTTGCTGATTGAGCATACATCTTGTTATCAAACAACACTCTGGAGCTATCATTGTCATTACGGGCTTTTTCGAGCCTGTATCTTGCCAGTTCAAGCAACTCTTCGTTCATATATTCTTATCCCTTCTCTGTTAACATTTGTATAAAATGGTAAAACTTCAAGAAATTTTTCAAATTGTCTGATATTTAAAAGCATTATTGAAACCAGCATATCATATTTGAGGCTCAGCTCAAACATAAGCAGGGAAAACCGGTCGTCCCATTTTTTTATACTTTCATCATCCCCGTTAACAAGAAGCATTATATCAAGATCTGATTCAGAATCCTGCTCGCCTCTGGCAACAGAACCGTATAAAATAATCTGTTCCAGATTATTCCCCACAATTTCTTCAGCTTTATTCTTTATATCCTTAGAAATCAGCGAAACCTTCTCTGTCAGATCCATACATACCACCTCCAGTCTGCTTTGATTATACCATATTTATCGGAATCCAATCAAAGTATTCGTATGGAAAAGCTGTTGAAGCTTATAAATCACCAAAAATCTACTATTACATCTTTTTTTGTTTGTTTTTCTTTCTTTTTTTGCATTATTTGACACGATTTAATAATAAAAAACCCCTGAAACACTTGATTTCAGGGGTTTTGTTTAATGGACGCTATCGGATTCGAACCAATGACCTCTACCATGTCAAGGTAGCGCTCTAACCAACTGAGCTAAGCGTCCTTACAGACTTTATTATGGAGGCGACGACCAGAATCGAACTGGTTAAAAACGGTTTTGCAGACCGCTGCCTTAACCACTCGGCCACGTCGCCCCGTGCCTTTTCTGAGAGCGGAAAACGGGATTCGAACCCGCGGCCCTCAGCTTGGGAAGCTGATGCTCTACCAGCTGAGCTATTTCCGCAACAAACTTCCAGCGGACAGATTATAACAGATGGAGAATTTTTTTGCAATAGATGATTTGAGTTTTTTATATTTTTTTTGAGCAGGCAAGGGGCGGCGGTTAGGGCAAATAAGGGCAAATAAGGGAAGATTGGCGAATGTTGGTTTGCGTTGGAAGCGGGCACTTTGGATCCGTTTCGGGCTTGTAAAGTCCTCTTGTGATCATCAGTGGTACGTTTGGGGTTATGGAGGTTTCTGGCGGTTGACGGTTGTTTTGGGAACCCGGGGGACAGGCGGGGACGCCTGCGATCCGGCAGTCGTTTGCCAGGCTTGTGGCTGTGGAGATTGCTGGCGGTTGGCGGTTGTTTTGGGAACCCGGGGGACAGGCGGGGACGCCTGCGATCCGGCAGTCGTTTGCCAGGCTTGTGGTTGTGGAGATTGTTGGCGGTTGGCCTTGTTTTGGGGACCCGGGGGACAGGCGGGGACGCCTGTGATCCGGCAGTCGTTTGCCAGGCTTGTGGCTGTGGGGGTTGCTGGCGGGTGGCGGTTGTTTTGGGGACCCGGGGGGCAGGCGGGGATGCCTGGGATACGGCAGTTTATTTGCACAACTTGTAGTTACAGGGGTTTTTCAGCTTTTACGAAGCAGTATGGAAGGAGGGGGATTTTTCGTTGGGTTTTTATTATGAACCCTGACTTTTTCAGGTGTTCGAGCATTTCCTCCATATTGAAGGGGACATGTCGGAGGAAACTATTCAGCCAGAATGGAGATTTTGTTATTGCAGCTTCTTCAAAAGCAAAGATTCCCGAGGGTTTGAGAACCCGGAATATTTCTTCCACTGCTTTTTTCCATTCCGTTATATGGTGAAGAGCGTCGAACAGGAAGGCTGCATCAAAGTGGTTATCCGGGAATGGCATATCAGAAGCGTCTGCTTTCAGGACGCTTATTCCTGATGTATCAGCCGGTTTCACCCAGTAGGGGGGGTGGTCCAGTTTTTCCGATGATTTTGCGAGAAGCTGAGGATCCATATCTATGCCAATCAATTCCCTGCATTTAGTCATCTGTTTGATTATAAAGAGGCCCGCACCGTGGCCGCAGCCTATTTCGAGACATTTTGGCAGGTTTTCGGGAACATCTTTCAGCACCAGAGGCCCTTCGAATTTTCTCTGAATATAAAAACGCAGTGTTGTGCCCAGAATATATTTTTCGAATGGAATCATTTCCATTACAGCAGATACGCTTCAGGAATGATATTGCCTCTGTTGAGAAGGGATTCCGGATCAAGAAGTTTTTTGATTTCCGCTATGGATTTCAGTCCTTTTTCGCCATACATCAGGTGAAGGTAAGGATAGGTTATGCCGTTTTCCCTGTAACTTTTCTTCCCCACTCCATGTTCTGCGGATATGGTCCCTCCCATAGCTATGCCTTTTTTTGCCGTTTTGAGATATACGGGTCTTAACATCTCTGCCTCTTCCCGGTTTTTTGGCAGATAGTTCATGTGGAGGTTGTTATCACCTATGTGTCCAAAACAGAGATAATCCGCATTTGCATCCTGTGCAGACAACCGGTATATTTCCATTATTTCTTCAAGTTTTTCGTCAGGCACTGCGATATCAAGCCCCATTTTGCCGGTGCCCCGGCTTCGCATCAGTTCGTTTACAGCTTCAGGGAGAGAATGTCTGAAATCCCTAAGTCTGCTTCTGTCATGGGCATCCGTTGCGGACCAGTCTTTTATGCAATTGTGTTTTTCCATAAGTTCTGCCCAGGCAGTCATTATTTCTTCAGGGTCTTCCGGGATAAACTGTTCGGTAAACACAGCAGCTCCAGCTTCAGGAGGAATGCCGGGGTTGGCAGGGCGCATAAATTCAAGGGAATTTCCGCAGAAATAATCTATGGTAAGGGCATCAAAAATCGAAGAACCGTTTCTTGAGAGATTTCTTGCTTCTTTTATAAAGTCCACAGCATCTTTTTCGGTGCCAAAGAATGAGATACAACTGAAAATTTCGCCGTTCCAGCGGACAAGCTGAAGTTCGATTTCGGTAAAGACTCCAAGAATTCCCTCACATCCGATAAAGAGATCGATTAGATCCATGCCCGGCTTCGCATACAACCCGGAGGCATTTTTCACCGAAGGCATTTCATAGGCGGGGATTGGTATGGTTAGAATCCTGCCGTTGGGATATTCTATAGCAAAATGTCCGGTATCATCGGCAAAGTGTTCGCCTCTTTTTATTTCGAGGAGTTCTCCTGTGGGAAGAATTACCCTGAGTCTTCTCACCCATTTGCGGACTGAGCCGTGCCGGAAAGATCTGCCGCCTGAAGCATTTGTGGAGACATTGCCGCCTATCCAGGCGGATAGTTCGGTGGGGTTCGGCGGATAATTGAGGTGTCGGGGTCCTATTACGGCATAAAGATCCCCAAGGCTTATTCCGGGGGGAAGAATTGCCGTGTCATTCAGCTCATCTATGCAAAAGCTGATTTCACCGGATAAGCTTGTGTATTTAACAATTTCTCCGTTTTTACAGGATTCTTCCCTTACATGAACCAGTTTTTCAGTGGAAAGAACCGCTCCGGAGATGGGGACTCTTGAGCCTGTTATCCCGGTGCCGCCTCCGGACACTGAAAGGGGAGTGCCGGTATCGTTCGCCCATTTTACAACTGCCGCCGTTTCCGCTTCATCGGCGGGAAAGAAGACTCTGAAAGCTTTACCGTGCATTGAGGCGGATTCGTCAGAAAGGTAATTTTCTATAACATCGGGATTGTCGGAAAAAGCGACAGTTTCAACATGTGGTGTATTGATAAAAACAGCAGCGGGCATAACAAACCTCCGTAAAAATACCATTTTATATAAAAACCGGGTTACGGATAAAATAAACAACAATTATTATCCAATAGTTCTTCTTTTTGGAGGAAAACCTTGTTAAAAACCAGAAAACCTGCCATAATTCAGATATAATGATATTTATTTTTGATTACAGGAGCGGAAACCTGATCTTTTAGAATGCATAATCAACTGCATTTTCAGGACTGTCGTTATGAGAAATTACTATTCTGTTTTATTGATACTGATAACCTTGATAATATCCGGCTGTGAACCTAAAGTGGAAACAATGCCAATTGCAAAGCCTGCCGTGTCGGAAAGCTTGCTGAATCCGGATAAAAAGGCGGGAAACAGCAGCCCGGAAGAGATGTACGGCAATGCCATTGAAGCAGGAAGGCAGGGGGATCTTAATACAGCCCTCGGACTGCTGAACGATGTAATTTCGCAGAAACCTGATATGGTGAAAGCCTGGTATAACAGAGGCGTGATTTTCTCATTAAGGGAAGATTATCAGAAAGCTATTGAAGATTTTAACAAGACGGTTTCGCTGGATCCAAAAAATGAAAATGCTTATCTGAACAGGGGTCTTGCTTTCGAAAAACTGGGACAGCCTCAGAAGGCTCTTGCGGATTACAAAAAGACTCTGGCATTGAATCCTGAAAACTATATGGCGCTTCTGAGCATTGGCATGATGGAAAACAAATCAGGCAGATATACAGAAGCTGAAAAATATCTGACAAAATCAATAAAAATCAACGACAAATTTATGGAAGGTTACTACAACCTTGCTTTTGCCCAGCTTAAACAGGGCAAACTTAATGATGCGAAGCTGAATTACAGTTTTGCAGTATCCATCAACGACAAATTCGCCCCCGGTTTCAACAACAGAGGGCTTATTCATATGATTCAGGGAGATTGGGACAAAGCTCTTATGGATCTTAACAGAGCTGTAAAAGTAGCTCCCACAAACCCATCGGTTTATGACAGCAGAGGACTTCTTTATCTGGTCAGGGGCAACCTGAAAAACGCCGTTGAAGATCTGAATGCCGCAGAAAAACTCAATCCGAATATGTCCGGTGTTTTTTACGCCAGAGGGTATCTTGAATACCTCGGCGGAAATAATGCTAAAGCTGCAGAATTAATTAAACATGGAAAAAGCCTTGATGCAGATAAAGAGGAAATAAAATGGCTGAAGGATATAGCGCGCCTTAGCAGCGGCAACAATACCGGCAAGGTGATGGACAAAATGATTAAAGTAATTGAACAGATGGCAGAGTGATAATATATGAACATAGCAAACCGGCTTATAGCTGCATACTTACTTATCGTATCTCTCTTTGTTCTGACTCTGACATATCCGCATGAAAAGCTTCTGAACCGGTTTCAGGAAGTTTCACCGGTTATTATTGATATAAAAGATGCAGGTCCCGACACAGTTGAGCCTGCGGTAAAAACCACTCCGGCGGCATCGGGAACAAGTGCAGCCAACCCTTACGAATCTTACCTTAGCGGAGCCAAGAAACTTGGGGTTTCACTTTCCTTTGATCTTTGCGAAAATGTTTTGTACAGGGTCAAAAATGATTTTGTTGATGAAATTAACCCCACAGTTATTTATACAGGTATAAAAAATGAAGTATCCTCGCTTTTGAAATGTGCTGGTGTGGATTCGTCAGAATTAAAGAATATGCCTGACGGCGAGGAAATTTTTACAGGAATTCTCACTTCTTACGGGGACAAGGTGGACAGAGATCTTCTGTTTTACGCCTGCCTCAAAGGAATGGTAAAGGGAACCGCCGACAGGCACAGCGATTTTCTCACACCTGAAGAATACACTGCTTTTGTTAAAAGAACTCAGGAAGAATCATACAGCGGAATCGGCATTCGTATAAGCAAACCTGAGAAAAGTTCGCCTGTGGAGATCATCGAAGTTTTTGATTCAGGACCGGCATACGCCGCCGGTATCAGAAAAGGTGATGTTATCATCGGAATTGATCAGACAGATATTATTCAGATGACATTAAACCAGATTTCCGAGCTGCTCAGGGGCAAAGAGAATTCGAAAGTTAAGCTTGCCATTCTCAGGGAAAGTGAAAAACTCAGTTTTGATGTGCCGAGGCGCAAGATGAAAATGCGTGCGGTTCAGGGCAGAATAATCAACAATAAAATCGGATATATACGAATTGACGGTTTTAAGGAAGAGATCAACGGCGAATTCCGGCAGGAATACGAGAAAATGGCGAATGCCGGCATAAAAGGGCTTATCCTTGATCTTCGCAACAACCCCGGGGGCCTTGTTATAGCTGCAAGAGACCTTTGCGGATGTTTTCTCCCAAGAGATACCGAGATTGCCACTTTTAAAAGAAGAGGCGATGAGAAAAGGAAGATATACACATCAGGAAGAAAGATAGTATTTGTCCCTGTGATTATATTAATCAACCCCAACACTGCGTCTTCGGCTGAAATCACAGCAGGCGCACTGAAAGATCATGGTGTGGCTAAGCTTCTCGGAGAAAAATCAAGAGGCAAGGGTTCAGTTCAGAGGACTGTCAGGCTCGAAGGCGGATGCGCCCTCAAGCTGACCATCGAAAAAATATTTACACCATCCGGTTTCGGAATTAACGCAGTAGGGCTTTCTCCGGACATCGAAGTTGCCACCGATTACAAAAAAATGGGAACAGCAGAAGACGCTCAGCTCGACAGGGCGGTTAAAGTCCTGTCAGAGTAAATTTTTTGTGGACAGGTGAAAACCGTAAGATGCACACTAATTACTCATGCAACATTTCAAGTGCCCCAAGATATATAGAATTAAATGGGACAAGAGTTGAGGCATACTGCCGGATTTTGATGAAGCTTATTGAAAATGCCAATCTTAATGCATTTTTTCCTGATGGCAAAGCTCTTATCAATATGATGGATTTTTTCATTCCGGACAGAAACTATGGGTTTTATGAACGCCTCGTTATAAGCGAAGATACAGGGCTGCCCGTTGAAAAAGAGCTGACAAGGCTTATCACCGACAGACAGCTTGCGGCGCAGACGCTGAAGAATGAAACCGAAGCTGCCCTTGAAGATGAACTGTCGAGGAATCCGGCTCAGGTGAACAAGAGAAGGCTTAAAAGATTCTACTACCACAAGGATCTGTTTTCAGTATCAATTCCGCCGATGATTGATATAAAATTGAAGCTCAGGTCGGTGGATACTGAAAAATACACTGCTCTTTTTAATGTAGTGGTTGACAGATTCGATTTATCCACAAGCATATTTTCACGATACACCCTGACTGCAGGGCAAAAGGATTCGAAGTGGAAACAGGCTCAGGTTCAGATGGTTGACGATGAGATCAAATACACTCAGGGATTCAGAAATATTGTTTCCCAATATACTGTGGATGAAGCTGAGTTTGCATTTATTCTGCTCAATGATCTGGAAAACATAGTAGTTGAGGAAGTAAGCAGAAGCAGGGTAGGCCCTCTCTATTTCAGAGGCACAAAGATACCGGAAGGTTTGGAGCATATCTTTTCGAAGCACCCTGATGCATTTATTCTGTCACTGCCAACCGACAGAGCTTCGATACACCTTCAGGAAGATAAAAATCTGGATCCTCTTGCTGTTATGTATCGCGATGTACTTGAACCCGGAGCAAGGGAATTAAGAGACAGAAAAGCAAAGCAGACCGGTTACCATGTTTTTAAGGATAGAAAATTTGTCTGCACAAACGGAGTTCTTGAAGATTTCAGGCAGTTCCTCAAAGACAGGGGAGCAAAATGCGTGGTTTACGGAATCTGATTTTTCCTTCTGTCAAAAAATCCGGAAGGCTTTGAACCGGGGAGTCCGGCACACACCTTTTCGACTTCTTCTTTTGAAGCTGTTCTTATAACCGGTGTAAGAAGAAAACCTGATTTCAGGGTTTGTTTTATCTGCTCTGATATTTTTTCCGTTTCTTCGCTATCTGAAGAATAAGTAATAGTAATCTGCTCGTTTCCGCTCTGATCATAACCTACTTCGGAAAAATGGGCGGAAACTCCGGGAACTGCCAGAACGGTTTCTTCAATTTGCTGAGGGAAGACAAGGGTGCCTTTGATTTTAACAGCCTGATCCCGCCTGCCGATAATTGCCATAATTCTTGGATTTGTTTTTCCACAGGGACATTCGATGTTTTCGATGCTCGTAATATCTCCGGTGCGATAACGGATAAGAGGGAAAGCTTCCCTGCCAAATGTGGTGAGAACAAGTTCGCCTGTGGAACCTGGGGGCAGAATTTTTCCCGAATCGGGGTCAACAATTTCCGTATAATAATAATCCCAATGGACATGATGCCCCTGTCTTGCAAGACATTCCCACATACCCGTATTCAATTCGGTGGACCCAAGAATTGAATAGAAAGGCGCTCCCCATATTTTTGAAGTCTCCTTATGCACCGTAGTGGGAGTCCAGCGGTGCTGATAGATGGTTCCCCCTGTGGTCAGAAGCATCTTGAGATTCAATTCCTCGGCAGGATTAAAACCCTGCTTTTGCAGCTCTCTGCCGAGAGATAACATATAGGTGGAAAAACCAAAAATAATACTCGGTTTCAGTTCCTTCAGAATCTTAATCTGTTTTTCAACTCCAACGGGACCCACCCTCAAAGCAAGACATCCGAGGTTGAACTGGAACATATGGGTCATTATTTTAGTTGGCTGCATCATATTGTCAGATGTAAACATTATCTGAACGGTATCCTGTTCATTTATCCCCAGACTCTTTGCTCCCCGGGCGCAAATAGCGGAAAACAGAAAATGATCATTTCGGGTCATAGGAAAGAAAATTGATTTACCCGATGTGCCGGATGTGGGGCAAAGATCAATCCATTTGGAACGGGGAGCACATATCATATCATCCGAATGGGCTTCGAGATGCTCCCTGCCGATAAACGGTATTTTTTCAATATCATCAATGCTTCTTATATCCTGAGGAGAAACTCCGAAAGACTGGTAGTATTTTCTGTAAAAGGGAGAATAAAAATTGACATACTCAAGAAGATCAGAAAGGTTTTCACCCTGAATATTTCTAATCTGAACCGGAGACATCTTCTCCTTTTCAACTTTACCTCTATGAATAAATGAAATATCAGCCATTAATACCCCCGAAATTTTCCTGTTTATCAAAAGGTTTCGGAAAAAAATTGAACTTAATACTTTTAATTAACTTTCAACAGCAGGCATAACTACCGTTTAATTCAGTTAGTTTTCTTATTTAACACACAAAAAAACCCTTCCCCGCTTCAGGAAAGGGTTTGAAATCAATCAGTTTTTTCTTTGCTTATTTTTTTGAAGGCGCTGAAAAAAGAACTCCGTCGTTCATTTTACTTACTCCCTCAAATCCCAAGCCTCCACTTACATTCCACAGATCAAAATAAGGCTTTCCCTTATATTCCACCTTCCGGATTTTGTTCAGGAGGATTTCCATATCTTTGGTTACCTTCACCGGCACAACCTCAAGGCTTTTGCTTCCAACCACCAGCATCTTCGCTTTGGGATCATACTTAACGCTCTTGTTGAATTTTTTACCCAGGGCAGTCAGATCATCAAGGGAGATAAATGAATTGTATCCGAAAAATTCATCGTCAGTTTCCCGAACCTTTACTTTAATCCCCTGAAAAGTGCCAACCTTATTTTCCATTTTTTCCACATAAACCGCCACCTGACAAGGTTTGATTACCGGTCCCCCTGCAATGGCGGCAGCCATTACAAAACAGAAAAATGCAGTTGCAATAAAGACCATAACCAGTATCTTTTTCATTGTCCGCCTCCTTCGCCTGTAAAAAAAAATCCCCCGATTATTCCTTCAGAGGGCTTTTATACATTATGCCGTCCCCCATTTTGCATACAGAGTCAAAGCCAAATCCTTCGCCTGTATAACGGAGGTCGAAATAGAACTGTCCCTTATACTCCACAACATTGATCTGATCAACCAGATAATTCATACTCTCGGAAATCTCAAGGGGAACAACCTCAAGGGTCTTTTTGCCTATTGTCAGCTTCTTTTCCCCTTCGTCAAAAACCACGCTCTTTTTGAATTTTTTACCGACAGCGGTCAGATCTTTCAGAGAGATAAAATAGTCGAATTTGAACATTTCATCATCTGTTATCCTCGTCTGAACCTCAAGGCCCTGAAAAGTTCCGACCTCGTTGCTGAGGCTTTCCAGATAAACACACACATCAGCCGGTTTGATTATCGGATCCACTGCAAAAACAGGACTTATGGCAAGAAAGAACATCACTGCCATAAAACAAAGAAAAACAACCCTCTTTTTCATTATCCGCCTCCCTCTTCACAATTATTTTTGTCCAAACGGGAGTATTCGATAATGGGGCTGTTTTTACCTGTGGTTTAATTAATATTTAAAGGAACGTCTAATACCAGACACAAAGCGCTGAAAACAACTTCTGCCGGTTATCCGAATATCTGCCTGTAGGCTTCTTCTGCCTGAATCAGTGTTTCTGCAGATACTTTTGCATTCATAGCGCTTACAATACCATCTATCTGCTCTCTCTTTTTGGCTCCGCACAGTGCCGTGGCAACGGTTTTATCCTTCAGAGTCCAGGCAATGGCTATATCCATAGTGGTCAATCCGCTTTCCATCCCTATTGTTTTCAGTTTTTCAACAAACCGAAGGGACTTCGGATAGTTTTCACCCTGAAAATACCATTTTTTCAGCCTGACATCATCATCGGAAAAATTAAGAACCTCACCGTATTTTCCTGTTAGAAGACCCTGGGCAATAGGCGTATAAACCATCATAGGTATGCCTTTTTCACGGCAGCAGGGCAGAACTTCTTTCTCAATATCCCGTTCAAACATATTGTAAAGGGACTGAAGAAACTCAATTTCAAGTGTCTTTCCCGCTTCTTCAAGCTGCCGGGGGCTGAAGTTGCACACGCCGATATGCCTGGCTTTCCCCGACTGTCTGATTTCTGCCAGCGTGGAAAAAGTCTCTTCGAATGGCGTTCTGTCTTCGGGCCAGTGAATAAGATACAGATCAACATATTCAGTATCAAGCCTGCGCAGACTGTCCTCAATCTCCTTCAGAAGAACCTTCCGGGAATTGTTTGTAACCACATTCCCACTGTCATCCCAGATAAGCCCGCATTTGGTGACAAGAAGAACCTTATCCCTAATCCCCTTAACAGCCCTGCCGACAACTTCCTCAGAATGCCCCAGCCCGTAAACCGGAGCAGTATCAATCATATTAATCCCATGCTCAACTGCATATCTGATAGTATCAATCGAATCATTATCATCAACCCTACCCCACCCCTTACCCCCGATTGCCCAGGTGCCAAGAGAACAGGATGAAACTCCGGATGAAAACTCAGTCATAAAAACCTCCAAAAAAACTTATAACAAAAATCCAGAACATAAAATCCAGAACAGTAAATTCAAAATAGCAAATTCAAAACAAAAAACAAAAAAAACAAATCCAATAAAAAAAATTTCACTCCAACAATTATAACCCTGCCAGAGCAAAATTCATCCCTGATATTGCTATTTTTACAAAGGATAATTTTCCCTCAAAAAAGGCTCTTTTCGTTCTTCTGATAATTACAATTATTATGATAATTCCGATTAAAGATATTCTTGCCAACCCGTTTTTTGGGATGTTTCTTGCTATTGCGGTGGGGTATGGTATTTCGAGGATTAGTGTTCGGGGGTTTTCTCCGGGGACTCTTGGGGTGCTTGCTGCCGCTGTTTTTCTTGGGGCTGTGGGGTGTCAGGTTCCTGCAGTGCTCAAGACTTTTGGTTTTCTGATATTTATTTATGCTGTTGGGATTCAGTCCGGTCCCAAGATTTTTTCTATTTTTAAGCCTAAGAACTATCAGTATATTGCTGTGGCGGTGGTAATTTTTCTGTTTGCCACTTTGTTTGCTTTTATCGGGGCGAAGATTTTCGGTTTTACTCCTGATTATTTTGTGGGCATATACTGCGGATTATTCGGCAACGCTTCAGCTCTTGGAAATATTATTTCCGTTTTCAATGCGGATCAGGCGGGTTTTACGTTCAGTTTTGCCTATCCTCTGACTCTTATTCTCAGTCAGATTTTTATACTTTTATTGATCAAGCGTTATAAGATTCATAAGAAGCCTCAGATTGACGGGGATTTCAGGAATCCGGTAACGATTAAGAATGAAAAGATAATGGAAGAGTCAATACTTGTCAGCAGGGACAAAGTTACAAACGGTATTACCATAGCTGAGCTTGAGGATAATTACGGCGTTGTGATAACAGAGATTATCAAGGGTAAGGAAGTTTCGATTCCTGCCAATGAGACTACTCTGGTTAAGGGAGATATAATTGTAACTCAGGGATATGAGTCTGATGTGAAGAAGCTGGAGGAGGATGCAGGGGAAGATGTGATTCCTCTGGTGGATCATCACAAGGCGATATCTGTGAGAACCATACTTGTAACAAACCGGAAGGTTGACGGAAAAACAATCGGCGACATTATGCCCCGGAGGAATTACAGATGCGTTATCACCCGTATCTGGCGTTCGGGTATATTCATAGCTGCGCCTGAGAGCTGGGTTGAGCTTGAGATTGGCGATTCGGTTGTGGCTGCAGGCAAAGAGGAAGATCTGGAAAAACTGACGGAGCTTCTTGGAAAAAGGGACAGAAAAGTCGGTGAAATCGATTTTATGGCTCTTGGGCTTGCCATGTCCGTTGGAATATTCCTCGGTTCCATATCAATAAACATCCCGTATATAGGGGCGATTAAGCTTGGCATAGTGGGCGGAGTTCTGGTGGTTTCCCTTCTGATGGGATACTCCCGGAGGCTTGGTATAATTTCAGGGCAGCTTTCCCCTCATGCCCGTTCTGTTCTGCGAGAGCTTGGTATGACAATGTTTATTATGGGTATCGGCGCAGAATCCGGAGCGATGTTCGCACATGTGGAATATTCGAAAATATTCACTGTTCTGGCTGCATCCCTTGCTATTGCACTTCTGTTTCTGCTTTCGGTTTATGCCACGATTCTGGTATTCAAACGAAGGAGCAAAGCGGCGACGGTTCTTTCCATTTTCTGCGGAGTTTCCACAAATACGCCGGCTCTTGGCGTTCTTGTGGCGGAAACAGGCAATGAGGAATTTATGATTCCCTACGCTTCCGTTTATCCGATTTCGCAGATTCTGCTGATTGTAATTGCTCAGATAATGTACCTGATATACCACTGACAAAGGAAAATAAAACACCCTGCAGAATTCATGTCAATACTATGAAGCTGGAGGGATGATTATGCCAGAACGCGCCGACCGGCTTATTTGTCTTTTAACCCTACCGGTCAAGTTCTTCAGAGAAGTTTCCGTGGATTTGGCAGAAAGCGTTATTATGGCGGCGGGGATAACTTTTGTTCACGCAGTCATACTGATGTTTATGGGGTTGGGCAGTCTGGGGGGATTGTTTACACTTCCGCTGAAAGCAGTGCTGATTATTGCAGCTTTCAGTTTTCTGGTGTTTGCCGTTTTGCGGATGATTAAGCCTGTGGTCAGGTTTGATACGATTTGTGGACTAATCAACTACGCATATTTTATTATGTCGGTTATCCACTTATCAGTTTACCTGATAATATGGCTTCCCATCCATTTTGCAGTTATTCTGCTTCTGATATTTTTCGGCGGAATACTTTTTGCGTTTTACCTGGCGGTTACAGGTATAACCCACCGTTTCCGGATTGCGGGATGGAAAACGGCAGCATCACTGGCGGCAGGTTTTATAATATTTCTTGCCATCAACCTTGCTCCCCATGCAGGGTATCTGAACATACTCTATACGAAACTGAAAGGGTTCTAAAATGGACAATAAGCTGATTGAACAGTATAAAGACGATTTTCTGTGTCCCGATTCGAGGGAAGACCTTCATTATGTTACAAAAAGCGGTGATACGGCCGAATTTGTCAATAAATTTGAGACTAAATTTACTGTAATGAAAGGTTTTGTGGATTTCACAGGAGGAAAGGGCGCTCCTAAAGTTGTTGATACCAACAAATCGAAAAAGGTAGTTGAGCCTTCACCTGCGGACATTTACGAAAATTACCTTGAATCGAAGGACTGGAAAGCAAAACTGTTCAGCTCCATGACATGGGGTGAAAAGCTTACAGCTCCGGCATTCACAAAAGCTATGAAGGTTTTTCTTACTGAACATCAGACAGGCACTTTTCTGGATTTGCCGGTTGCTACAGGTCTTGTGTCGGTGAATGCTTTTGCGGAATTCAAGGATATGCGTTTCTACGCTGTGGATCGCTCCACTGAAGCCCTCAACCGCGCTTATTTTAAATTGTGGGGAAGAAACATCACTAACACAATCCTCGTTCAGGCAGATTACAACAAGCTCCCATTTAAAGCTGAATATTTTGATGGTGTAACTGCATTTGCGGGAGTCAATTTTATCAAAAACATAAAGGAAGCGTTCAGGGAAATTTTCCGTGTTCTCAAAAAAGGCAGACGCTTCACCGGAGTATGTTTTATCAAGACAGGGAAACAACTTGCGGACAAAGCTATCGAAATGTTTGTAACACAAAAAAATGTATTTCAGTCCATTCCTGAAAAAGAAGAGCTTCAGGCTGCCTTAACGGATGCAGGTTTTGGCGAGGTAACCCTGAGCAGGTTTGAAGTAGATTCACTGATGAGATTTTCAGGAACAAAGCGATAAGAAAAGCTTTGAAGAGAGGTGTAAGTTTTGCCGGATGTCAGCCAGATTAAATGTCCAAAATGCAGATCCGCACTTTTACTGAAATTTGCAAAAAAAGACGGAATTCAGTGCAAGAAGTGCTACTATTTTATTCCACTCGAAGAAATGAATGAAATAATCGGCAAAGAAGAGCAAAAAGTCAGAGACAGGGAAGCAGCAGCTTCAGCCGCAACAGAGGCGGCAGGCAAGGAAGCTTCATCAGGCCCTGAAAAAAAATCCACACGCTGTCCAAAATGCAGAACAGAAGTTGAATATACCAAACTAACCGACGGCGGAATTATGTGTAAACGCTGCTACCACTGGATAAAGGTGGAAGGGGCGGAGGAAGAACTGCTCCCCGGACAGATGAAGCCTTATTCTCCGCCGGTGATTCCCTATACACCTCCGTCAAGGGAAAACAAGCCTGTGAAACAGGCTGTTGAAGAAACAGAGGTTATTGCACCGGTCCGGCAGCAGGAAATGAGCGGACAGCAGGCAGCGGCGCAGATTCAGGAACCGGCAGCTGTGGCAGCTGAGCCGGTGGAATCGGCAGAATCGTTGGAAGAACCGGTTCCGGTTTATGATGAACAGGAGCAGGCTTACGGCGCTGATACTGTTGAGATGGAATATGTGGCGGAAGATCAGGCGCCTGAAGCAGTTCAGGTAAGGCATTATGAAGATGAATCAGAGCTTTTCCCTGTTGTTGAGGTTAAAAAGAAAAACCTCTATTCCGTTGACGAATCACTTCTTGACGAAATTATGAACCCACAGGGCGGGCAGGCTATGACAGTAATGGAAATGGTTCCGGAAATCGAAATTGAATTTGAGGAAGAAGAGGGAGCCGTTCAGGAAGAATACTATGCCGGCGCAGGTGAGATTCAGGAAGAAGTTTATTACGACGAATCTGAGCTGCAGGCACAATCAGCAGGTGAAGATTATATTGAGGAATCGGTAATTTCCGAAGAAATCCCGATAGTTCAGGCCGTTTTGTTGCAGGATGAGCCTGTTTTGCCGGAGCAGCCCCCTGAGATTGTAATTGAAACTGCGGTGGAAACTCCGGAAAAAGTATCTGAAAAAGTAAAAGAAGAGTTACAGCCCCAGCAGGTTGTAATTAAACCTCCGCCTGCAAATTTCAGGCCTCTGCCCAAACCTCCGGGAACGGAACTGAAGAAGATTCAGTCGATGTTTTCATCAAGGACATTTGATATTAAGAAAATTGCGCCAAAACCTCCGGGCAATGCATGATGGGAAGTTAACATTTTTTTAATACCCCTGTTATTGAAGCATGCTTCAGGCAGTGATATTATAAAAGATGGCGGATCAGAAAACGGGTTAAGCCAACAAATACCTTTCAGAGGATGGATCGGAATATGGATAAAATCAGTTCAGGGATACAGCCGGTCATTTCAAATATTCATATTGAGAAGAAAGCGGAAGTTAAGCCAGCCGCAGAAGGAGTAAATACAGCTCCTCCGGCGGATACTGCGGAATTGTCCGCTCCGGGAGATTCTGTCAAACTTACCAGACAGGACAGAATCCAGATAGATATGGATAAAGGTATGCTCAACCTCACAGAATATGTTGAAGTTGGCTCAGCTCTGTTTACCGGGCAGATTGTAGGCGCAGCAGTAGCTATGGCTGCCGTCGGCGGCACGATTCCCCTTGCCGTTGGAGCAGTTGCAGGCGGACTCGCAGGCGCTATCGCTCATTACACCGATCTCGACAGAAAGATTGGACCCGCCTTTCAGAAAACGATGGGATTAGCTATGCTTCCCTTCTATCTTGCGGCAAAGGCTGTTAAGAAGGGTGTCAGCCTTGCTATTGACGCCGTTAAGCCTTCGAAGACAAAAGAGGCAGATGCCGGAAATTCAGGAAAAGCTTCAGCCTCCGGAGAGAAGAAAGAAGCAAAAGGAACGGGTTCCATTTCCGATCCCCATTCCGACGGAGGAATCCTCGCAGAGGAAACCGCTGTTAAAGAAGCTTCAGGCAAAGAAGACGAGAAGATCAGAAAATCCATTGTTTCTACTATCACCAGTGGTTTGGGCACAGCAGCAAAAGCTCTCCGCTCAATACCAAAATTCCTTTATCCATCAATAAAAAATGCAACTCCTCAGGAAGCCAAGGTTATTATGGACACTCTGGATTCGCTTCCTATGAAGGATGTTGTGAGTACCAGCACAATCACCGTAAACCCAAATCTTGCCAAGGAGCTTCATGCTTCCGGTCTTGCAAGGCCTCTTATGTTTGATAATCCTCTCGAACTGGACAGGGGAGAATTTTCCAATCCGGCATTCGGTAAGGAAGTCCTTATTCACGAGCTGGGACATGCCAGAGATTTTTCCGAGGTTCCGATTCCCGGTGTGGGCAAGAGCTTTTTCAAACCATGGGGTAAAGAACCTTATGTGTTTGATCCTATGATTGATGTCCAGGGAGAACCTCCATATGCGGCAACCAATCATTTTGAGGATTTTGCCCAGAGCCATCAGTTCTATCACACAAAACCGGAACAACTCAAAGCTGTATCCGCAGAGAAATTTGCTGATATGGAAAAGCTGCACGAACCGGGATTATACGATAAACTGATCGACCGCTCGGGAGTGAGGGAAGCAGGGAAGAAGCTGAGCGAGGCAATTGATCAGGTTCCCTATCTGAGGCAGACTCTTAATGTGGCAGGGACTGTTATGGGTCCGGTGGCTATGAATGTTGGTGCAAATGCTTACGAAGACGGTCTCAAGGAAGCTGACAAGCTTAAAAAATACGAAGGTAAGATGGAACTTGCCCAGGGTATTTCCCTCAGCGCAAAAGTTACCGCTCCATACGCCCTTGGTTTATCAGTGGCAAAAATGGTAATAAACCATAAACTGAAAAAGGGCAACTGGTCGGTTGAAAAAGCGGATGAATTTGCCTCAAAAGCTCTTGCAGCAGCAGGCGGACCTGTGGGAATGATTTATCTTGCGGCAACCAGCGAAATGCTGAAATCGGGGACAAAAGAAGCTCCCAGAGATTTTGCATACACCGAGAGAAAACCTGAGACACTCAAAGAGAAGATTCTCCGCAATGTGGAGTCTTATGATGTTCACTTAGCTGATACAAAACAGCCGATAAAGGAAGAAGACACAAAACTGACTACCGACGATAAGATATTTATCGCTAAGACAGGCGGCGGCGCTCTGGCTCTGGGCATCGCAGGCACTATGGCAGGCTGGACTTACGGCGGCGCGGCGGGCGCAGCCATCGGAGGTCTGGCAGGCGGCCCCATCGGAGCACTTGTAGGCGGATTAATCGGAAGCGTAGCCGGTACGATGACTCTGTCCTATCAGGGAGCAAAACTTGGAGCAAAAATAGGCAAAGCACTGCACAGCCCTGAGAAACAGGAAGCCCCTGCGCCTCAGCAGCAGCAGGTTCCTGAAGAATCAACAAAGGAACCGGCAAAAGAATAACCGGCAAAAATCGAAGTAAACTTCTCCTGCAATTCATCTTCATCGCAAATCAGAAAACATGATTGGCAATGGACTCAGAACGAGAAGAAACCCTGATTTATCAAGGAAAAAACGGATTATACTTTAGTATTGGACAAAATTAGTCTGAATAAGTATTAATTTTAAGCCCTAATGCCGATTTATAGAGGTAGAGGGAAGTAGTTTTACGGGAATAATCAGGTTAATGTAATAAGTTGCAGGGGGAACAAAAATCTTGCAACGAAAAGCGAAGTGATGAACATGAATATCATAGCAATCAAATCGCATGATGAATTACAGAGTCTGTCGGATAAACTGACCGGCAACTTCAAAGTTGAGGACGAATTCACACTGCGGTCTGCAATCGTCGAAGGTCTGCAGAACACAGTCCAGCACTCCAACGGAAAGTTTATCTTAAGAGTAGAAAAAGACCTGATAATGATCGTCAACAAAGTTCAGAACAGCCATCACTTCAAAGCTGGCATCGGACTCAGAATATATTCGGGAATATTCACTTTTCAACGTGGAGATTTATTCTTCTCCATAATTATTCCAAGACTTGTCGGGATAAGAGAACTTGATCTCGAATCCCTTCTTGTATGATGTTACTCTCGTCACCCTTCAAAACACTTGAACGCCCGCTTATTAAGCGGGTATTTTTTTGTAAACAGCCGATTAATCATATAAAAGGATCCGCCGGATTGACGGATCCTTTTTGTTTTTACTGATTTGACTATTGTCCGCAACTTACCGGCGAAAAAGACTGAAAGCCTGTTTGCCGGTTGCTGCCGGTTTTACAAAATACCTGCCATATACCTGCGGGATTGCTTCCCTGCATCATTTTCAGTGCGGAATACTCTGATTTACAGGGCTTGCATCGGCAAGTCACAGCAGTTGTAATGGGAATTATTACGGCACCGGAACAACTGCTTATTTCCACTTGCGTATGAAGCAATCGGTTATACCTGTTGTATAGGTGTCGTTGGTCAGATTTTTGGACGCTGTATCCCAAACGGCATAATTGCCGTCGGCGCTGAGAGCCGGGTTGGCGCAGGCGTTATCGGGGATCTGATCCGATGAGCCTTTGGAGACGAGGGTATAGACATTCTGTCCTGCGTCAACATCTTTGACATACAATCTTGCCAGTGCATCGGTTACATTGGTGACAAGACCGATGGTTGTGGACAGGAATCCAACATACTGACCTGTTTTATCCATTACGGGAGCTGTACTGTTGCCGACAGTTCCGGAAAGAGGAATGGAAACATATGTCAGCGATGCGCTGCTGAGTTTCCAGAGGTAAACATTCTGAGTTGTTGCTCCTGTGTTTCCGAGGTTGGTTGATGCGGACTGGAATGCTATGCGGGTTCCGCCCTCGTTTATACACGGGAATGTACAGGCGGCGTTAGCTGTGTTTCCATCATGTTTGGAGACATGGATATTCCATCCCACAGCGGGATCCGAGTTGATGTCATTTCTGAACACCTGAAGAACTGCGGATGCGGGCACGCCTGCGCCTGCTGATGTGATATTGTCTGCCAGTGATTCAAAGGCGGTATATCTTCCGTCATAGGAAATTGTGGGGTTTGCCGATGTGGGATTGGCGCCGCCGTCTGAACCTTCAGCAGAAGCAAGGGTAATATCCATCATTCTTCTCACACCGGGGGACATGTTGGTGATGGTTACATAATAAACATGCCGCCAGGCTGCTGTGTGAGTGATATTGCCGATATTTGTGGCAAGAGATGAGAACACAACTTTTGAGCCGTCGCTGTTAATATCAGGTGTTGTGGAAGCGGCATCGCCTCCGTTGTTGGCGTTGGCTGCACTGTTGGTGACTCTTGCGATTGAGTTATCGGCTACTTTAACGATGAAAATATCACCATTGTTGGTTGTTGCCAGTCCATTGGCAAGAATATCAGTAGCAACAGAACAGAAAACCACATAAGCGCCATCGCCGCTGATAGCAGGCAGCGTTGAAGCGCCATTGGCTCCTGCAGTTGAGCTGGAAACCAGATTGTTGTTGGAAAGTCTTGTAACAGTTCCGGTTCCTCTGCTCCAGAGGTAAACATGGCTCGGGTTGGTAGGAGGATTATTCCAGTTGACAATAACATTGCCTGTTGAGCAGAATACAACCTTTGAGCCGTCGGAACTGACATCGGGATCGGTGGCGTTGTTGACTTCCGGCTGGTTCACGCGTTTGGAAACCCATGTGGTAATGCCGGTAGTTGCAGAAGTAACCAGTGTAACTGTGGTTGCGGTAACTGTGGTATCCGCTGTAACTGTTACATCCTGAGTTTTACTGTCGTAACCTGTTTTGGCGTATGCAAGTGTTCTTACGCCGGGAGTCAGGTTGGTTACAGTATAGTTGCCTGATGAATCAGTGGTTGATTTGGCGCCTTTCTGAAGGGTTACAGATACGCCTTCAAGCCCTGTACCGTTTGCATCCACAACTTTACCGGTTACATTGCCTTTGCCCGGTTCGATGGTGGGAGATGTTGTGGGTGTTGTAACAGGAGTCATACTTATATCGTGAGTAACGGTGGTATCCGCCACTACGGTAACGGTGTTGTGATAAGGTTCGTAGTTGTCGGCAGTACAGGCGATGGTTTGAGAACCGGCCGGTACATTAGCGAGAGTGAAGGTTCCATCGGTGCCGCTGACTCCGGCAACTCCTCCGCATGAAACAGCAGCGCCGGAGATAGGCGTTGTTCCGTCCAGAGCTGAAACGACGGTTCCCGTCACGGATCCATATCCCTGAACGGGCATAGGTATGGCGGGCACTTGCGTGGTATCTCCGCTTACAATGGTAACATCTTCAGTCTGGGTAATATATCCATCGGCTGAAACAGTGAGGGGCCATACACCTTCGGGAATTCCTCCGATTTCATAAACGCCGGAGCTGTCTGTGGTATCGGAGTAGTCTGCTTTAACGCCTGTCGTGGTTACTGTACAGAGAGCACCTTCAATAGGCTGGCTGTTCTGATCTGTAACCGTTCCTGTGATTGTTCCTGTGTTTCCTGAACCTCCATCGTCGCTGCTGTTATTACAGCCTGCAATAAAACCAAAAGCAAGCATAATAACAATAACAGCAGTAAGGATGTGTCTGATACCTGTCATGGTTCCACTCCCCTTTCATGTTTTTGCACAAAGCAATAAGACTGCGATAAATGCTTCAGAAAGGGTTTGAAATGTTTCTTTTTATTTTTTACTTTGTAATAATCCCCCTGTTGTTTTCGGGTTTCAAAAACAACACTTTTAACATTATACCCCTTTTTATCAGAAAAAGATACTCATGAGCAAATACTTTCTTTTTAAAGGGGAATAATAAATTTTCATAGAATGTAACGTGATTCAACCTGTCTTTTAAACCGGTTTTTCTATTAAAAAGTTCCGGTTTATAAAATAAATTAACTCCTGGAGTTGTAAAATGTCAGAAAAAGTTCTCGTTTACACCGCATGGCCCTATGCCAACGGGCCTCTTCATCTGGGCCACATTGCAGGATGTTATCTTCCTGCGGATATTTTTGTGCGCTATCACAAACAAAAAGGCGATCAGGTCCTTATGCTCTCAGGCAGCGACCAGCATGGCACGCCTATTACAGTTAAAGCTGAAACCGAAGGCGTTACACCCATGGATATTGCACAGAGATACCATGAAGATTTTCTTAAATCATGGGACAAATTCGGCATCAGTTTTGATCTTTTCACCAGAACAACCACAGAAAATCATGCCAAAGTTGTTCAGGAAATATTCCTCGATCTTCTGGAAAAAGGATTTATTTATAAAAACACAATGCAGTCACCCTATTGCGGACACTGCAAAAAGTTTCTGCCCGACCGTTATGTTGAGGGAACATGCCCCCACTGCAAAAGCACCGGAGCCAGAGGCGATCAGTGCGACAACTGCGGAAAACCCCTGAACCCGGAAGACCTTATTGATGCAAAATGCAAATTCTGCGGAAACAAACCGGAAATCAGAGATACAGACCATTATTTCCTGAAGCTCAGCGCCTTCAACGACCAGCTTCTCGAATGGGTCAGCAAGCAGGAACATTTCAAACCCAATGTCTATCAGTTCACCAAACAGTATCTTACCGACGGACTCAGAGACAGAGCAATAACAAGAGATATTCTCTGGGGAGTTAAAATTCCCGTCGAAGGATGCGATGACAAGAGAATCTATGTATGGTTCGAAGCGGTAATCGGATACCTGTCGGCAGCTAAGGAATGGTCGGAGAAACAGGGCAATCCAGATCTCTGGAAAGAATATCTGCAGAATGAAAATGTAAAGTCGTGGTATTTCATCGGAAAAGACAACATTCCGTTCCATACCATAATCTGGCCCGCCATCCTTATGGGTTACGGTAAAATGAATCTGCCTTACGATGTACCTTCAAACGAATTTCTCACCCTTGAAGGAAAACAGCTTTCCACTTCCCGCAACTGGGCAGTGTGGCTTCCCGACTATCTGGAAAGATACGAGCCGGATCCCCTCCGTTATCTCCTTTCCATAAATATGCCCGAAACCAACGACGCCGACTTCTCATGGAATGAATTCCTCAGAAGAAATAATAACGAACTGGTAGCAACATACGGAAACCTCGTTCACAGAGTGCTTACATTCACCGGCAAACATTTTGAAGGCAAAGTGCCTGTGCCGGGAGAGCTTGACGAACAGGATAAGCAGCTCCTCGAACTGGCTAAAAAGACCGTGGATGATATGGATAGTTCACTGAGCCGCTGCAAGTTCAAGGAAGCAATAAGAGCTGCCATGAGCCTTGCTCAGGAATCCAATAAATATCTGGATACAACAGCACCCTGGAAAAAAATCAAAGAAGACCGTGAAAGAGCGGGCACAAGCCTCTGGGTGGTTATCAATCTCATTAACACCCTGAAAACAGTGTTCAATCCTTTCCTGCCCTTCTCATCAGCCAAGCTCCATTCCATGCTCGGCTTCGAAGACAAGCTGGAAGATCACGGATGGAAATATGAAGAGATCCCCGGCGGCAAAACTCTGGGCAAACCGGAACCACTGTTTAAGAAATTTGAGGAGGAAATAGTGGAACAGGAAGTTCAGAGAATAAGGGAACAGAGCGGCAAGTAGTTTCCGTCCCGGTTATTCACACAGACAAAACATCTTTACAGAAGGGATTGCTTTCAGGAAACCAGTTTCAGAAAGCAATCCCTTTATTGATCCTGCCAGGGCAATGCCAATGCTGCTGAATTAGTAAAATCAACTCAAATCCACAGCCCAAATACTCCTGTTTTTCAAGGAGGGAGGTTCGGAGGGCAACCTCGCTTTTCCAAAAAAGCGTGGTTCCCTCTGAGGGTCCTAAACCCCCGTCGGTCCAATGCTGCTGAATTAGTAAAAACCACTCCAATCCCAAGCCAAATACTCTTGTTTTTCAAGGAGGGAGGTTCGGAGGGCAACCTCGCTTTTTTAAAAAAAGCGTGGTTCCCTCTGAGGGTCCTAAACCCCCGGTCGGTCCCCAAATTCCAAAGTTTTGGGATGGAGGTCCGGAGGAAACTTTTTTCAAAAAAGTTTCCTCTGGGAGCTGGGCGTATGGTTACAATCCTCGTGAGCGCCTAAATAAATCCATGCCTTAATTCATGGGCATTGCCCCAAATCCCCACGGTCCCCGGTCGGTCCAATGCCACTGAATTAGTAAAAACCACTCCAATCCCAAGCCAAATACTCCTGTTTTTCAAGGAGGGAGGTTCGGAGGGCAACCTCGCTTTTTCCAAAAAAGCGTGGTTCTCTCTGAGGGTCCTAAACCCCCGTCGGTCCAATGCCACTGAATTAGTAAAAACCACTCCAATCCCCAGCCAAATACTCTTGTTTTTCAAGGAGGGAGGTTCGGAGGGCAACCTCGCTTTTTTAAAAAAGCGTGGTTCCCTCTGACGGTCCCCAACCCCCCGTCGGTCATAGCCCCTCCGGTCGGTCCCCAATTCCAAAAGTTTTGGGATGGAGGTCCGGAGGAAACTTTTTTCAAAAAAGTTTTCTCCGGGAGCTGGGCATGCGGTTACAATTCTCGTGAAAGATTAGATAAATCCATTAATCTATTTAATTCTATTTTTCCATTTAACAGGTTTTAATTCATTACCATAATAAGTGAGCCAATAAGTTCGCCGGAAACAAACTCTAATCACCTGTAAACATCATAGCCGCAATAAAACGCCGGCGACTGCCGGATCGCAGGCGTCCCGCCTGTCCCCCGGTTAAACAATCTCGTTTTGTATCCTCAATCTCCAAAATGGAAATACAACTCCAGCTATAGAGGCGGTAATAATTACAGAATTGGCAAGTATTCGGGGAGCACGCGTATGTGGGGTGTGGGGTGTGGGGTGTGGGGTTTGAGTTTGAGTTTGCGTCGCGGGCGGACCT
>JAJTBE010000217.1 GCA_021287065.1 Bacillota bacterium
ATCCAACGAGATGAATTCAGGAGCGAGCCAGATAAACACTGCCATTCAGCAGCTTGACAATGTAATTCAGCAGAATGCAGGCGCCTCTGAAGAGATGGCTGCAACTGCGGAAGAGTTGTCATCTCAGGCAGATCAGCTTCGTGAGAACCTCTCATTCTTCAAACTTGAGGATCAGCGCAGAACGCGTCGTGGTGGAGGCAGAGGCGGCAGATATGAGCAGGACTTTGAAATGAGCTCCCGCCGCCGTTACGACGATGATTACGACCGTGGTTCACGTGGCCGCAGGGGTTACAGCGATGAATACGATTATGAGGAGCCGAGACACAGCCGCTTTGAAGATGAAGAGGAAGAAGCATTCACACCTTCAAAGAGCAAACGCGGAAAGGCTGTGATTCAGCTTGAAAAAGACTGTGGAAGGTCTGAACGAAGACAGCCCCAGGCTGCAAGAAATCCTCAGACAAGACAGTTTAAAGCAAAGGAACCCCCGGTTATGACTTCGCCCCAGCGCAGGTCTAACGGAAATGGAATCAAACGGGGTAAGGAAATTTCAATGTCGGATAGCGAATTTATCGGATTCTAATCTCATCACATGGTATTGGGTAGAAGGATGCCGCAGACTTCTCAGCTGCGGCTTTTTTTTATTTTATATGGGGTAATAGTCAGGCTGCTGATTGTTGCCGTCCGTCCGGTTATTGCTTCTGAACACTTCGTTCCAGTTAAGTCGTGCAGTAAGCTGCATTATTATAAAGAGTGTTGCGATACACATAACAGTAACAACAAGGCCTGTATATCCTTCGAAGAAAAAGGAGTAAGAAAACACCACCAGATAAACAAACTGGCTTATTCCGATATCAATAAACGCAAATTTACTGCCTGCAACAATACGCATGTACGAAACCATAAGGAAGATGGAAACAAAACTACAGATCCAGAAAGCTGCGTGTATGGATACATGATCCACAATATAAGCAAGCAGCAGGTGGTAACTGAAGAAGGCACAGGCAATGAAGAAATAATGAACTGGATGAAGATCAATATTATTCAGTGTTGTAAAAACGATCATCAGGAAGAAAAACAGAAACAGAGATACGGGAGCAAAATAGATAATCTTGCTTGCCCAGGGACCGGGATTCAATATTTTGGGCATATCCATTCCTATCTGCACGCCTGAAAGAAGATTGGAATATTTCCATTCAAGTTTCCATCCACTCTGAGTTTTTTCTTTTGCAGTGGGAGAAATACTCTTTTGCGGAAAATCCACTTTATCAAAATCTGTAAGCATTACAAGAGAGAAGTTTTTCATCTGTGTAACATTGGACCCAAAGCTGTACCACCACTGATCCATGCCCTGGGTGTTGTAGCTGATGCCAATTTCCTTTGATTCTCCGGGATTAAGGATTATGCTTTGGCGGAGGACTCCTGAGGCAATTCCAAGATTCTTTACCTCTTCCCCGTTAACAGTCAGTTTGAAATTGTCGTAAACAGCGTTGCTTACCGGAAGAGCGAATTCGAAGAGATAATGTCCCGGCTCTTCTTCATTATTCACTATTTTGTATTGACCTGAGAATGCGACTCTGTAGGTTGAATACCATAACAAACCTTTACGCCTGTGTTCAAGTCTGAGAAGAACTTTGATATCGCTTCCATCCAGTGCGTTTATTTTTCCTTCCGGTTCAACCGCCGGTGTTGGTGAAGGAATTTGTGGGGCGGGTGTCTGGGTTTGAGATGCACCGGGTTGTCCTTCCTGACTCTCCTCAAGTCCGATTTGAACTGCTGTTCCGCTCGCCCTGAAGGGTAAAATCCTCCTGCCTTCTTTTTTTCCTATGGGCTGGCAGGTTACAACCGGAGCCTGCTGAACCTGAACTGTTCCCCATAATTGTCCGACAGATTCCTTCATTGCTGAGTCCTGAGCCTGAGTTCTTAACTGGACAGTTGCACCGAGAAAGACCCAGGCTGCTACAGTGCAGAGATAGATGAAAGTTATGGCTGCTATCTTTTTAACCATAAAAAACCCTCCTGATTTAACTCGTCTTTGTATAATCTCACTATATCCATTGTAACCCGTGATGGTTTCAGGAGAATTACACCTGAGAAACAAGTTCAGTACAGAAGGGTATCAAATTGACTTTGCTTTATTACAAAATTGAAATAATCGGGGTTTAGTCTTTCCGCAGTATCCTTGCCCAGCAGGGATAAATGCTTATGTTTCTGCTGTTTTTGGTTAATTCGGTTTTTTCGCTGTTGTTGAGAATATCAGTGTATGTGCCTTCTGTTATAAGATTGGCTGGAATTTCACAGTTTTTCTGCTCGTCTGACGAGTTGAGAATCACGATACAGGTTTGTGCTTCACTGGTTCTCTGAAAAGCAAACTGGCCCGGACCAACGAACAACTGTTTGTATGAGCCTTTTGTTAATGCAGGGTTAGACTTTCTGATTTCCGATAGTTTTGAAATGGTTTTTGATAAATCAGCTTCAGGGGGGGTAGTTTCCACTTTATTAAGATCAAGACAGGGACGAAGCCATCTGTCGTCACCGTTATGAATCGAGGCGCTAATCCCCCACTCGCTTCCGTAATAAACAGAAGGCACTCCTGGCATTGTTAAGAGCAGGCAATAAAGTGGATAAAGATGGCTCTTCTTTTTCAGGGAATATGCAACGCGGTTGACATCGTGATTGTCTGCAAAATTATAAAGGGGAAGTTTTTCGTAAATACCGCCCTTTCCAAATTGGCGGTTCAGGGCGTAAGCAATTTCAAAATAATTATTATCATTGAGGCTTGACCAGAGTCCTTTGTAACATTCGTAGTTGGTCACGGAATCAATGGTCTTTTCGTTTGCCCATCTTGTGTAATCGCCATGAACGACTTCTCCCATAATCCAGAAATCTTCTTTCAGTCGTTTGGAGAAAGCGCTGAGTTCCTGCTGAAAACCGATATCGAGATGGTCCGCTACATCGAGCCTGAGTCCGTCTATGTCGAAATCCCTGATCCAGGTTTCGACAGCATGAAGAAGATGGCTTCTAACCTGTGGATTATTTGTATTGAGTTTTATCAGATCCTGATGGCCATTCCAGCCTTTGTAGGAGAAAGAATCGTTGTATGGGCTGTTTGAATTGAAATCCACACCATCAAACCAGTCGGCAAAAGAAGAATTCTGCCTGTTTGCCTGAAGATCCCGGAAAGCCCAGAAATTTCTGCCTGTATGGTTAAAAACGCCGTCGAGAATCACACGAATTCCGTTTTGATGAAGTTTTTCCACTAATGATCTGAAATAATCATTATCTCCCAGCCTTCTGTCTATTGTAAAATAATCGGCTGTGTCATAACCATGTTTTGTTGATTCAAAAACCGGTCCAAGATAGATTGCGTTTGCACCCAACTCTTTTATGTGCCGGATCCACTCCTCGATTTTCGAGAGTCTGTTTACGGGGCTTGAGATGAAATCGTTGTGTTCAGGTGCTCCGCAGAAACCCAAAGGATATATGTGGTAGAAAATTGCTTCACTTGCCCAGTTATTCATAATAATTCTCCTTTGCTATACCGTTCGGTATATTGACGATTAAAAAAATTTACCCGATTAAAAAATCAAAAACGATAAATAACATACGGTAAGGCTTACAGAAATTCCATCGGATTCGGAAACCACGCTTTTTAAAGCGAACTTTCCTCCGGACCTCCTTCCCGGAAAACAAGGGTATTGGGCTTGGAAATGGGAGGAAATTTTACTAATTCACTTACATTGGGTCAGGAGTATATTCCATGCATAAACTGATGGACCGCCTGATACACAAGCTCATCACTCAACTGAATCAGATCCTTGGTGTGCAGCGAAATGTAACTGTTTATCATCCCGATGAAGGAAACCGCATATCTTTTGTGTCTCCCCTTCATATTGCCATGATCGCCGGAAGCTTTAAGAAAAATATCTTCTATCATAATAAACTGATTATGAAGATAACTTGCCACTGCTTTGGCAGGATAGCTTTCAGAAGGTGCAAACCACAAACTGAGATGAAACCTGTAGTAAGTCTGATACTCCTTTGCAAACTCAAAGTATGTCTTTGTAACCCGATACAGAGTGAGAGGAAGATCTCTCTGATAATCGGCAGCGGGTTGCATCATCCGCATCAATTTGCCGGAATATGTGGAAAGAAGCTCATCAAGCAGCTTTTCCTTACTGCCAAAATAATGATACAGGGTCGGTTTTGTTACTCCGGCTGCTGAAGCAATCTCCTGCACGCCGGTTGAATCATATCCATAGCTGGAAAAAAGTTCCAGAGCTTTTTCCAGAATGACTTCCCTGTTGTTCATAATGAGTATAGCTGCCTTATCCGTTTGTATTTTTATTATACCGTTCGGTATAATACATGTCAATACCTGAAAATGCGATATTTTACTAATATTTACGTCACTGTTTTTATAGCTGCAATAAACAGGCAAATGAAAGAAACGAGTTTTAACCGGAGTGGAATCAGTTTTCCTTAATGATTACCCTGGTTCCGGTTTCCACAAGATTGTAAAGCTCTCTGGCATCTTTGGGATTCATTCTGACACAGCCTTCTGAAGATTGCTTGCCGATTCCTCCGAGAAGTGTGGCATGAATCTCTATGCATCCGCCTGAATAACCTTTTGCTTTTTCTGCAGGCGTGGGATAATCAATACACATCACTACTGCTGATTTTCCACCATAGCCGGCTTTCCATAGGCTCTCTGAAGGGTAGCCGATTTTAGGATCGGTGGTGTACATATTGTCGGGACCGCAAAAAGATCTGCCGTCCTGTATTAGATATCCACCATCGGTTTTAGCAAAACGGGAAGCTTTCCAGAGAATTTTATACTCCCCTACCGGTGTTTTCGCATCACCTTCTCTGGTTTTGCCCATTCCGTTTCTGCCTATTCCTATGGGATACTCTTTTATAAGCGCCCACTGGCCCTTTTTGTTTTCATAAAGGTAAAGACGATATTTCGAACCGCTGACTACGATCATCCGTTCCTTTTTTTCCTGTGCCTGAAGAGACACTGCTGCAAATAACATCATAAAAATAAAAGTAAAAAGGGAAATCCCGAGGATTCCCTTTTTGATTGTATTTGACAAATTAAGACTTTTCATTGCTGCTTCCAGTTTAATGCTTAATGAGGAGGCTAAACTCCAGGCTAACCGGCTTCACCTCTGTATTTATCCCTGTTGCCTACATATCCGGCGCTGTCCATATACATTGCTTTATCCACGAGGGTTTCGTAGAAATTTTTGACAGGTTCGCTCATAGGTTCGTTAGGGTTCTGTTTATAAACTGTATCGTGATAAGCGTCAAATGCTACACGCATATCTTTTGTACATACCTGAAGCTCTACCGGAACACCGTCTCTGTCCATAATATAATGGATGGCTCTGTATCCGCCGTTGGGTTTTTCATAATAGTTGATCTTTTCAAGGATCTTATCTCCATAACGCTGTTCGATAGCTTCGGTTATGCCCTTTACATCTCCGAGATTGGCGGCAATAACTCTTGAGCCTACCAGATCAGTGGCGTCGGCTATGGTGTAGTTTTTACCCTGAGCCTGTTTGGTTTTAAGCTTGCCGGCGAGACTGTCTTTTGATTTGACTCTTGCTGCAATGGATACACCAGGGAATTTATCCTGAGGGAACATTTCATGAAGATCAGAAACCATCTGTCCTTTTGCATGCAATGTCTTTTTCATATCATAGTTGGCATCTACATCGGTTGTGTTCAGCTCGGGATGATTGACTTTCTTTTCAGCAATGTATTCTTTTACTTTTCCATTGTCGAATTCTCTTGTTGACCAGGGTTTGTCATCCTGTACAATACCTCCGAACATTGAGGACATTTCTTTTGAATAGCCTGCGTTAGAAGCGCGGCTGTCCAGGTTTTCAACTCTTTCAGTAATTCCGGGATATGTATGTTCGATACCGGCAAGAGAATCTTTCAGTTCGCCTGCTGAGGCACCGGAAAGGCCCATATACATTGTTTCTTCATCGAGAAGGAGGGACATCTGGTGACCTGCAAAAGAATCGCTTTGCTGGGTTTCCCCTTCTTTTTTAACATCGGCTTTTTCACCTGATACACCTTCAAGATTGAGGAGCATCTGTGATTTGTCTATAGTGACAGTGTCATGTTCCACTGCCATCTCTTTTTTCTCCTGACCTTTAAGCTCTGTAGTGCCTACGGTCTGAGCATTTTTTATATGCTTTGCGGCATCTACTCTGGTCGGTATATTTACCGACATCTGATTTGTGATTGAACCGATGTTGTTCATATTTGCCCTCCGCTGATTAATTCACAAAAACTATCTGTTACATTCCCACATGATCATGGTGGCTATTGCATCCCGTTGTTCGGGGGTAAGAGGTCTCAGGTCATTTATTCCCGCTTTCAGATGATCTGCCTCTGCTCTTGAAATATTTCCATTGCCGGCATATTCGTCAAGTTTACTGCCCATTTCATTAAAGACATCAGCCCCCATAACAGAACCTTTGACGAATGCTTCCCTGTTGTTGATTGTAAAAAAGAATGTGGAGGTTTCTCCTGACAGACCTTTATACATCACATGTCTCTGATTGGTGTTGTATTCCTTAAATCTTTCCACAACCTGCTTTGGCAGCGAACGAAGTGTGGATTCGAGAGTCGGATTATCTCTTATTTTCTGAGCTGTAGCTTCGGAAATTCCGTATTGTTTTGCTTCCTGATTGACTACCAGAACTGCAGCGGGTCTGTCTGCTGCGTTGGCGGTGTTGTAGTGGTTCGGCAGTGAAACGACACCGAGTGCCGCCATAAATGTGATTCCGCACAAAGCTCCCATAAGAATTTTTTTTGCGGCTGAATTGTTGATTGCGGTAAGAATTCCACCACTTTCAGGCTTAATATTCTGCTCAGCCTGATTTGAATTCTGCTTGATTCCGGGTTTTATAAGACCCGGTTCCCGGGAAAAATCCGAAGAAGGAGTAAATTTTTCACTGACACTAAACCCGGAGGAATTATTTTTGTCAGCAGAAAAGCCTACCTTAGCAAGGTAGCTTCCTGCGGGCTGGGTTGTCCGGATCATATTTATGTCGGTCATTAATAAGCCTCCAAAAATTCAGTATCAGACTAATACTGGCTGCATTCCCACATTATCAGTGTGGCTATTGCATCTCTCTGTGTTGATGAAAGGGCTTTCAGATCCGATATACCCGCTTTCATCTCTTTAGCTTCTGCTTTTGTGATTTCGCCTTTTTCTGCGTGTGCTTCGATTTTGGGTCCCATCTGTGAAAACACATCTACTCCCATAACGCTTCCCTTAACAAAAGCTTCTCTGTTGTTAACCTTGATTACCCCGAGAGAAGTTTTGCCGGAAATATCCTTATACATAACTTTTTTCTGACTGGAACTGTATTCCTTGAATCTTTCGATAACCTGTTTGGGCAGAGATTTAAGGGTTGCTTCCATTGTGGGATGGTCTTTTACTTTCTGGGCGGTTGCTTCTGAAATTCCGTATTGTCTGGCTTCCTGATTAACAACTACCGTAACAGCGGGTCTTTCGGCAGCTTCGGCAGCATTATAGGAAGAAGGAAGTGAAACGATCGCCATTGATGCAAAAAGTGTAACTCCGCACAGAACGCCGGTGAGAATTTTCCTTTTTGAAGATTCGCTCAACGCTGTGAGAAAACCTGACTGTTTTGCTTCTGAAGTTTCTTTCTGTCTGCACGATTTAAAATCACCGGGGTTGATAAGACCGGTGTTTTCAGTGCCTGAATTTCCTGAAAGAACTAACTTTTCAGCGGTATCAAAACCACGGGTTCTCTCTGTGGAATTATTTATTCCATTGTTACAGGCGGGAATCTGTGCTCCGAATGCAATATGATTTCCGGTATTTATCATTATGGCCCTTCTTTCTGCCAGAAAAATTCCAGTAATTACAATACAGCGACAAACCACTTTTTTCTGCCACTGTTTCCATGCTTATCTTATCAAATACTACATCATGTTGTCCATATTTATGAAAAGGAGTTTTGTTACAAAATTGTTAATAGATAGTATGAGAAAACCGGTGTTTCCACCGTTAAATAAATGGAGGCAGATTTTGATTAGAATTGGTGTTCTGGCAATGCAGGGAGCCTTTGAGGAACATATCAAAGCTTTACAGGCTCTTGGAGTGGAAACTGCAGAGGTCAGACTGGAAAAAGATCTTGAAAATATTGATGGGATAATAATTCCCGGAGGCGAATCCACAACAATAGGAAAAATGCTTGACAGCTATAATCTTACAGACAGGCTTATTTCCATGGGTAAAGAAGGTTTTCCCATGTTTGGAACATGTGCAGGGATGATAATGCTGAGCAGGGAGATTGAAGACGGACTCCCCGGACAGACCAGCCTTGGTCTGTTGAAAGTAGTTTCATGCCGCAATGCTTATGGAAGACAGATAAATAGTTTTGAAACGGATCTGGCTATCAGGGATCTTGGTGAAAAGCCTTTCAGGGCAGTTTTTATAAGAGCTCCGATAATAAGCGAAGTAAAAAACAACGTGACAATTCTTGCCAAATTTCAGGATAAAATCGTAGCCGTGAAAGAAGATAACATTCTGGCTCTGGCGTTTCATCCGGAACTGACTGACGATTACCGTTTCCATGAGTATTTCATTGAGATGGTGAAAGGCTGGAGGAAAGAAAATGGTAAAAACAACCTTAATTGAGCTTGATACAGTGGGCTTTTGCGATATCAGGGACATAACATCCGAATTGGAATTAAAAATGAAAGATTCGGGTTTGAAATCCGGGGTCATCACTGTTTTTGTTCCCGGAGCCACAGGGGCTGTTACCACAATAGAATTTGAAGATGGAAATGTAAGGGATTTTAAAGCATTTTGGGAGAAAATTATCCCGAAAGACGAATTTTACGCCCACAACGCTCGCTGGGGCGATGGAAACGGTTTCTCCCATATAAGAGCTTCTGTGCTTGGGCCTTCTTTATCCATACCATTTGTTGAAGGCAAGCTTACTCTTGGAACCTGGCAACAGGTGATCTTCATCGATTTTGACAACCGACGAAGATCCCGTACCATAGTTGTCCAGTTAATGGGTGAATAAGCGGTTTTAGAATGTGCCCGTAATTTTTTCGAGGAGATTTCTGGCGGCGCTCTGTTCCGCCTCTTTTTTTGATGTACCTTCTCCTTCGCCGTTGTGTACTGATCCGACTTCCACCTTCACTTTAAACACTTTTCTGTGAGGGGGTCCAATCTCATCAACTACATTATAATTGGGCAGAGCTTTAAAATGTTTCTGAGAATACTCCTGAAGGTATGATTTAAAATCTTTCAGTGGTGTTTTAACATCGAGGCACTCATTGAAGATTGTCTCAACAAACTTATAAGCAATGTCAAAACCCTGATCCAGAAAAATTGCGCCTATCAGAGCTTCCAGGGCGTCGGAGAGAATTGATGCTCTGTGTCTTCCGCCGCTGGCATCTTCACCTTTTCCCAAAAACAGATAAGATCCCAGATCTATATTTTTCGCCCTCTCCGCAAGGGATTCTGAGCTTACAAGACTCGATTTGAGGAGGGCTAAATCGCCCTCCTGCCAGTTCGGATATCTGGTGTAAATCAGGTGGCTGATAATCAGTCCTAATACCGAATCTCCGAGAAACTCAAGTCTTTCGTTACTTCTTTTGATTTCCTCATTTTCATAGACAAATGAGTCATGCACAAGAGAACGGAACAGAATCTCCCTGTCGTTGAAGACTATTCCTAATGCCGCTTCTACATTATCTAATTGTTGTGAAAATTCGTTCAAATCATTCATCAGATGTATTTCTTGAAACAGAGAACTGAATTTTGTCCACCGAAGCCAAACGAGTTGTTCATTGCATACTCAACTTTTGTATGTCTGGCAACATTGGGGCAATAGTCGAGGTCACATTCGGGATCCTGATTTTCAAGGTTGATTGTCGGAGGAATAATATCGTCCCTGCAAGCCAGAATACAGGCTGCTGATTCGATGGCTCCTGCGGCGCCGAGAAGGTGTCCCACTGATGATTTTGTAGATGAAACCACCAGATTTTTAGCGTGTTCGCCAAATACCTTTTTAATTGCTCTTGTCTCAGCAATGTCGCCAATGGGTGTTGATGTGCCATGGGCATTGATGTAGTTGATCTTTTCAGGTTCGATCTCAGCATCTTTCAAAGCCATCTTCATTGCGTGAGCGGCTCCCAGTCCCTCGGGATGGGGCTGTGTGAAGTGGTGGGCATCAGCGCTCATTCCAAAACCGATGATCTCGGCATAGATTTTTGCGCCTCTCTCCTGAGCTGATTCGAGAGATTCAAGCATCATAACCACTGAACCTTCTCCCATTACAAAGCCGTCCCTGTCTTTGTCGAAAGGTCTTGAAGCTTTCTGCGGTTCATCGTTACGTGTTGAAACCGCTTTCATTGAGCAGAATCCTGCAATGCTGAGAGGGGTAATGGAAGCTTCGGTTCCTCCCGCCAGCATCATCTTCACTTTTCCTTCTCTGATAGACTGGAAAGCGAGTCCGATGTTATGTCCTGCTGTAGCACAAGCTGTAACTACGCAATAGTTGGGTCCCATAAGGCCGTAATTCATAGCCGCCATACCTGCGGGCATGTTTGCAAGCATCATAGGAATAAAGAAGGGGCTGACTTTTGAGGGTCCCTGATTCATAAGAACTTCGTGGGTTTTTTCAAAAATCATCATTCCGCCGATTCCTGAACCTATAGCTACACCTATGTCAAAACGATTTTCGTCTGTAACCTGTACACCACTGTCATCCATACAGAGCTTTGTAGCCGCTACGGAAAACTGCAGAAAACGATCATATCTTCTTGCATCTTTTTTGTTCATATAAAGACCGGGGTCAAAATCTTTGACTTCTGCCGCAATCTTTGCATCTGTCTGGGAAGCATCAAAAAGTGTAATATTTCCAATTGCTGATTTTCCCTCTTTGACTGCATTCCAGAGCGTGTCCGTACCTGCTCCAAAAGGCGATATTACACCCATTCCGGTTACGACTACTCTGTGTTTATTGCTCATAATTCACCTCTTGATTAATATACTGTCAGAATAAATAAGATTCGCCGATAAAGCGTTATTATTCTTTATCATAAACGGCGTGAAGCATTTTTCAATATGAGAAGAATAATTGAAGAATCCTTCCCCCCGCTTAAGATCGGAAATTAGTGCTTTTAAACAAAACAAAGAGTTTTCCTCTTCAGGAAAGCTCTAATTTTCTGACAAAAAAATGTTCGAGTCAGATTTAACTCTTCCTTTAAAAAACATCAAAAACACTATATTATATTGCAACCTATTTATCAAGATGTTTCCTGATATTTTCGAATGCTTTTGCCCGATGGCTTATCCGGTTTTTTATCTCCGGCTCAAGTTCAGCCAGATGTCTGTCATACTCAGGAACAAAGAAAACCGGATCATATCCGAATCCGAATGAACCTTTTGCTTCATTGCCGATTCTGCCTTCGAGGGTTCCCGATTCGGTTCTGATATCATTTTCAGAATAAACCACAACACAGCAGCATCTGAATCTGGCTCCTCTGTTATTTTCCGGAACATCTTTCATACGGGAAAGAATAATTTCATTTCTCTCTGAGAATGGCATGTCCGGTTTTATAAACCTTGCAGAGTGGATTCCCGGTTCGCCGTTGAAAGCGTCGATTTCAAGCCCTGAATCATCAGCAATAGTAGGGATGCCGGTTAATTTATAATAATGCATGGCTTTTTTCAGGGAATTTTCATAATAAGAATCACCATCTTCCACAGGCTGAGGCAGTCCGGGATAATCATCAAGACTTTTAATTCTATGGGTATAATCCGAGAGAATCTTTGTTATCTCTTCAACCTTATGCTGATTGTTTGTTGCAAGGAGAATAAAATCGCTCATCAGCAAAATTTCCTTTCGATTTTTTGTTTTTTCAGTTTTCCGTCTGCATATAATACATCATCGAAATATTAATTGCCATATCCTTATAAAAAAAAGCATAAAGACACCCCGGATGTAATTGTGTATAATCATGATATGAATATGAAAGGAAGCAATCGGGTAAACATGAAAAACAGCCAGATTATTTTAAAACCCGGGAGAGAAAAGAACCTTCTGAAAAAACATCCCTGGGTGTTTTCAGGGGGAATACAGAAAGTTAACGGCGATCCGATGCCGGGAGATACCGTTACAGCCGTGTCGTCAAAAGGTGAATTTACAGCCTATTGCGCATTCAGCCCCCAGTCGCAGATAAGACTGAGAGTGTGGTCGTGGAATGAAAAAGACAAAATTAACGAGGGATTCTTCGACGAAAAAATCAGGACCGCAATAGCGTTGCGAAAAAATCTTGGTCTTTTTTCTGATCCCACAATCAACAACAGCTGCAGGGTTATTAATTCCGAATCAGACGGTTTACCCGGAATTATTGCTGATCTTTACAACAGACATATTGTGGTTCAGTTTCTTACCACAGGAGCAGAAAAGTGGAAAGATGTGATCTGCCGCGTACTTTACAAGCAACTCGACCCGATCTGCTTTTATGAAAGATCCGATTCTGACGAAAGATTGCTTGAAGGACTAAAAAAGAGAAACGGATTGATTTCCGGCAATGGACCCTCAAAAACTGTGGAGATTGTTGAAAACGGTATTAAAATGCTGGTTGACATAAAAGAAGGACACAAAACCGGTTTTTATATCGATCAGAGAAATAACAGGCGGTTAATAAGAGATTTTGCCGCAGGCAAAGATGTTCTGAACTGTTTTTCATATACCGGCGGCTTTTCACTCAATGCTGCCGCAGGGGGAGCAAAGCATATTGTTTCAGCCGATGCTTCTAAAAAAGTTCTTGAAACAGCAGCAGCCAATGTTGCCCTCAATGGATTTTCACCTGATAAATTTACATTTGTTGAAAGTGATGTTTTTAAACTTCTCAGACAGTACAAAGAAGAAGAAAGATATTTTGATCTTATTGTTCTTGATCCGCCTAAGTTTGTTTCCGGAACGGCAAAGCTTGAAACCGCTCTGCGAGGCTATAAGGATTTAAACCTTCAGGCATTGAGAATTCTGAAACCCGGCGGTGTGTTATTTACATTTTCGTGTTCAGGAAGCGTTACCGATGAAATGTTCCAGAAAGCGACAGCGTGGGCAGCTCTTGATGCGGAGTGCAGTGCTTCGGTAATCGGAAAAATGATACAGGGACCCGACCATCCGGTTTTACTCAGTTTTCCCGAAAGTTCCTATCTTAAAGGTTTAGTATTGTACAAATCTTAGATTTGTTAACAAAGTGGAAACATAAAGATTATTGCCATTGGTGTATCTTTGCGATAAAATAGGATTGTATCAAAGTAAGCAACCTGACGGAGGATTAAATAAATGAATATGAATTCCATTGCATCACAGCTTCCGACCACCCCGGTTTTTCTTAAAGGCGCTACGGACAAAATCGAAAAGATGATGAACAAAGAGCCTGAAGTAAGAACAATGGGGCTTGATCAGATAGATCTTTCAGCAGAGAATCCTATTAAGAAGCATTTTTCTCCGGGCAGAGTGCTCTTCAGAACTGCAATAGGTGCAGCAATGGGCGCAGCAGCCCTGGCTTTATCAGGGGGCGGCGTTCTGGCAACTGCAGCAGTGGGAGCGATGATCTGGGGCGGAATCGGCGCATTAACGGGAGCTGTTGTTGGCGGCGTCAGCGGACACGCCCTCGGACACACAGCATCAGTGGCAACAGTGGGAGCTACCACAGGAGGACTGGCAGGAGCTGCTGGCGGAGCTATTAAAGGAGCTGTACTCGGCGGACTGGCAGGTCTCGTCGGAGCAGGTCCCGCTATGTCAGGAGCAATTGTCGGCGGTGTGTTGTCAGCTATCGGAATATAAATACTGATTATTCACAAATTCTGATATATAAAAAAGCAGCATAAATTAACCAGACAGGTAAAAATGCTGTTTTTTATTTCCTGGATAATTTCTCATGGAAAGTAATCTGTTAACATTTTTGAAACATGATTTTGTTGTTAATATGTCATTTATGCTTTATAATTGTATTAACAAACAGAACTAAGCGGAGGACAAAAATGAACATTAATTCAGTATCAACACCAATACTGCAAACCACCACACCGGCAGTGAAAAATGAAGCGGCAAAACCTGAATCAGCAACAGCAGCTGCAGGCGACAAAGTCGAATTAGGTTCAAACACTCAGGATATAAGCAATACTTACAGCCAGCCTCAGATTAAGGATAAGATTACCCCTGAGAAAGCCCGTCTTTATGCTTCCCTTGCAGCAACAGGATTTGCCCTTGTTGCAGGAGCTGCGGTTGTAGGTCTTTCAGGAGGAAATCCCCTTGTAGCTGCAGGTATAGGCGCAGCATTCGGAGGAGTAGCCGGTTCAGCTACAGGAGCTGCATTCGGCGGACTCACAGGCTTGCTTCTTGCCCAGCCCGGCAAAGGAATGAAAATCGGCGCAGTAGTATTCGGTCTTCTGGGAGCAGCAGGCGGAGCTGCCAAAGCACTGGCTATAACAGGCCTTGCAGGTGCACTTGGCGGAGGGGCAGCAACAGGAGCTGCATTGGGAGCTTTGCTTTCCATCTTTTAAGCATCCGGAAACTTTCTGATTTCACATTTCACAGAAAAATTTACAGCACTATGGATTTCTAAAAGCATAGTGCTGTTTTGTTATATATTCAATATTATGTAAGAAAATACTTATACAATTCTGCAAGAAACTTATTATATCAGATGAACCGCCTCACCCTTTTGCAAAGAGTTCGCTACAGCAATGGGCTAATACCACTGAATTAAGGTATGGATTTGTCTGATCACCCACGGGAATTTTAACTGCTATTATACTATTTTCGTAAATTACGCATAAGTCTGTCAACCGGGGATTTTTTTCAAAAATAAAGGTGAAACAGGATTAACTTACTAAAATCAGGCAATCTGTTAACATATTTGCAACATTAAGGCACTTGAAAACAATTGGCGTTGAATTTATAATATAACCAAGATAAATGAAAACAAAACGGAGGATTACGATGAACATACAATCACTTTCAACACCACTTCCCAGCACAGCATCATATGTAAGAGGGGAATCAGCAAAAGTATCAGCACAGCCCAATCACGCAATTTCAGATAAAGTGGAACTGGGTTCAACAAGCTCCACATCAAGCCATTATTCAGCAGGCAAAGTGCTCACAAGAGCAGCAACCGGAGCACTGGCAGGAGCCTGTCTCATCGCAATGTCAGGCGGCGGCATTCTCGCAGCAGCCGGCGTAGGTGCAGCAGTATGGGGCGCTCTCGGATTTGTAACCGGAGCAGTAATCGGCGGAGTAGCCGGTCTTGCAGCAGGACACCCCGGAGCAGGCGCAGCAGTAGGCGGAGCCGTAACCGGTGGAATCGGAGCATTCAGCGGAGCTATTAAAGGAGCCGTAATCGGCGGCCTGGCTGGAATGTTCGGAGGCGGACCCATGGCAGGAGCCATTGCAGGCGGATTGTTATCAGCAGCCACAATGTAACGGACTATTCGGATAATAAGGCATATTGTTAAGAAAATAAATAACCGGTGGGATTAACATCGGTTATTTTGTTTCCCACTTGTTTTCAGGTAAGATAAGAAAGGATAATGATGGTCTTTTCCGAATAAACAATGAAAATAATTATGAGGCAATTTTTTCAATGAGTTTTTCTTCAAAAAAAATCATAACGCTCGGCGTTTTCTTCGCACTGTTTTGTTTATGCATTCTACCTGCAAAAGCAGATGTGGAAATTTCAGGGTCCCTGACCGATATTTCCATCAGAAACAAAACCATAACCGTAAGAACCGGTAAAAAACTCGAATCGAAAATACAGTTTAGCCCGAATACGGTATTTACAGGTGAAAAGGGGCAGCCTGTTCAGGTATCATCTCTTTTACCCGGTGACCATGTTAAAGTTGTGGTATCCGGTATTCCCGGAGCTGCACGCAAAGTAACTGCCGACGGCGAAGCTATGGCAGGCGAGCTTATTTTTATCAGTGACAAAAAGCTCATCACCGCCTCAGGAGATCAGGCTCTGTTCTCTCCTGATGTCTGTTTCTTTCTTAACGGAAGAACTGTGGATTATAAGGAGCTTAAACAGGGTATGCGCGTTTTTGTCAGGCTTGACGCATCCACAAAACTTGCAGGTTCCGTTTATGCAGTGGATTTGAAATCCGGTTCGAAAAGCAGCGAGAACAGAAAATCCATTAAAACAGTTGAAGTTTCCGCTGCAAAATCATACAGGCAGAACTCGGTAATTACAGTTTCTGCAAAAGCAAAGCCGAAAAGTTACATAACTTTTGATATTGCCGGACTGGGAAAAGAGATCCCCATGAAAGAGGTAAAACCCGGTTCATACACAGGCTCATTCAGACTCAACCGGCAGGATATGAGAAGAACTTATATCCTTGTAGGAGATGGTTCCATAAAAAACAGTGATTATGTAGTTTATCAGTCTGCTGTGGATGTTGCCGTATCAGCGCCAGTAATTATCCCCGTCAACCCGGAACCTGATGATGAAATAATCGGAAAACAGGTTGAAATTTTTGCAAAGTTCAATTCCGGAGGATCGTTAATCAGGGCTGAATCTGCGGGAATAATTGTGGACGGAAAACCACTGACATCAGGTGTTGAAAAAAATGTGGGATTTATTTCCGGCAACGCAGGCGATCTTAAACCGGGAAGACATTCAGTGGTGGTAACCGTTTCAGATGAGGCGGGAAATTCATCGAAAAAAGCCTGGGCTTTTACGGTAAAATAATTCAGGAGTATTTCATTGTCAACTAATATAAGGGAACTCTGGGGAAATGTAGTCAGCGTGCTTGCAGAAGGCGGATTGCTGTCGCAGAAATTCCCCGGTTTTGAAAACCGCCAATGCCAGCGGGATATGTCGGAAATGGTGTTTAAGAGTTTTATTGAAGAATCTGTGGCGCTAATAGAGGCAGGCACAGGAACCGGAAAAACGCTTGCATATCTTATACCTTCCGTTTTCTGTTCGTTTGCATTTAACGAACCTGTGGTTATTTCAACAAAAACAATTAACCTTCAGGAACAGATAATGAAGAAGGATGTCCCTCTTCTTAAAGATGTTCTTGACGATAGATTTACTGCTGTTCTTGTTAAAGGCTGGAATAATTATCTTTGCATAAGAAGGCTTCGAACCCTTGAGGTGTCTGAAGGCGTTTTTACTCCTGATGAATTCTTCTTCTGGAGAAGATTGTCAAGATGGGCTGAAAATACGGTAACCGGAGATAAATCAGATATAGAATTTGAGATTCATGAAAAAGTATGGGAGCAGGTATGCTGTGAAAGTTCAGTATGTTCAAGGCGGAAATGTCCATATTTTTCAGCTTGTTTCTATTTTATAAATAAGGAAAAAATGGAAAAAGCCAACATTCTGGTTACTAATCATGCTCTTCTTTTTACGGATCTTGCCTTGAGGCGGAATAATCCCCAGAATGATTCGTCAATTTTCCCGCCTTTCAAACGTCTTGTTATTGATGAAGCCCACCATGTGGAAGAAGTGGCTTCGGATTTTCTCGGAGATGATGTTTCAACCGGAGATCTGGAAAGAATTCTGGATAATCTTTATGATCGCCGGGGCAGAAAAGACGAAGCGGGTATTCTGGCAAGAATCAGACAACATAAGTTCTCCCCTTCCCTATCCAGCGAAATAAAAACTCTGGTTGATACCAACTGCATACCTTCACTGGCAAACCTGAAAGATTCTGGCAGCACTTTTTTCAGGGATTTGATTAGTGCCGGAACGACCGAAAAAGAATCCGACAAAATAAGACTCACAAAGGAATGGAAGCTTAAACTGCCTTCTTTTATAAGAGAATCTACGGACTTATTCCTGAAAAATCTCAACAGATATATCGGACATCTTGAAAAGCTGAAAAACACAGCAATGTCTGAAGCTCCTGAGGAACATATACTTGAACTTACCGGAGCCTCCGGAAGGCTCCGCAATTTTCAGGAATCACTTCTGCGCCTATGGATGATGGAAGATGATAATTCCGTATATTCCATGGAATTCACAAACAAACTGAACTTCAGTTTTGTCAGGCTTAAATCTTACCCACTGGTTGTTTCGGACATTCTTTTCAAAGAACTGTTTAAACCCCTGAAAACTACGGTTCTGGCATCTGCAACATTGTCAATCAATAAGAACTTCAGATTTGTAATGGATCAGCTTGGGTTGAATAAATTTGAAGGCAATCTTGTTAATACAAAAATCTACGATTCGCCTTTTGATTTTCAGAAACAGGCAATTATGGCAATTCCCACAGATATGCCTGCTTATGACGACGATAGTTTTCTTCCAATGGTAATGCCTCATCTGCTAAAGGTTATCAAAATCATGGAAGGCAGAATGTTTATTCTGTTTACTTCCTACAAAATGCTGGATGAAGTTTATCAGATACTGAAGGAAAAGCTGGACGGAGAAGGTTTTACCCTGTTTAAGCAGGGAGAATTAGCCCGGCATATTCTGCTGGATAATTTTAAAAAGACGGAAAAGTCGATCCTCCTTGGAACAGATTCCTTCTGGGAAGGCGTGGATGTACCCGGGAGAAGTCTGGAATGTGTAGTCCTTATGAAGCTGCCTTTCAGAGTGCCTACTGATCCTATCTTCAAAGCCCGATCCGATTATCTGGAAAAACAGGGTAAAAGGCCTTTTATCCATTACTATGTGCCACAGGCAATCATCAAATTCAAACAGGGTTTCGGCAGACTAATCCGCAACAGAAGCGACAGGGGAATAATCATAACCCTTGACAATCGGATTATTTTCAAGGATTATGGTAAGGCATTTTTAACATCACTGCCAAAAGTAAAAGTTCTGAAAGGTTCTTTTGCGGCAATAGCGGAGTACATCCGTAAATGGCAGGCAAATGATTAATCATAACAAATTCTGGGTTTTGCACCAACCGGAGGAACAAAAGTGGAAAAAGAACTTATTAATTATGAAGCATTGAAGAAACACTCGATGGATTGCGGAGCTTCGCTTTTCGGTGTTGCCGATATATCCGACAAGAAGGAACATATATATATCGATTATCCTCCGGGAATTCTGGACAATCTTAATTATGCCGTATCACTGGGTTTCCACCTTTCAGGCAAGGTATTGGAAACAGTGGTGGACAGACCCAACAAAATTTATTACAGACATTACAAAATGGCAAATATCTATCTGGATCAGCTTGCCATTAGAGTGGGCGAATACATACAGAGAAACGGTTATGACTATATGCCGATTCCCACTTCTCAGGTTCTTGACTGGAACGGCCTTGCAGCCCACGCTTCCCACAGAGCTATAGCTTATCATGCAGGTCTGGGATGGCGCGGCAGAAGCAGTCTTCTGGTTAATCCGGAATACGGAGCAAGGGTAAGATATGTTTCGCTGCTCACTGATATGCCTCTGAAAACAGATAAACCTGCAGACAGAGACTGCGGACATTGCAGAGCCTGCGTGGATATGTGCCCTGCCGGAGCCATCCATGACGACCATTATGATGTGGATGCCTGCCATGAAATGTTAAAACACTTTGGCAAAACACTTCATGTGAGCCTGATATGCGGCGTTTGTGTAAAAGTGTGCCGCGGAGTTGAAAAAATGGGACTGGATAAACCACAGGCAGATTAAACGGGACAATCAGCCGAAACAATATCTGCTATATATTGTGCAACAGAAACCACTTTTTCAGGATCTGTAATTTCGAATGAATCAGCAGGTGTATGGACGATTGTATCAATCAATCCCCTCAGGTTTTGGGTTGTAAATGCAAGTGTCGGTATTTTGAGCCTGGCGAAAAACGAATGATCCGATTCATACCATGGAGCTGTTTTTACTATTCCGGGGAATTTTCTTCCTGTTTCCAGAATCTTTCCTTCAAGCAACTCGGAACATTCAAGGAAAGCTATTGTATCGTTTTCCTCTTTTACACTTATTCCGTCAATATTTATGGCAAGCTTGATTTTGTTCAGATAACCTGCCGCAAATTCAAAATACGAAGCATCTCCGGGATACCAGCTATCTTCTCCGCCAAAAGCCACAATTTCAATACCGCACCGAGGCTTCACCTGATTTTTCATATAGTTGTTTTTTATCAATTCCGCTGCAAGAAGCATTGCTGTTGTTCCTGTGCCGTTATCCACAGCGCCGGGAGTGCCATGTTTTGTATCATAATGAGCGCAGATAACTATTCGTTCATCATTGTCAGATTCTATGCCATATCTGCCGATTATATTTGCAGAATGAGAAGGTATGGATTTTGATGAGATAATCATTTCCACTGGTTTTTCCGGATAACCGGCTATCATCTTCCCTACCCCCGATGATACGGTCATTACAGGGAAACTGAACTCAGAATCTTCAATCAGGGAAACATGGTTTTCATCACGCTGAGTAACAAAAATTATAGCTTCCGGTTTCTTTTCTTCAAGAATTCTTATAATCCGATCCTGATCGTCAATTCTGAAAAAATCAAAATTCTTTGGAAAATAACCCTGAGAAGATAAACTGCCTGACAAAACTGCAATTCTCCCTGACAATTCTGTATTTTTCAATTCATCTTCAGTTGATGCAAACACCGGAAGTGCTTTAACATTACAGGAAGGCGAATGGACAGCAGCAACCGCCGGATATGCCTTTTCATTGATTCTGAGCTTGGAATCAAGCAGCTCCCAATGTGGGCAGTCATATTTCTGACGAATTATACTATATTCATTTGTACGCAAATAATTTGCGATCAAATCACACGAGTTATGCGCTTCCGGCGAACCTGCAGGACGGCACCCTATTTCCTTAGAAAGCTGGTAAAGAAAGGTTTTAACAAATTTTTTATACATTTTTCCTCCAATAAAGCTTCGATAATTAGTATTTCCGGTTTTTCACAAAATATAGAATATGCCTGAAAAACCGGAGAAATAAGATGCGCACCTTTTACAGGATTATACACAATTCCATAACCCTGGTGTGCTATTGGAGGGTTTGTTTTTTATACTATTGGAGTTTTGATTTTATTATTGCCTGTTCGAGAAGCTCGATCATTGATGAGGCATAATGTTCGATTTCCCTTATTTTGTGAAGCCAGCGGTCGGTGGAAAAGAAAACATCATCTTCAGGAGGGACTTTATTGAGATCCTCGGTAAGATTGTTTCTTTTTCCCGAATCAAAGCTTTTTAACATACGGAGAATGGACATATTGCTGTATCTCGCCTGCCGGAGAGTTCTTATAATCAGCAGTCTGCCTGAAACAGCTTCGTCAAAGATTCTGTAACCGTTGGCAAGATTCCTCGGAATGCGGATGAGTCCGTTTCTTTCCCAGTTTCTTAATATGTCCACAGAAACATCAAGCTTTGCCGCCGCCTGACTGATGGTCATATTTTCAGGCTCCGATTGGGAAGAAAAAGTTCCGGATGCCCATTTTTCCAGAAGAACAACAGCTTCTTCCGCCCGCGCCTTCTCTGAGGAAATCAGATCGAGATGAAGCCAGGCGTTTTGTAATGCTTCGTTATAATTGCCGCTGGCGGAAGCTGTTACAACAGACAATGCTGCTTTTCTGATTTTACCACCGAGCCATGTGCTTTTGAAAGCGGTGCGGATAAGCTTTAGCTGAAGAATATGGGTTTCTGTGAATTTTCTGTAACCGTTTGAATGCCGTTCGACACCCTGAAGCAACCCCCACTGCTCATAAGTTCGAACCGTGTTGGGATGGATGCCTGCGGTTTTTGCAACTGCTGAAGTTGTCAGATACTGCATTTTTTATTGCCTCTTAACAAAAAAGCCTTACGGCTTTTTTAATTTGAAAAGGTTTGAAATACGGGGTGATTATGCCTGAGGCATAGGTCTTCTTTCGGGAGCTTTTTTCTTCCCGCCTTTAGCTTTCATCCGTTTTTCATTCATGTGGGTTACTTCTTTATAGAGTTTGCTTTTTTTCAGCTCCGGTGAAATCGGGGTATCATATTCATCAAAAATATTGTCCTTTTCCATCCGGTATTTCACTGAAGAATCAAGCATAAATGCGTTAAAGCGAATCTCTCTGCCTTCAGTTCCCTTGATAATACAGGTTTCCATAGAAGTGCCCGCTGCCCGGAGTTTTACATCTTTAACCTCTTCCCAGGGGATATAAACTTTCTTAAAGATATTCCTGTATTCAATACCAGACTGACTGGTTATGATTTTCGTCTGTTTTTTTACATAGGCTATTCCAAACATACAAGCTGAAACAAAAACAAAAAGAATCAGGTTGGTTTGTGATGTAGTCCTCATTTCTGCAGATCTTTTCTCAAATTGTTCCTGAGTATATCTGCTTTGAGGATTCAGATTCGGATTATCCTGCTTGATTGAACTATTAACCAGAGCCATCATTATGCCCATCATCACCAATAACACAACAAGCATGGTCCATAGCATTTTTGTATATCTGGGAGTTCTTACAAGGATATTGTAGTATTCTTTTTCCATTTCCATTCCTGACTGAGAAATATTTGACAATGTTAATTCTAACAGCAGCTCAGGTTAAGATCAAGGCTTGAACAGGAATTGGATCTAAAAACGGCAGTATTCTACCAACCAGAAACATTATTCCGTCTTCTCCATTCCCACGGAGGGGTCGGGCTATCCTGAATCCATAAGCCGCGCCTGTATCGTTTGGCATTACTCTCCAGCTTTTCATAGCTTTTATCGCTTGAAAAATACCGGTACCACCAGGCGAAACCTTCCTGAACAAGAACCTGATTAAGAATTGTTCCATCGTCAAGAATGGCGATTCCAAGAAGTCTGCCGTAAGGATCCCTTTTGTTCCAGTGTTTAATCTTGATCTTCTTACCTTTTGTGTAAACCCTTGCGAATTCTTTTGCCTGATAACCATAGGGCTGATTATACTCCGGAGCATCAATGTGCAGAAGTCTCACATTTTCCGTTTTGCCGCCAACTGTAACAAGCACATTGTCGCCATCGGGAATACTAAAGCTTTCCGCCACCAGATAATGAGGCGTGAAGATTAACCAGCAAACAACTCCGATAATTATCAGAACAAAAGAAACAACCGCAGCACCAATCATTCTGTATTTCATAATTTCCCCCCTGAAAAAACTATATGACTTTTTAAATCAGCAGTCGGTAAGCAGTAGAACCGTATTACTTTTTAAGATTGATTCCGGGAAGATCCTGAAGGAGCCAGGCAAGAGTAATGCCCATATTGTGGGAAGCGACAAAATTCTGAGTATAAACTCTCGGAGTTACTTCCTCATCAAAATAGCCGACTCTGTCGGTTATGCCGGAGATAAACAGAAACGGCGGTGTTGAATGATAGAGACAGTCTTCGGCAATCATTCTGATTATGCCATGGGTGGTTTCCACAGAGGCAATTTTGTCCATTTTTTCTTTATTTCTTGCTTTTTCCACAGCATGTTTGTCAGCCCAGATGAAATCCGAGTAATCAGTGATGTTTACATTTCCCAGTGCAACATATTTATCGCCTGCCATAATTCGGGGAGTTTCAACCGGATTGAGAGGAGTCGGAATGAAGCGGCATTCGGCATTGTATCTTGTTGAATAAGGAATCTGCGAAATAAAGCCATTTGCGAGCTTTGTGAGGTCTGAAGGCACTAAAATTCCAAAACGGTTATGATGCCAGTTGCTATCTTTATTTTCATTATCCGGATGGGCATCGTTTATCAGAACCTGTGTGCCGATAGTAACGCAGCCATTGTAAGAATCAGGTTCGGGATAACCGGCTGTCCCCATAGCGATCAGAAAGTCAGGAGTCTGATTCGTTTTTTTATACTGTTCGAATAACTGATAAAGCACCCTTACTTTTTCCGATGAACTGGAACTGTTTCTTTCCGGATCCATAAAATCCTGAATACACCATATTTCTGCTTCGAACAGGAATAAAGTATCATTATTTTTGCCGGCATTTTTTGCTGTGTTGGAGATTCTTATCCTTGGCAAAAGGACAGCAGGGTTTTTCCTGACAACGGGATGTTTCGCCACAGTCACTGAGTAATCTTTTGGAATAGCTTTGTCATTGAAAAACACATTGACCACAGGATCTGTTTCCCAGTTTTTATTAACAATGACAAGGATTTTCTTTATTATTTTCTTAACCTGATTATCCATAATGTCCCCCCTGAAGTGTTAATTTTTTTCAATTTTCAAATGGAATTAAAAAAGGCAACCCCGATTTCAACAGGATTGCCTTTAATGAAAACTGATTTATGCTTTCAAACCTTCCAGAATCTGGTGTGCAAGGTATGAAGGCGAATCTTTGAATGGAAGTTTTTCTGCCGCCACATCCTGAAGTTTTTCCTTAACACCCTTATACTCAGGGGTTTCAAGGAGCTGAGGATTGGCATTCAGGTTTTCCTGAAGTACCGACAGGCAACGGAATCTGATTCCGTCGTAGTTGGCAGGTTCAAGAAGTCTTTTTATATGAGAAGGATCTTCGAGAATTTCCTTCTTAAACTCTTCGCCATGTTCAAAAGGATAAGAGGCCATCTTCACATGAGCAAGGCTTGGTCTTGTATTTATTGTTGGTTTTAAATCTTCAGCAGTAATTGTTACTTCTGCATCAAGATTATGTGCATTGGGATACTTTTCATCAACAACAGAATTTTCCTGTTCTGAGATTCCGTCTTCCCTGTTGGAGACAGCTATTACTGTCATTCCTTCAGGAATGGATTTTCCCTGAACATATTTTTTAATGAAATCCGAGCCTTCGGAAATCTGCTGAACACCGGGTTTCTGCATATATGTCATCGGATTTGTCATAGTAGTCATGTTGTTTGATGTAAGTTTTAATGTTTCTCTTGTCATTGACTTGGAGAAATCATAATAGCTTTTGAAGAAAGGATTCAACATAGCAAACTGCATTCCGGGCATGCCTTCCATCGGGGCGAGCATTGTTTTATCAAGAATATCGTAGCTCAGATTGGCAAGACCCCTGGGAAGCGGTGCTGTTACACCTTTTGCAACCGGTGAGGAAAGCGTGATTACGGTTGAAACGCCATTTCCGGCATCGTAAGCGAATTCATTTTTATCACTGAGTGATGTTTTAGGGTTCATTGCAATAGTGTATGATACAAATCCGCCCATACTATGGCCCAGAAGAACTGCCTTGGGAGAAACTGTATCCATAACTTCTGCAGCAGTTTTACTGCAAACAAGATCTTTCTTTTTCGGGTCTGATTCGCTATCTGCAAATCCCGATTTTTTAAGATCCTTTGCGAGTTTATCTTCGATCATCTTTGTATGGGTGCTGAAGCTGCCGAGGAGTTCCTCTCTGTTTTTAACCATAAGGTTTGCCACATCGCCGATAACTCCGGGTATGAGCTTCATAAGGGAGTCAACATTCTGTCCCTGTCCGTTATAAAGATTTTCATCGATTCCAAAATAAGATTGTAATGCCTGAGCATCATTTTTGATGGGAAGGAGATCGTTGAGATGTTTCTGTGTAACCTGCATCCTGTCTTCATTGACATTTCTGGAGACGATCTGACCTGATTTCTGAAGGTGCTCTCCTTCTTTAATTGTCATGTAGGTGGTAAGATCAGCAGGATGACCTGTCTGCAGTGCGCCATCACCATATTTTTCAATACTTTTCTGTGTAGCCATGGTTCCATGCACTATTACAACAGGGGTTTCATTTCTTGCTGTGTTCTGGGTTTGACCAGCCTGAGGAAATTTAACTACCTGGGTCGAATACCCGGCAGATAAGTCTTTCATTTTGCCTAAATCTTCTGCTAACTTATCAAATTGATCCCCGCCGAGACTAACTTTATCTTTAACAGCGGTTTCTTCGCGACCGGTTATCATTTCCATAAAACTCGGTTTGTGCTGAAAACCTGAGACGGCCTGAAAATCAGACGTTCTGTTAAGTTCCATAAACGCCTCCAAAATATTGTTATAGAAACAGTTTATCAGAATAAATTAACACATGCTATGTTTTATTTGTTAAATAAATGTTAACTTAAATCAGGTTATTTATGACTATGCAATCAGGATCAGGGTAATCAAAACTGCCATATTCAAAATAGGATCTTGCAGGACAGCCCGCTGCACAAACATCCTTAAGTCTGCATAGTGAACATTTTTCAACTTTATCTTTTCGTTCAACGGCAATTTTTCTGAAAACCTCTTCCCCACTTTTGCAGATTTCCTCAAGGGAATCACTTTTCAGAACATTGCCCATACTGAACTGAGGAAGCATCATAAGGGAACATGGGTAAATTTCTCCCCGGTAGTCCACTGCAATGCTGCGGCATATTGAACAGGGTAAGTCGGAGGATTTTTCATCCATTCTTTTCTTCAGGGAAGTTTTAAGGGAGCCGGAAATTTTCAGCTTTTCCTTGTATTTTTTTTCAAGATCAAACAACGACTGGTAGTATTCGAGAAGCTGCTCCTGATTTATAAAAAGTCCATTTCGTTTTTCAGATGCCCTTCCGATGATTACTGCAGGAGTGAGAACAATCGACTGAATGCCTAATCCTGATGCGAAAGCTGCATAGTTTTCAATATTTCTGAAATTATCAGCATTAACAGTCATACAGAGGGAAATAAATTTTCGAAGACCTGCTTTTAACAGATTTTTTATGCCTCTGACAGCTGCAGAAAATGAACCGGCTCCACGATGAATATCGTTTATCTCCGCCGTTGAACCATCAAGGCTTACACTCAAACTAATGTTCGACAGGCTGGCTAACTTCAACCCCAATTCCATATCAATCAGGGAGGCATTGGTGATTATATTTGTATGGCAGCGTGAAGATGCATATTCGATGATGGAGATTGTGTCGGGTCTGAGAAAAGGTTCCCCTCCGCTTATGGTTAAGGATTTTGCTCCCCATGACAGAGATTTTTCGATTATTTCAATTATCTGGTTAAGGGTAAGAAAATCATTTTCTGCCGGATTTCCGCAGGCATAACAATAATCACACAGAAAATTGCAGCGACGCGTTATTTCAAGATAAACACTGTAAGCACTTCCTGATTCTTCCACTGATCCATCAGATCCATCAGATCCATCAGATCCATCATATCCATCATATCCATCCGCCAAATGGGACATTAGGGTAAATCCTCTCTGCCTGCAGGTTGCAAAAGCCCTCCAAGATTCAGGATCTGCTCTCTTACATCTTTCACATCAAGCTCGCCGGGATCTGTCTTTTTCTTAACTGCAACCGAAGCTGCCGCTCCTGCTGCCTGCCCCATAGCCATAACCGTAGCCTGAACTCTTGCTGAGGCATGTGCTTCAAACTTTGAAGAAAAACATTTGCCTGCAACAAGAAGGTTTGAGCCTTTTAAAGGCTGGAGGCATCTGAACGGAATGCCATAAAACCCCTCATCACCGGTATGCTGAGTTTCTATGCCGTTTCCCTGGGGTAGATGTATATCAACGGGAAACCCTCCGAAGGCGATTTCATCATCAAATCTTCTTCCAAGCTTTACATCTTCACCTGACAGCATATACCTGCCGATTATTCTTCTTACTTCTCTTATCCCGAGCTGAGGAGCTTCGCCTGTAAACCTGCAGAATCCGAATCCGGGAATCCATTCCCTGATGAAGTCAAGTATTTCATACATCTGCATTCTGGCATTAACAAGAGCTTTTTTCCAGCTTTGGGGATCATGAGGATTAAAATCCTGCACTCTTGTAGAATTGATGGCAACCTCATCATCATGCATCGTCTGATAGAATAGAAGCCTATCTCTTGGGACCGATAGGTTTGCCATTTTCCATAATCTGAAAAATCCTGAAACACCCAGAGCGGGAGAACTTTTCAGGAGATCAAAGCGTGTTTCATCGTGAAAATCATCCATGTGTTTCCACATATATCTCAGGATAGGTTTAAAATTAACATTTCTTACTTTAAAAATAAGGGTTGCAGGCATAGCATACCCATCCCTGCCCATTTCAAAATCATTGCCTGCCATAAATGCTACATGTCCATCACCTGTGGCATCAATAAACACAGGAGCCTTCACTTCAAATCTGCTGTGTGCGGAGCAGCACTGAACAGATTTTATTCTGTTGCCTTCCATCTGCAGATTGGTGCAGAATGTATCGAACAAATAATCCACTCCCTGATCATTCAGGCAGGATTGAAGAACAAATTTATATTTATCAGGATCAAAGGGAGTAACTGAGTATGCAACACCTACAGTATCTCTGACATGTCCGGTTGTTCCGCCTATTGCAGCAAGTTTATCGAAAATCTCCTGAGGAATTCCGTCCACAATTCTATAGCCCAGCCGGCTATGAAATGTAAGACATGAATGAACCCATCCGCCTGTCGCCATTCCACCCAGATACTGATTTTTTTCAAGAAGCAGAGTTTTTACACCGCTCCCCGAAGCGGCGAGTGCGGCGCAAACGCCTGTAACTCCTCCGCCGATAACTACAACATCATACTCGTAAGACTGCAATGAAATTTCCTCTTTAAAAATATTCTTTACAACTGCTTTCTATACAAAGCATTCATTTCCTGTATCTTCATATTTTTCAAAGGGTAAAATAAGTTTTAATTTTTTTTACGGTTCCGGGAACATTTTAAACAGGATTATTGTTGTCTTATTTGGTAAGGCGATTCGGTTATTTATCCAGTCTTACCCCCCTGTGAACAGGGGGGGTGGAAAGGCGTCGAACCCCCACGATGCTTTTCCAGTTTTTTTTTGTACAAAACTAATGAGAATATATTTAACTGTCAAGTTGTATTGTGGAGGAATAAAGATTAAACCGGAGAAGTAAAAACATATAGACTACTTATATTGTCTTAAATACAACGACAGGTGAGAACATGCCTGCAAAACAGGATTACTACAGGCTTCTTGGTGTGAAGCCTTTATCAAAAAAAGAAGAAATAAAGCGGGCTTACAAGGAAAAGGCAAAAAAATATCATCCTGATTTGAACCCGGACAAAAGAGAATACGCCGAGGAAAAGATGAAAGAACTTACTGAAGCGTATGATGTTTTAGTTGATTCAGAAAACAGGATGGAATACGACAATTCAAAGATGTTTGCCCTGAAGATCCCTTCACAGTTGCGGAGAAGTTCCGCTGAGAACACTTATACCAGTGAAATATCGAAGCCTAAACAGTCTTTTTTTGATAAGCTGAAGAACATTTTTTCCGGAAAAAAGGAAAACACCAATGGCCAACTGATGTCTAAAGATATAGCGGACAGATTTTCCATGGGTATTACCTACGCTGCTAAAAAGGAAGAAAGTATGCTGTCGATGGCAAAAATCGAATTCGAAGCTGTCCTCGAAGCGATTCCCGGGCAGAAAGAAGCAGCTTACAATCTGGGAATAATCTGCTACCGACTTGGTGATTATGATTCTGCGCTCCTGATTTTCAGAAAACTGTTGTCCTTGTATCCGGACAGCAGTGATATGAAAAAGATAATTTCATTGCTCGCTGTTGAAGAATAATTACGGGAGGGTCCACATGTCTTTTGAGGATCAAAATCAACAAACCCCGCAATATCAGCCCGAAGGTCCACCTCCTGGTAATGAGGGATACTATACACCTCCGGGACCTGATATGGGAATGAATAATCAACCGGCCGCCCAGCCCAAAAAGGCGCCGTTTTTTGGTATGGGCTGTCTTGGATGCGGCCTGCTGGGATGTTTTGGTTCCCTGGCAGTTATGGGAGTGCTTTTCTTCGTTGGGATGAACTGGTTTATAACAAATTTCTTTTCAAAGCAGCCTCTGGATATTCCCAAAGCATATCTCAGCTCTCAGGAAGAACAGGCATATGTTAAGAAATTCAAGGCATTCAAAGAAGCTCTTGATAAAAAGGACGGTAAACCGGTTGTTCTGACTATGACGATGAAAGAATTCAATTACCAGATGCAGACAATCGACAATGCTGAAAAAGCTTCCATTTATCTGCGTATGGCGGACGACGGCAGCGATCAGACAGAAGTTATTATGTCAATGCCTATGAATAATGACAAAAATCAGACTCCCCTCTATATGAACATAAATCTGAGAGGTACTTTTGCAATAGAAGATTATTGCTACAACATTAATCTTTCTTTTGCACGGGTTGGAACTCTTGAAACTTCATCAAAAAAATACCTCGAGCAGATATCAAGAGATATTGAGACAAAAATACCCGCTTCACAGCAATTCAGGCAATTACCGGTAAAGGTTAAGAACCTCAAAATCGATAAGGAAACAATAACTGTGGAATTAATTTCAAAACCGGCATCTGAAATAGTGCCGGTTGAGACCAATAGTTCAGGCGGCGGCTGAGGAAGCTGACATTAAACCGCCGTGAGCGGCAGCAGATACCTGAGAACCATAAATATAAGTGAAAAGGTGGCCTATGGGAGGACAATCGATACCGGAAAAAAGAAAAAAAATACTGCTTGTGGATGACGAACAGTTTATAAGAAGGCTGACCCGCACCACTCTTGACAGTGATTATTATGAAATATTCGAAGCTGAAAACGGTCAGGAAGCTATGAAGTTAGCTAATGATGTGCTTCCGGATCTGATTCTGCTTGATTTAAAGATGCCTGATTTTTCCGGTTTGCACATCAGCAGGGAAATTCGAAAAGACAGCCGGTTTGAAGATACCTATATAATAATTCTGACAGGTGAGATGGATGAGGAAATGCGAAAACTCGGGCTTGAAGCCGGAGCTAACGATTTCTTTACGAAACCTTTCAGTCCGGTTCAGTTGCTGGATAAAATTCATGCTTATTTCAACAAAGATGAACATAAACTTGTTTTCTCCCATAAAACAAATCATAAGCCTGCCTCAATACCCCAGGAGGAATCATATAAGCTTCATACCTGGGAGGAATTGAGCCGTCTTGAGAACGACCAGCTTATGATATACGCCCACGATTTGTGCCGGGTTTACCAGCAGGAAATCCATAAGACAAAAGAACTGAATAAAGCCTATGAAAAGCTCAAGGAAATGGAAAAAATGAAGGATGTTTTCATAGCGCTGGTTTCACATGAGCTGAAAACTCCCCTCAGTGTTATAAAGGGATATCTTTACCTGCTTTCGGAAGTGCTTAACCGTTCTGCCATTAAAGACGATATTTCGAGCTTTATGAACCCTATATCCAAAGCTATCGAAAGACTTGAAGAACTTATGGGCGAACTTCTTGATTTCTCCAGAATGAAATCAGGATTGATGACTTTTCAGAAAAGGGAGATCAATATCCCTGTGTTTGTTAAACTGATAGTTAAGGATCTGCAAGCCCAGTTTGACAGCAAAAATATTAAAGTGAATGTGGAAGTAAAAGGCGACTTCAGACCCATTAAAGCTGACTACGACAGGTTGAAGGAAGCGTTCACCCATCTGATTAAAAATGCCCTTAATTTTACTGATCCCGACGGAAGTTTTACCATAGAATGCAAAGACGAGGGTGTCTGGGTTGTCATCGACATGAAAGATACCGGAAAAGGCATACCTGAAGATAAAATGGATAAAATCTTCAATCCATTCTATCAGACTGCAGACTTTCTGACCCGTGAAGTCGGAGGTCTGGGACTTGGTTTGCCTATTACCAAACATATTATCGAGGATCATGGCGGAACCATTTCAGTTGAAAGTGAAATGGGTAAAGGCAGCACCTTCACTATCAAGCTTCCGCGGTCTTATCAGGATGTTAAGGAAATAGTTACTGAACTCAAGCAGACATATCCCCAGCAGATAGAGGAATTAACAAAGAATCTTCAGAAGACTCAGGAGCAGCTGCTCTCATACACAGAGAATCTCAGCGACGGATATGCCAGAGAACATCAGAGAGTGGAACAGCTTGAGGAATCCCTTAATGCTATGGAGCATTCATATGTTCAGACCATTGCGGCCCTTGCACGTACCGTTGATCTGAAAGATGCCTATACAGGAGGACATACCGACAGGGTTTCTTTCTACGCATATGCAATCGCCAGAAATCTCAACCCTGAATTGCTCCATGACAGAAATTTCAAATATAGTCTTTTATTACATGATATTGGAAAAATCGGCATAGCTGAAGATATTATGGGAAAAGCAGAGAAGCTTACCGATGAGGAATGGCAGATTTTAAAAGGGCATCCGCAGAAAGCTGTGGAAATACTCAAGGGTATCGAATTTCTTATGCCCGCTCTAAGTGCTGTCCGTTCTCATCACGAACGCTGGGACGGCAAAGGTTATCCTGACGGCCTCAGAGGAGAGGAAATCCCCCTTGCCGCAAGGATAATAGCCTTAGCCGACGCCTTTGATGCAATGACCACAAACAGGCCATATCGAAAAGGAATGTCGATGGAAGAAGCAAGGGAAGAAATCCAGAGCTTGTCCGGACTTCAGTTTGATCCGCAGGTAGTGGAAAAATTCTTCATTTCCTGGGAAGAAATAACTACATTTGCCGGACAGGTAAACAAAGTGATTGATCTTGAACGCCAGATGATTGATGTCGGTTAAAACCGGGGGTAAAATGATGAATTATAATGACAATACGGATAAACTCACCAGACTTCTGAATGATTCATTTATGGGAGAAGGTCTGACAAGAGAAATTAAAAGAGCTGAGAGGTATAAAAGACCCCTCACCTTCCTGTTAATAGATCCCGGTATTCCGGAAGATAAATTTCATATGGTCGGATATCTGGCACTAAAAAAACTTGCCGGAATCGTTAGAAATCTGACCAGATACCTCGATATAAAAGTAAGACTCAAGAACCGCATACTCGTTTTGCTGCCGGAAACCAACACTGAAGGCGGCTTAAGGGTTGCCATAAAGATTAAAGCAATGATGGAAAAAATCAGATTTCTTGAATTTCCTGATATCATCCCGGAAGGAAATATTTCAATCGCTTCTTTTCCGGAAGACGGAGTTGACAAGAATTCCATTATGATTTCTCTTGAAAGGGATTTAAGCATCCCATTGATGGAAAAAGTTCCTGCAGGTTTCGAAAAGCAGGTCAATATTGATGAATTTGAAGCGATGGATCATCAGGAAACTGATGACGACGAAGTATTTAGCTGATAATCACCATTCACAGAAGAATTCGCATAAGGAGCAAAAATGAAGTTTCATTATTATCTGCCTGAATTCCAGCATTCTGTGCAAAAAAGCAATTCATACCTGCCTTCGATGGTTTTTATTGTCTTTTCCATCGATCCTAAAGATGAAGATGAAAGACTTCAGAATGTATATGCACGCCGTCTCCCACAGGTGATGAAAACCAAAATTGATATGATCACCCATTTTAATACCAGCTACATACTTCCGCTCAATCGAACCGATGGAAGCGCGCAATATCTTGATTCTGCTCCTGATTCGCCATTTTTCAAGCCTGAATTTGTCGAGCAGTTCGAAAGATTTGATTATCTGATTGAAGGCTCTGTTTCACCTGAAGCGGGTATTCTTATTATTAAATTATACTCAAGATCCGAAGAAAAAGTGATACTTGAAAGACGATACACAGGCACAAAATTCGAATTTGCCGAACATATCAACAGTTTTCTTGTGGATTTGATGAACTTTTTCAAAATAACACCCACAGGAAAAGAAAAGGAAAAACTTCTTTCTGAACCTACCACAAATCCCAAAGCTTTAGAGCTGCTTCTTGAAGCTCTTGATCAGGATCCGCTGAATGCCGTAGATAACATTGACAAAGAAAAGTATATCGGATTTCTCCTTTCAAGCATGAAAGAAGATTCCCGAAGCCAGACCCTTCCCAATTATCTCACCGGCTACATCAACAAACTCCTTAAAAGCAGCAAAACCGAAAAAGCTGTTGAAATTCTTGAAAAGGTGGAGGAGCTGAAGCCTGACAATAAAAAAGTTGTAGAAATAAGAACACATATAAGCATAACAAGGCACCAGATGGACAAAGCTCTTGAGCTTCTGAAGAATAGTATCAGCAATAATTCAGAGTTGGCAGGTCTTCCCTACTATTTTGCAAGGGAAATAATGCAAACGGATCGGGCTATGGAATCAATACCTTTCTTCGAACTGGCTATTCTGCACGAGCCTGAAAACCCTGATATCTATGATAGCTTTGGATATTACTATACTGCAATGGAAAAATACGAACAGGCTCTTGAGCAGTTTAAAAAGGGTATGGAAATATCCCCATACAGAGCCAGCACCCTTATAAACACAGCACAGGCTTACACCGATGCAGGAATGCATGAAGAAGCTAAAGCCATTTACGAAAAGCTTCTCACATTGTATTCCGAATCACCTGACTGCCTGACATCCTACGCAATTTATCATGCCATCAACAGGAATTTCCGGGAAGCTTCGGGATATATCAGAGCTGCCCTTGATTTAAGCCCGGAAAATCCGCAGATAAACCTGACTGCCGCCAGGCTGTTCGATTTTATAGATGATCGCAACAACGCTGAAAGATACGCCAAAACAGCTATAGATCTAAGCAATGATAAACTAACCCGTGAGGAAGCCCAGAATCTGTATTCAAGAATAGATGCAGGCATATCGGAAGATGAACAGAAAAAGAACAGGGATTTATTTCTTCAGGCAGTGATCCTGCTAAGAAAAAATGAAATCGGGGAAGCATTGAAGCTTATAGATAAAGTTGTGGAAGTTGAACCTGAATTCTGGAGAGCATGGTTTTTAAAAGGTGTAACCTGCCGCTTGCAGAATGATTATGATCAAGCACTTGAAGCTTTTGATCATGTAGATGAACTTTATCCTGAACAGGCATACCTCAGGCATGAAATTGCCAAATGCCTTATGGCTCAGGAAAAATTTGTGGAAGCTTTTCCACTTTTGAGATTTGCATTCAAGGCACATCCTGAAGATCCCGAGATTATGGCTAATATGGGTCTGAACTACCTTTATATGGGAAGGCTGACCGAAGCGGAAACCCTTCTTCTGCAGGTAAAAAGAATGGACCCGGACAACCAGAATATCGAAAGTTACCTTTCTGAGATTGAAAGAATCAAGAAAAAACGGCAGTCAAGCCGTGGTAACGGGGATACAAAAGACTGATTTCCAGTTCGAAGGAATCCTTGAAAAATTATGGAATCATAGTGTTTTACAAATTGCACCTGATTTTTCATGGTCATTCAAGAATTTTTTCGGTTTAAGCATAATTATATTGTAGATATGCAATTTACATCAAGGAGTGAAGATATGGACAGGAAAAGCATTACGGCAAAACTCCTGGCTGCTAATAAGAGTATAGTTGATTGTGAATGGAACAAAAATGATGACGGCATCTTTTTTGTATCCAATATGGGAGATACATTTCAGGTCTGGACAATGCCCGCCAGAGGCGGATTTCCCAGACAGCTTACTGTAATTGAACAGGGCGATGTAAAATCCATAAAACTTTCACCCGACGGCGACAAGCTGGCTATACTTGTTGACTATGACGGAAAAGAAGATTACCGTATTTTTGTCATACCCGCAGAAGGTGGAGAAGCGAAAGTTGTTTCAGCCGGACTGAAGCTTACCCTTCCCCCGTTCGACTGGTCCCCCGACAGCAAACGGCTCGCAGTTATTCCTGAAAAGGATGGAAAATATAACATCGCATCGTTTGATGTGGAGTCCGGAGAAATCGAATGGCACACTGATTCTCCCGATCTCAAGATGGAACTCGATTGGGCGAAAAACGGCAAATGGATCGCCTACACAAGTATGTACGGCAAGATGAAAGCAGACATTTGCTCAGTGGATCTGGAAACAAAGGAAGTCAGGAACTTTACAAGCGGATTTGGCGGCGAAAATACCGGACCGAAATTCTCACCTGACTGCAACACCATAGCATTCACTTCTGATGCAAAAGGTTCGAAAAATGCAGTTCTGATGGAAGTTGAAACACTGAAAAGCCAGTGGATTCCTGCCAAAAACTGCGAATGGATCTTCAGCCGCTGGAACCACAAAGGCGACAAATTCCTTTGCTGCAAAAATGAAGATGCTGAACTGACAGTATTCGAATGGGATTTCCCATCGATGAAGGCAAGAATGGTTACACCCGGCGGATATTCAGGAGCCGGTGCGAGATTTTCACACAACGATGAAAAGCTTGCCATCGCCCTTCATTCCGCACAGAAAACCGCTGATATCTATATTAAGGAACAGCAGTCTTTCAGAAAGATTACCGATACGGCAATCTTTGGCTTACAGCCTGAAAATTTTGTACAACCGGAAAAAATCCGTTATAAATCATTCGATGATTTGGAAATTCCAGCCCTTTACTATAAACCTGTTGATACTGAAAACTACCCTGTGGTAGTCTGGATCCACGGCGGTCCCACAGCGCAGCACTTCAACACCTGGAACACAATTATCCAGTTGTTTGTGCTCAACGGCATCGCTGTATTTGCACCCAACCCCAGAGGTTCCTCAGGTTATGGCAAAGAATTTGAAAATATGATTTACCACGACTGGGGTAAAGCGGATCTTGAAGATATTGCCGGTATCGTTGAATACCTCAAAACAGACTCAAAAGCCGATACCACCAAAGTTATAGCCGCAGGCGGAAGCTACGGCGGTTATATGACTATGATGGCAGTCACAAAAAAACCGGAACTGTGGGCTGCAGGTATCAACCTGATGGGTCCTGTAAATCTGGAAACCCTTTACAAAGAATCAGCCCCCTGGCTGGTTGAAGTGCTGCGGGAAAAATACGGATTCCTTCCCCCTGAACAGGATGGAGAATTCTATACCGACCGCTCCCCTATCAACTTTATTTCTGATGTAAAATGCCCCCTTCTTCTTATCTATGGCAAAAATGATCCCAGAGTGACCCTCAACGAAATGACCCAGTTAAAGGAAAGACTCAGAGAAGACCGCAAATACTTCGAAGAGGAAGTTCTCGGCAGCGAAGGCCATTCAATGGCAAGGCTCGAAACCAGAATCGATGTTTTTGAAAAAATGCTCAGTTTTATAAACAGGCATGTTCTCCATAAAGAAACACCGGAAATGGTTCCTGTGGACATTCCGCCGGTGCCGAGCCTTGATGAACCTGAACCGGAGCTTGAACTTCCGGAAGCCGGCAATTATGATCTTTCATCAATGTCAACAGCCACTGATATTCCGGAATTCGGCGATATTCCTGAAATGCCCGAACTTCCCGGCGAATCGGAAAGCGTAGAGCTGGATGCAATGACAGCATACAACTTCTCTGATATGTCAGGCGAATCTCAGGGTGATGACGAACTGCCGGAAATTCCCGAAATTCCGGACATGGACGATCTTCCGGAATTACCGGTTTTACCCTGATAAATTAAGAAAAATTCAGGACAGGTTTGAAAAAGCCTGTCCTTTTGCTTTATTCGATTTTTTTATCACAAAATCTGCAGGATGTTGCATTTCCTTATTAAATAATACTTCTTGAAAACAGACCCGGTTATTGGGCTAACAGGATAGTTTCTGTCCTATTAGCTGTTTATATCAATGGATGTAGTTTTCTACATTTACAATAAAACAGAAAGGAGTAAATAATGAAAAACACCAGACTTATTGCTTTTGTAGTAATGGTAGCATTTGCAATTTTTGCCATCGGTATGGTTTCAGTTTCATGGGCAGATACCAAAACAAACTGCACAAACTGCGCCACTGATAAACAGGCAAAAGACACAAACACCAAAAGCTGCAAAGACTGCAAGAATTGCACAAAGGATGCCAAAGGCACCTGCACCAAAGACGGCAAATGCACTTGCGCAAAAGACTGCAAATGCCAGAAAGACGGCAAATGCACCTGCGGCGACAAATGCACATGCGCAAAAGACGGTAAAGGAGCTGCAAAGCCCAACACCAAAGCAACCCCTTCACCCGCACCCACAAAGAAGTAATTAAAACTTAATTACGAAAAATGGAATCAGGAATCAATTCCGGCAGATTCCATTTTTTTGTTTTTTTGATAAAATCTATAAAATCGGATATTTTGCCCAACCTATGAAACTCTTCTGTAAATGTTTTAATGTCAGGATGAACCTGTCTGGGTTCTGAATAATATGTATTCAGAACCAAAACCTGAACTTTTCATCTATGGCTCAGTATATGGCATCCTGAAACAGGAATTATTGAGAAAATTTTTGAGATTCCTGTCAATTCGGTTGATTACAGCGAATCAGAAATTTCCTGGGGTCCTGATAAGAACATATGTTCTATTGCGTTTCTTGTGAATGGTCGATTGACATTGGCAAACACTCAAACAGCAAAGATTACAGAAATCGATGAAAAATCCGAAGAAAACAGCACTAATCTTTCAGGTAAAGTTAAAAGGATTCGTTGGTCTCCGGACGGTAAAGCAATCTATTATCTTATGATCAAAGATAAGCTTTTTGAAACATTTGAAATCAGAAAATTTGATCCCATATCGGGTAAAACTGATTCCATCAATGAAGGACCGAATTATGCCGATTTCTTTTTCATAAAACAGGAATCTTATCCCCTCCCCTGTCGTTAAACATCATGTAGAATATTTTGCCTGGTTTTGCTATTATTATATAGGGACTGTTTTAATAAAAAACAGAGTAAAGGGGTGTACTGATATGTCAGTTTCACGGATTTATAAATCGGCTCTGATAACCATGTTTCTTTTAGCTTTCTGCTTCTGTATTCCTGTATGGGCTATTTCCACTCAGGAAGAGATTCAGATTGGGAAAGAGGGAGCGAAAAAGATTGAGAGTAAGTACGGGATAAAAAGAGAGCGCCAGTATGCTTACCGTATCGGCGAAATAGGTAAGAAACTTGCTGCTGCCTCGCCCCGTAAGGATATTAAGTACAGTTACAAGGTGATTAATACAAAAGAGTTTAATGCTATGGCTCTGCCCGGAGGGTTCATTTATGCCACAAAAGGGCTTATGGACGGTCTGAATGATGCGGAGCTGGCATTTGTGCTGGGACATGAAACGGGACATGTTGCCAACAGGCATTCGATAAGACAAGCTGAGCAGAATATGTACACTACCATAGGAATTTTTGCCGTAACTGCTGTTCTGGGCAAGGGAAAGATTAATCAGGGAAGCGCAAATACTGCGATGGTTCTGTCTTATGTAATGAGCAATCAATACAGCCAGAACGATGAAAGAGAAGCGGACAGAGACGGTGTTAATTTCATGGCAAGAGCAGGTTACGATCCGAAATACGCCGTCACTGCAATGGAAACACTGAAGAAGAAATCCGGGGGGAGCCTTGGAGCGCTAAATACTTTTCTTGGTTCGCACCCTCTGCCCGATGAGCGGATTAAGGCTGTGAGAGAAGAAGGCAAAAAAGTCGGTTTTGAACCTTCTCCCGAGAATCCCCAGGTTCTTACCGGTAAAGATTACGCAAGAGGAAGTTCCGGTTATTCCGGCAATATGGATTCCGGTTACAGACTGAAGAGGGATGATGCAAATTCATCTCACCCGACCAAAAGAACCACAAATGATAATTCTCAGGGAACAGGTCAGACTGTGGATCCCGCAGACAGATTTCCCCGTGTGGACTACAGAAGCCTAAGCGATGATGAAATCCGGGCCGGCACTTCTATGAAAGAATGGGAACTGGAACTTCAGAGGACAATTCTGGACATTATCCCCAATCTCACAGTTGACGATAGTCTTGATAAAGAGGCGTTCAAACTGACAATGGAAAGAAGCCAGTCTTTTGTGTCTCATAAAAAAATAGTATGGGTGGATCTGAAGGAAAACGAATCCCTACAGGATTTTACAAGAAGATTCAGGCAGGAAGCTTTACCGGCGATAACTGAAAGAAGAGCAGACTTTAAAGCCCTTGGGATAGCAGTAAAGAAGAATTCAGCAGGGCTGATTCATGCAGTGGTTATTCTGAAGTAGAAAAATTCTGCATGTTAAACAGGCAAACAAATGGATCGGATTTATGGATGGTTGCCAGACATAATCCCTGACAATTAACTAAAAATAAAAGAGGACCCTTTTTACAGGATCCTCTTTCTTTATTTTTACAACCGATTTACCGGAATGTCCGATGCCTGCTTTAGTCTTTCAACGATGCAGCGCTGTGTATTCCGGTAAGTTGCATTAGTCCTTAACTTCCCATTCGAACATTCTGAGAATCAGGTATTCGCCCATAAATGACGGGATGAAAGTCATCTTTACCTTTCCGTCAACTGTAGCGGTCATGGTTTTGTAGTAATCGGTAATGGGGATTTTCTTTACTACATTGCCGCCCTGATCGTAGAAGCGAAGGGTATGATACTGGCCGTCAAGTTTAACCATCAGGCTCATTGTCTTTGAAACTGGCATTTTAGCTTCGTTGGGCACCACTTCGGCAGTGGCGGGTCTGATCACGAGGAATCGTGCTGTTTTCAGCTTGTCGATTGCCTTGAGTTCATCCACTACTGCTTTGCCTCTTGAGTAGGATGATTCCACTGCAGGAGCCCAGGCGATGGTTTTTTGGTCGTCACTGGCGCCTGTAACCCAGCTGATGCCGAGGTTGGGCTGATCGGGAACCATTGGGAAAATAAGTCTTCTTGCTGAGTTTTCATTCTGTGTGTAGATAGGCACAGAAACATCGAAAGGCACCCAGCCCCAGTTGTTGATATAAGCTTCACCCCATACTGCCTTGCCGTTTTTGAATACAAGGCGTGCGGGAATGTTTACAGCTCTGAGGAGTGTAACAGCGAGTCTGTTTTTGGAGTAATCGCGGCCCATTTTGTCGCTGATTACTTCCTTAGCGGTTCTTACATTGCCTGTGCGGGCATCAGTAATTGTTCCGCTGTCGTCTTCCTTGGATCCGCTATAGTCCCAGGGCATAACTGTGAACATTTTTGAGAAGAGAATGTCTTCTGCTGTTCTGAACATGTCGCCCTTTGAGGAATTTCTGACCAATGATTTGGCAAGACTGATTACATCGGGATCGTCACAGGGGAAATACATTCCGGGTTTAAGATAAATCTGCATTTCCGGAGGAAGTTTGTCGAACCAGGGATAAACGATGGTTCTGTCAGCTTTGTAATGTCTTGTTACTTTACTTTCTGTTGAGCAGGAAACGAGGAATTCCCTTACGGGTGATTTTTCCGTTACATTGATCGTTCTGTTGTCAAAGATATTCCAGTTGAGGAATACATTGGGGTCAACCTGATCATAGTCTTTATTTGAGAAATATGCGCCGTAAGCCCATGTAACATAACCGTAACGGTTTACGGGCAGTGAGTTGGTTATTGTAACTTCGCTTTCGGGCTGTGATGAGCGGTTTTCCCATCTGAAAGCATTTTCTGTAGTGCATGTTACAACTTCGGGAGTTACCTTAATAGGATTGACGATAATGTGGGAAACTCCGCGGGCTGTGGCGAGCCATACATTTTCAGCAGAATCGAATGACATGGAAGCAACCTGATTGTCCATGATATCGCAGTTTTTTCTGTTGAAGACTATTGCTCTCTGTTTGCGTGCGTCAAAAAGAACGACTCCGCCGCCCCAGGTTCCAACCCAGATGTTGCCTTTGCTGTCAACGAGGATTGAAGTAGTGTGCTTTACGGGAAGCTGTGCATTACGGGCTTCGTTGACGCTCCAGGTGATACCGTCAAATACTGCAAGGCCCTTTTTTGTGGCTGCAATAATTTCACCGTTGGGACCTTCCGCAACATCAAATATCTTGTTGTCAAGAAGGGTTGACTGTGCTTTTTCATAAGAGATCCAGACTGAGCCTTCGCGATAGGCTATGCCTTCGAAAGAGCCGACCCAGAGTCTGCTTTTTCTGTCTCTTTTGATACAGGTTATTTTGTTGAAGGGGCTTTTAATCGACTCGATTGAGCTTCCGCCCTGCCTCATTATATAGAGTCCCTGTCCGTTGGAGCCTATCCAGCGGTTTCCTTCGGGATCTACATAAACAACATTAATGTCGTTAGTTTTAAGTTCACTGTTTGATGAAGTATAAGAGGTCATTTTGCCGGTTTTGCTGTCCCAGCAGGTCAGACCGTTGGATGTAGCCACCCAGATGCAGTCGCCTTTGGGATCAAAGGTTACATCATTGACTGCATTGGCTGCAAGTCCGTCAGAAGTGTTGAATGAGAAGATGTGGCGGTTTCTGTTGATTACAGATAACCCTCCAACTCCCTCTTTGTCGATGCTGGCTGAACCAATCCAGATCCAGTCGTTTGAATCGACTGTAACAGTAACAGGTGTGCCGTCAGCAAGACCATCTTCAGATATGAAGTTTACCATATCAGGTCTGGTCATGTTCTGGGCAAAAACCGGTGCAAATGCTGTAATGCAGAGCAGCAACACTGCAATACAGGCAGACAGCGTCCATAGTTTGCGTTTCATGCTCTGTCTGTCCCCTTTCGTTTAATAAAAAATAAAGGCTGAAAAACTTTATTAACCTGCCTTGCATACTTGTTGATGCAGTATATTTCTGATTTTTGTCAAAGTATCCTCTAAAAAAATCAGGTAATTTTCGGGATTATTTGTTAATTATACAGATAAAGGGTTTTTATAGCAATCATATAAGATAAAAAACATTATGAACATTGATGAAAAAGACAGTTTTAAAATCACATTCCGGTTCCTTCACGGAATTGTGTTTTCTCTGGCTCTTTTCATTCTGTTTTTCTCACCTGAGAGTTATTTTCAGATGTTTTTCAATTCAGCGGGAAAACTGTCACTTATTTTCTCGTTTCTTATTATTCCGGGTTCACTTGCTTTTCTTTTTATTTTCAGAATGGAGGAAAAACAGAAAGTAAACCTTGCTGAACATCCTGAAACCTCAGGTGAAAATCAAATATCTCCCGATGATTCCGGCGAAACAGTAAAACTACACACTATTAATGGCATTGATGAAGCTTTAACGAAAAAAACCGAACCTTTTCTCGTTCCTGAAATTCCCAGCCTAATCAGGGGGGTTGTATATTCTCTTCTGCTGCTTCTGGCTGTTGTGGTTTTCAGACTTGTTTTCCCTGTTCACGAAAACATACTGCAGTTTGTGCTTCGGTTTTTTCTGGCTTTCAGTGTAATTACTGTTTCGATTATGTTTTTCTCTGATTTTTTACCCCTAATAATTGAGGAGCAAAAACAGATTTCTTTTATGGGCGGACAGCTTCTGTTTATTTCATTGTCTGGATTAGCTGTTGTCATTATAGGGGAAAGCGCCGATTCCGTAAGATATGCCGCCCTAAACTATCTGACAGGCGCAACGATTATTTTTCTCAGCATACTGCTTTTAAGGTGCAAGGATTTTTATGAACAGGCGAAAAGCAGATCCTACAGTTTTGCAAACGGTATGATTACAGGTATGTTCCTTATGTGGATTCTGCCGGGAAAACTCTCAGCTATGCCCGGGGAATTTTTCTCTTCTTCCGTAAAACTTTACGCATTTACAAACAGCGCTGATATAATCGGCAATATTATCCTTATTGCAATAATTTTCCACCCGGTATTTGAATTTTACTCTGCTCTATCAAAAGGCATAGCACTATACAGACAAAGGCAGGAAGATGAAGCTAAGCTTATGATGGAGCTGGAAAAAGAAGAATCTGAAGAAGAAGAAATATACAAAAACATGAGAAAACAAAAGAGAAAGAATAAAAAATCATAGAACAAAGGTTCGATTAGATTTTCAGCATTCTGGTTTTGTATTTTGCCAGCTTAATCCACTGAACAAGAGGTATTTTTGCCGGACAGGAATAAGCACAGCAACCGCATTCCATGCAATCCATAAGATTATACTGGTATTTGATTTCCGTCCATTTTTCCTTTGTTGCAAGCTTCATAATCATCTGGGGCATAAGCTGTTGTGGGCAATGACTAATACAGAAACCACAGCGGATGCAGTTGGAAGGCTCATAAACTTTTGCCATTTCAGCAGACATAAGAACTATGCCCGATGTGCCTTTAACCACTGCTGATTCGAGGGTGTACTGGGCGATTCCCATCATAGGTCCGCCGGAAATAATTTTAACCGGCTCTTTGCTTAATCCACCGGCAGTTTCGACAAGCTGTCTGAAGGGAGTACCTATACGAACAACAAAATTACCCGGATTTTCCACACAATCCCCTGTTACCGTAACAACCCTTTCATACAAAGGCTTGTTTCTTACCACTGCTTCAAATACCGCGAATGCCGTGCCTACATTTTGCACAATTACGCCAATATCAACAGGAAGTCCGCCACTGGGGACCTCTTTTCCGGTAACCGAGTAAATCATTTGTTTTTCAGAACCCTGTGGGTACCGTGTCGGAATAACACAAAGACTGATAGGGTTTAACGAATCCTCCAGTTTTCTAAGCGCCTGAGTCATTGAGCTAATGGAAAGTTGTTTGTTATCCTCGATAACAACAATAACCTGTGTGGCTCCTGTAGCTCTTTTAAGGATTCTTATGCCTTCGACGACTTCTTCAGCCCGTTCTCTCATAAGACGGTCGTCGCTGGTCAGAAAAGGTTCGCATTCAGCTCCGTTGATCAGCAAAACATCAATTTTCTTATCAGGTGGAGGCGTCAGTTTCAGATGCGTGGGAAAAGCTGCTCCTCCAAGTCCGACTACACCTGCCTGACGGATATAGCTGATAATATCCGCCGGCTGCAAATCCTGCCAATTCCTGTTCATAGGTTTATAATCGATCATATCAAAGCCTGAATTGGCAACAACCACAGCTTTGGATTCTCCATAAACAGGATGTGGTCTTGGTTCAACTGCGACAACGGTTCCTGTGATTGAAGAATGAACGGAAGCGGTGATAAAAGAATCGGAATGGCCAATTTGCTGGCCTGTTCTGACTTCATCCTTAACCTTAACAAGGGGCGCTGCGGGCGCCCCTGTGTGTTGTAACAGATGAATAACCGCTTCCTGCGGTGGTTCGGCAACTTCAATCAACTCAGTCGATGTCGGTTCCTTATAGTCAGGCGGGTGAACGCCTCCCGGAAAAGGAAATGTATTCATCGATTTTAAGCTGAAGCCTCCGTTTTATATTCCTCATTGAATTTTTCCGAAAACTCTGCGAGGAAGTGGGCTGTCCAGGTAAGAATACCCGGATCAAACTGGAACTGTTCCTCAACCATAACATCTTCGAGAAGATGACGGTTCATTTCGTGGCAGAGGCCGTACTGAATGTCAACAAGAATTGAAAGCAGGGTTGAGACATCGCCATCCGGGCAATTTCTCAATCTGTAGAGTTCCTTTGCAAGCTGGATGCATTCCTGATAAACATCAGCAATTTCCTTTGAAAGGGCATTAACCACTTTTTCAGGTACTTCTGCTGATCTTATCTTAACTTTAAGCTCCTCGCGAAGGGTTTCGTAGTCGGAAGCCATATCTTCACGGGTAACATTGATTTCTTCCAGCCCTGTGGGTTCACTGTCTTTTTTCTCGTTCATTTCCTCAATGGTGACTTTATATTTGTCATCAATGGGTTCGGGTTCAGCATCATCATCAAGATCATCATCGGCATCATTTTCACCTTCGAAGATCTCTTCGGTCATGTTGATAAGAGAACTGAGGGGACCGTTGAGATTCTGAATATTCACCAGAAGTCTCTTTGAGCTTTCCCTGAGATAAAGCATGAACTTCAGATATTCGCCCCAGTCTCCATCTTCCGCAGTGAGGAAGTTTTCGACATAACCGAGAAAGTCCAGGGTCAAAACCGACATTTGTCCGAGATAAAATGAAGGCTTAATAATACCAAGCATATTGACGCCTGATGAGGCGACCTTCTTGTATATATCTACCGTAATATCACAAGCGGTTGTCTTTTGTTTGAGCTTGTTTCTTACATCATTCCAGAAAGTCATAGTAACAACTCCTAACTTAATATGTTTGTGAGCTTGTCGCGGAGGGCTTCTCCCTGAAGTCCGTCATCTTTGAGAGCACGAATTTTTTCAGCTACTCTCGGATAATCAAGTTCGTATTCGAGCCAGTTGGCAAAATCGCCCTTGTTCATGTGGAAATCGATTGAAACCGCATCAATATAATGAATTGCATCAACAAATTCCTTAAAGCTTCTTGCCTTAACTCCGAGATACTTACCGGGAATCCAGAAATGGAATGCTCTTTCCACAGAAAGGTATTTCTGCTTGGCAGGCTCTTTTGCATCTCCGTTTTCCTTACTTTCCTTGCGGACCTTTTCCAGAGCTTCCCTCTCTTCGGTTTTATTCTCTTCAACACGAACAGGCGCATCTTCCTTAAGCCGTTCGATGGTCTGCTTGATTTCACCGAGAAGTTTTCTGGCTTCTTCATCCGTATCAGCTTCTGCAAACAGGTGGAATGCAGGAGTAGCCGGATCGGGCAGCATCAGAACCCAGGCTTTGTCGAAGAAAATCTTGAGACCTTCGATTACTTCAATCGGTTTATCCTCATGAAGCTCAATCATAAGGCGCATAATCTTGCCTTTTTCCTGCCAGGTGCAGTCAACTGTGGTCTGAGCCATGTGGAATTCAGGCAGTTCCTCAAGTATTTCCGAAAGCTTCCGTTTTTCTTTTGCCATAAATTCAAGCAGCTTAGAGAATGCAAACATTGCGTCAAATGAGGAATGGAATGACGGGAATATGAATGATCCGTTGGAATGTCCCGCAAATGCGATCTTCTGTTCGCCCAGTGATGCGGTATGCATCAACGAACGGCCGTCGCTCTTTGTGACAATCACTTTTCCGCCATGTTTGTGTGCTATTCCTTCAATTACTGAGGGAGCAGTAATGGGAACAGCTACGATGCCGTGGTCAAGGTGTTTAAGAACCAGATGGGTGAACAGGGCAAGAAGCCTGTTGTCTGCAATTTCGTGGCCTTTATCATCGATAACGATCAGTTTTTCGCAGTCCATATCAATTCTGACACCTATATCGGCATTGAGAGTTGTTACGATATTTCTCAGATTGGTAAGGCTTTCTTCCATCTTCATCATTGAATCGACTGCCTGCTGGGCATCCAGATAAGCATTGATTGAAATAGTTTCGCAATCGAGCTTGCCAAGAATGTGAGGCAGCACGAGTGAAGCCATACCGAATCCGTAACTGAGAATAACCTTGAAACTGGTTTTACGAATCAGTTCCGCATCAAGATTATTGAAAAATCCATCGTTGTATGAATCAATTGCTCTTGCCGGAAATTCGATTGATCCGACTTCGTCCATTGAGGTCCGCCTGAAATCTTCACGGAAGAAGATGTTTTCAAGTTTTCTTTCAATGGATTTATTGATATTGATTCCTTTTTCATCATAGAATTCAATCAGAATATTTCTTGGGTCTCTGGGATCTACTCTGGTGTGAATTCCACCCTTTGCTCCCGTATCTTTCAGAACAAATCTGCTTACAGGCGTGGGGTTGACCCTGAGATCATAACAATCGACGCCTACTGATGAAAGACCGCAGATTATAGCGCGGTTGAGCATACGGGAAGCCGGATGTGAATCACGGCTTGTGGTGGCAGCAGAACCTTTTGCCAGATAAGCACCATAAGCGGCTCCCAGTTTAAGGGCAAATTCCGGTGTAATTTCGATATTTGCCAGTCCTGAGATTCCATCAATGCTAAACAGCGAACCAGGCCATTTTACGCCCCAGATAAGACTCATATTAACCGTTGCGCCGGCTTCAATATTCTTATCGGGCCATACCTTAACCTGAGGCTGGACGACAGCGCCGGAACCGATAAACACTTTATCGCCGAGAACTGCGCCTTCGTTGATTACCACATTGTTTTTTATGGTATTCTGACGGCAGATAATCGCTCCGGACATCCTGTTGTTTTTGCCTATATACACATTGTTCCAGAGAACGGATCTGTGAAGAACGGAACTGTCTTCGATAATACAGTTGTCTCCAAGAATAGTGTATTCGTCGATCTGGGCGTTCTCCTTAATACGGCAGTTTTTGCCGATTACGGCAGGACCCTCGATCTTTGCACTGGGATGAACCTCAGCATTTTCACCGAGCCAGATGTTTCTGCCAAGTTTCTCACCGGGCAGATTGACCTTAACCTTGCCCTGAATCATATCGACCTGGGCATTTCTGTACTGCTGTATATTGCCTATGTCGCACCAATATCCATTGGTAACATAGCCATAGAGAGGTTTCTCATCTTCCAGCAGTTTTGGGAATATATCCTTACTCCAGTCATAATTGCCATGTTTTTGCATGAGTTTAAGAACTTCAGGCTCAATGACATATATGCCTGTATTGATAGTATCGCTGAAAACCTCGCCCCACGAAGGCTTTTCGAGAAAACGCCTGATTGCTCCGTCTTCCTGAGTGATAACCACGCCGAATTCCAGCGGGTTGTCAACTCTGGTGAGAGTGATGGTGGCAAGCGATTTCTTTTCCTTGTGGAATTTAATGATTTCCGGAAGATTGAAGTCGGTGAGTGAGTCGCCGCTGATGATAATGAATGTATCATCGAGGTAGTCTTCCACCATTTTGACGCTTCCGGCTGTTCCAAGGGGTTCGTCTTCTACGGAATACATAATCTGTACTCCCCATTCGGAACCATCTCCGAAGTAGCTGACAATTTCATCTGCCAGATAATGAAGAGTAACCACTATCTGCGTAATTCCTGCATCACGCAGAAGCTCAATAATATACTCCATAACCGGTTTATTACACAAAGGCACAAGCGGTTTGGGCCTGTTGCATGTTAGTGGGCGAAGACGAGTGCCTTCTCCGCCAGCCATAACAACAGCTTTCATTTTACAACCCCCTTTGATTTAATAAAAAATATATTTTCAATTAAAAAAGAGTAACTCCTCTTTTAAAGAAAATTGCATAACTTATGGCTTTTTCATTTTTTTGCCGATTTCAGTCTTTCCGCAAATGCTTTGGCATCCTGCTCGCCGGCAATAATATCAAAGTCGAAAAGGAATCCTCCCCGTTCTTCAACTGCCTTCATAAGATTTTTGAGAGCTTTTTTATCGCCGAACAATTTCTTCAGTGAAAAGACCACAACCTTACGTCCCTCAATATGCGAACAAGAAGCAATAAATTTTTTCAGATTATCCGAAATGACTCCATCCCACCCGGTTGGTTCTGTACCAATAACCAGAAGGTCCGCCCCGGAAAGAGCTTTTATATTTTCTTTGGCATCCTGTCCCGCCTCATCTATCTCACATCTGGCGGTCTGAAAACCGGAAACGGACACTACCTGCTCCATTATACCGCAGGCTTTTACCAGTTTTGACTTATACTTTTCACAAACAAATACTAATTTCATACATAATACTTTATATTTTTATCAGTTTTTTCCTTCGAAGGAAAACATGAATATTCACAGAAAATAGCTATGTGGAGATTACCGGAAACCCCAAAAAATAAGAACCCTTTTCCTTTTAAAACAGATATTGCAGCATCAATGAAACCATCTGCTTTTACTCCATATTGCGGAGGATTGAAATGTTTAAAAAGCTTGCGGTATTGGGTCTTGATATTGGAACTCACAGTATAAAAACAGCAGTTGTTAACCCGGACAATAAAAAAATTGAGTATCTTGACGAATGCAAAATCCTTGAAGGCAGAAAATTTCTTGAGGATGCAGCCACAGATGAAGCGCTTAAAGATCTTGTTAAAATGACTGTTGAAAAAGCTAAATCATCCAATTCCAAATACGATCTTGCTCTGGCAGGCAGTGTTCACGGGCCTGGAATTATCTGCAGATATATGGACATGCCCAAACTTTCGGACAAAGAACTGGCACTGGCAGTCCCATCTGCAGCTCACAAGCTGATACCATTTTCGCTCAATGATATTGTTCTTAACTATGTAAAAATACCACCACTAAACCATAGCAAAGATACTACCGGAATACTTTTTTTTGCAATCCATAAAGATCAGGTTGAAACCCACAAATTCCTTATCAAAAACTGTGGGATGAAGGAAGAACGGCTTGAAATACCTGCGCTTGCACTGGCAAGAGAATTAATGGCAAATAATTCACTTCCTTCAGACAGATTCTACGCAATCGTTAATATCGGTTTTAAATATACTCATGTAATTGTAGTCAGAAATGGATTTCCTTATTATGCAAGAGATTTTGCAATAGCAAGCGGTGATTTTACCCATGCATTTCAAATGTGGAAACAAAATAGCTGGAATGAAGCTGAACAGGAAAAACTCAACTATGATGTCATGTTAAAAGAGATTGCCCTCGAACCTTTCTTATCAAACTGGGAAACTGAGATAAGGAAAGCATTGAAGTTTTTTGTTACACAATTCAACAATTCCAATATCCTGCTCGAAAAAATCTTCCTTACAGGCGGGAGTTCAGTTTTCGGAGGTTTATCCTCAAGGCTTGAAAGTTTTATCAGTTTGCCGGTGGAAACAGACTCTCTGAAAAAGCTGAAGCCAGATAAAAACATCGAAATCAGCAATATCAACAAATACAAATCAGCTATCGGACTATCTCTTTAGTAAAGGAGAAAACAATGACGGAATGGCTATCAGGAATCGAAAGTCTGCTCACTCCCGAACAGTTTAAAGAAGCCCGTTCTGAGTCAGAGCAGGGGGGGGATCCGGGGCGTTTAATTGTAAAAGAGGGATTGCTGTCAGTAAAACAAATCCTTGCCCATTTATCAGCTTTTTATGACAGACCGTCAATTTTCCTCGAACGATACCACCCTGAGGACGAAGCTTTAACAAAAGTACCCGAGGATGTTGCCAGAAAACTCACCGTTCTTCCCCTGTTTTTAATAGACAGAAGGCTTTTTCTTGCTACTTCGGATCCTGAAGATCTAATGACTGAAGACTACATACGACAACTTACCGGACTTAATATTGAACTTACTGTTGCTTTGAAATATGATATTGAGGAGGCAATAAACAGAAATTATCTTGCTGTCAGTCAGTCAGAGCAGTTTCTAAAGAAAATTACTGATGAGCAGAAACCACAGATAAAAAAGTCTGATGATGTGAAAATTCAGGTGGAAGATGCTGATGCGCCTGTAATCAAGCTGCTGAACCATATACTTATGTCTGCGGTGAGACTTGGGGCAAGCGATATCCACATTGAACCCTTTGCAAACAGAGCCTCTTTACGATACAGGATTGATGGCGTTCTGCATGATTTCCCTCCTCCTCCGACAGATCTGTTTAAATCAGTGGTTTCAAGAATAAAAATTGTGGCTGATATGGATATAGCTGAAAAAAGACTGCCTCAGGATGGAAGAAGTTCTATTGAAGTGGACAGCAGACTTTATGATTTAAGAATTTCCATAATTCCAAATCTCTTTGGGGAATCTGTGGTGATAAGAGTTCTTGATACAGTGAGCATGGGCAGAAACCTCGAAAATATGGGTTTTGAAACATTCTTACTTAAAAAGTGGAGAAAAATTGCCACCAGACCTCATGGAATTGTTCTTGTTACGGGACCTACAGGTTCGGGAAAAAGCACTACGCTTTACGCCACAATGAAAGAAATCCTCAAACCTGATGTAAAAATAGTCACTCTGGAAGATCCCGTTGAGTTCCAGCTTGACGGAGTTACACAATTTCAGATCAATTCTGAAATCGGTTTTACTTTTGCAAGAGGATTAAGATCAATATTACGACACGATCCTGATATTGTTATGCTTGGAGAAATTCGTGATCTTGAGTCTGCTGAAATTGCCGTCAGGGCTTCATTGACAGGACATCTGTTATTCAGCACTCTTCACACCAATGATTCGGCATCAGCAATAACAAGACTCGTTGACATGGGTATTCAGCCATATATGATTATGGCATCACTTCTCGGAGTTTTAGCGCAGAGATTAATCAGAAGATTATGTAATCAATGCAAAAAGCCTGGCTTTCCAACTCCTGACCAGATTTTATCACTCGGACTTAAAGGACTTCCCGATACATACAACATTTATGAACCAAAAGGATGCCCCGTATGTAACAACCTTGGCTACAAAGGACGAATAGGAATAGGAGAACTGCTGGAAATCAATCAGAATATCAGAAAAATGCCCAAAAGCGAACTCACTCAGGAAAAATTAAAGAGTGCTGCCAGAGAATCTGGTTTTACAACCCTGTTTGAGAATGCTGTGGAAAAGGCAATGAATGGTGTTACCAGCATCGAAGAAGCTTTAAGCTTGGCGATTGAATAAGAGGTGAACAGATATGCCGCAATTTATTTTTACCGCTCAGGACAAAAGTGGAGTTAAATCATCAGGAACTATTGAAGCATCAGATCAAAATGCTGCTCTTCAGCTTCTGTCGGAAAGAGATCTGATAGTTACAAAACTGACTCCAATGCATCAGAAACAAAAAGGAATACCCGGTGTTCTTAATATTGGTGGATTAAAACTTAGCGGAGAAGAGCTGCTTGCATTTACACAACAATTTGCTTCACTGCTGGATGCCGGTGTTTCTATAAGAAAAGCTGTCGGATCAATGCTCGAAGACAGTGAAAATGCAACCATCAGGGAGATTTTATATGAAACCAATGCAGGTTTGAACGAAGGTAAATCTTTGTCTGATATATTCCGTTCATTCCCCACTGTTTTTTCAACCACCTATGTATCAATGATTTCTGCCGGTGAAGCAGGTGGAAAACTGCCATATATCATGTTTAAACTTGCAGATTACATCGAAAACACGGAGAACATTAAAAACAGGGTTTATGGTTCACTCTATTACCCTGTTACGATTTTAATTTTTGCTTTCACAATCATGTGTGGAATTCTGATTTTTGGAATCCCTGTTTTTAAGGATATCTATGCCGGTTTTTCATCGAAGCTCCCCGCCCCTACTCAATTTTTTATCGATGTTTCTGACTTTTTCGGTAAAATATGGATATATGCAGCTATTGTTCTGATTATCGGCATTGTTATTCTCAAACAGTTTTTCAATACAAGTCAGGGAAAAATTGTAAGAGATACAATTTTGCTGAGAATTCCGGTTGTGGGTAAACTCCTTCAGAAACTTGCCATTTCAAGATTTTCAAGAACACTAAGTGTTTTATACTCCAGCGGTGTCCCTCTTCTGACAACAATGGAGCTTGTTTCCGGAAGCATAGGCAACGCAGTTATGGAAAAAGTAATCATTGATGCCATTAAAAACTGGAGGGAAGGCGAGTCAATCGCAGAGCCTCTCAGGAGAAGCAAACAGTTCACCTCAATGGCTATAACAATGATATCCACTGGTGAGGAATCAGGGGGACTTGAAAAAATGATGGATAAAATGGCCAATTTTTATGACACTCAGGTTGAGGTATCCCTCAAAGCCCTTACAAGTATTCTGGAACCGATAATAATGGTGTTTGTTGGATTATTTGTCGGTATCCTGATTGTTGTTCTCGGCTTACCTTTCCTGAATATCAGCACAGTTTTAGGGAGGTAGTCATATGAAAAAAGTATATATTGCAGAGGACGACAAACCTTTGTCCGAATTGATGAAAGCTGTGCTTCAGAAATTCAGTGGATGCGAATTTGAGTTCTTTTACAATGGACTTGATCTTTACCGCAGAGTTCAGGATTCTCCACCGGACCTTCTGATTCTGGATATTATTCTGCCAAAACTGGATGGACTCTCTATTGCAAAACTGATCAAATTCAGCGATGACTATAAAAATATCCATATACTGGTGGTGTCTTCAATGATATCACCGGATATTCAGGAAAGAGTAAAAAAAGCGGGAGCTGACAACTATATGAAAAAACCTTTTAATCTTTCCGAATTCAGAAATCTGGTAAGCGGGATTTTGAATGGCTGATTTTTTTAATCAACAGCCTTTTTTTCGCTGTGGAACTATAAACAGAAACAGATGGTTGGAATTATTAAGTCCCTATCTTTAATTAAGAGGGATAGTTATGCGAAAACTTTTTTTAACAAAAAAGAAAAACGGCTTATCCACAATAGAAGTTTTGGTTTCCTTTACGCTTATTCT
>JAJTBE010000010.1 GCA_021287065.1 Bacillota bacterium
AACTCAAAACTTTATATAAACATTTTTGTGTATTTTTTGACTAAAAAAATATGTAGTTTAACCGATATTAAAATTTGCCGGAGTTTGTTAACGGTCTATTTGTTGTTTCCTGAAGGTCATCAATACAGATTATAAAAAAGAACCATGTTTTTTAGGAAAAATGTAGGGTTTTATGGCAAAGGATGTAATTCTTATGGTATATCCCGGTTTAGGGATTCTTCATGCTATTTTGAATCCTGAATGTGTTCCGGGGATTTCTTAAGAATAGATGCTGTTAAAGATATATAACACAGCATTGGTTGCGGTTTCTTATTTACCAGGAGAATACATGCCTGTGAGAGGATATATGGGTATAAAAATACTTATAGCGGATGATCATAAACTGATGAGAGAAGGCTTAAAAGCCCTTCTTGGTAAAGATTCTCAGTTTAATATTGTTGGCGAGGCTTCAGACGGCAGAGTCGCCATCAAGCTGATAAAAGAACTGAATCCCCAGCTTGTCATTATGGATCTTTCCATGCCTGACATGAACGGAATTGACGCTACTGAGCAGATTTGCAGCGACAATCCCTTTATGAAAATTATTATTCTGTCAATGCACAAAGATAAAAATCTGGTTAAAGATGCGCTTTCAGCAGGAGCATCGGGGTATATACTTAAAGACTGCGCCTTTCAGGAACTGCATCTGGCTATTAATGCCGTGATGAACGGGCAGGTTTATCTGAGCAATGCGCTCAAGGAAAAAGCTATTGAAGATTATGTAGAACTATTGAAAAAAGATAAGCAGAACAGCAATCAGGAACTGACTTCAAGAGAAAGAGAAATTCTCCAGATGATTGCAGAGGGAAAAACATCAAAAGATATCTCAATTTCTCTTGGAATATCTCTTAACACAGTAAATACTCATAGAAATCACATTATGGAAAAACTTGGGATCGATAACATTGCTCAGCTTACCAAATATGCCATAAGGTTGGGGTTAACTTCCATGTATGACTGAGATATCCCGAAGTGATTCGATGTCTTTCTAAGTCTCACATGGATGGAATGTAAATTTAAAAATAATTATTATGGAGTAGTGGGGTATGGTAGCTGGACAAAAAGAAAGTATCATGATTATCGACGATTCTCCCAACAATCTTATGATACTCGGGAGAATGCTGAAAGAACAGGGGTATCAGGTTTATTCATTTCCACGGGGGGATTTTGCACTGAAAGCTGCCGCAAAAAAACCGCCTGATTTGATTCTGCTTGATATAAAAATGCCCGGAATGAATGGATACGAAGTCTGTAAAAGACTAAAAGACAGCAATAGCCTTAGTGAAATTCCGGTGATTTTTATCAGCGCTCTTGATGAAGCAATAGATAAAGTTCAGGCTTTTGGCGCAGGTGGCGTCGATTATATCACCAAACCTTTCCAGTTTGAGGAAGTAAGAGTCAGAATTGAAAACCAGCTCAAAATACGCAGGCTTCAGGGCGAATTAAAAGCAAAATACGAAGCTCTCAAGGAACAGGAAGAACTAAAAGACAATCTTACCCACATGATTGTTCATGATATTGGCTCGGTGCTTACATCCACTGTTCTTGTTCTTCAAATGCTGATGCTCGATGCAGAATGCATTGGCGGCGAAAACTTTGACATGCTTGCATCTGCCAATCAGTCAGTTGTTCAGATAACTGAAATGGTCAATTCCCTGCTTGATATCAGCCGTCTTGAAGCTGGAAAAATGCCGGTACATCTGCAGAGAATCGACATGAAGATTTTAGTGGGGGAAGCATTGTCCTATTGCGAAATTCTGGCTAAAGACAAGAATATAGAACTCGATGTGTCAGGAGATACTGTTTTTGCCTGGGCTGACAGACAGTTAATGAGAAGAGTTATCACCAATCTTGTTATGAACTCCATAAAATACTCTCCATCTGATACCATTGTGAGAATTACCTGGCTATCGGATGAACACTCAATTCAATTATCAGTTCAGGATTCCGGTTATGGAATACCTGAAGAGTATCAAAGCAAAATCTTTGAAAAGTTTACAGTCGCACGTATGTATAAAACTACCAAATTTCATTCGACAGGCCTCGGTCTTAATTTCTGTAAACTTGCTGTTGAAGCCCACGGTGGTAGTATCGGGCTCAAAAGTAAATCGGGAAGTGGCAGTACATTCTATTTCTCTCTGCCGGTAAAAAGTATGGCTGAAGTGGTGGAACCGGCACCCATTTTAAGTTAATGTCAGGTGGTTTAATATGGATTTATATGAAAACAACAAATCCGCAGAAAGCAGTTTATGCCGCTCTGAAAACTGTAACATAACAAGAGAAAATCTCAAATTCACTGACTATGGAGAAATCCTGAAAGCTCTGTATGAGTGCGAGTCAAAAATGTCTATGGTGGTTGAGGAATCTCCATATCCTTTGGTTATTCATGCAGAAGATGGGGAAATTCTGAAAATCAGCAAATCATGGTCAGAGATATCGGGATATACTCACAACGAAATACCAAATCTCAACTCCTGGAGTGAAAAGGTTTACGGCGTAAGTATTGAAAACGCCTGTAAGAGATTCACTTCCCTTTATGGTATTCAGGAAAGAATTCATGAAGGCGAATTTACACTCACTATTAAAAACGGAGAGAAGAGAATCTGGGATTTCAGCTCATCGCCTCTCGGACAGTTGCCGGACGGCAGAAGAACTGTTATGAGCATGGCTGTTGATGTTACAGAGCGTAAAGCTATGCTGAAGGAACTTAACCTTCACAGAAACCACCTTGAGGAACTGGTTAAAGAGCGGACAACCGATCTCGAAAGATCAAGAAAAGCTGCACTGAGTATCATGCAGGATGCCACAATACAGAGACAGAAAACCGAAGAACTGATGGTTAAACTCAGAGAGTCCAATCGTCAGATCGAAACTCTGAAACAACAGATCGAATATATTCTTGGAGCTACAAAAACCGGACTGGATATAATCGATGAGGATTTCAACCTCCTGTACATAGACCCTGAATGGCAGAAAATATATGGGGATAATAAGGGCAAAAAATGTTACGAATACTTTTGTGATCACAAGGCACCCTGTGAAAACTGCGGTATTCCCGCAGCTATAGATAGTAAAGTTGTTACAATATGGGAGTATAAACTTGTTAAGGAAAAAGACAGGCCTGTTCAGGTTACTTCCATTCCTTATCAGGATAGCAAAGGGAAATGGGTTGTTGCGGAAGTAAAAGTGGATATTTCCGAAAGAAAAAGAATGGAAAAGGAACTTTTAAAGGCAAAGGAAGCCTCTGACCTTGCCAACAAAGCCAAAAGTGCGTTTCTTGCAAACATGTCTCATGAAATCAGAACCCCTATGCACGCTATTCTCGGATACACTCAGCTTTTAATGAGAAATCATAATCTCGAACCTGTTCAGAGGGAATACCTCGACATAATAAACCGAAGCGGAAACCATCTTCTGGCACTTCTCAACGATGTGCTCGAAATGTCGAAAATTGAAGCAGGCAAAATTACGATAAATAAAACAAGCTTCAGTCTCAGGGAATTAATCAATGATATTGAGCTTATGTTCAGCGCCCAGGCTCAGATGAAAGGCTTATATTTTTACATCATTGAAGACGGGTATTTATTTCCGGATATCTACACCGACAGGGAAAAGGTGCGTCAGATTTTAAGCAATCTGCTTACCAACGCCGTCAAATTTACGGAAAAAGGCGGAATTAAGGTAACTGTGGGAAGCGAATTAATAGCTCATCAATACGGGGGAGACCCCGTATTCAGGTTTAAATTTGAAGTTGAGGATACGGGCTGTGGTATAGCAGAAGACGAGATAAACAAGGTATTTGCCCCGTTTGAGCAGACAAGGAGCGGTATTAACTCCAATACGGGAACAGGCCTCGGTATGCCCATCAGCAGACAGTATGCCAGACTTCTTGGCGGTGATTTGAAGTTTTCAAGTGCTGTTGATTCAGGGACGGTTTTCAGTTTTGATTTTGAAGCAAAGGCAGTTGAGTCAAATACTGCCAGATATGTTGAGTCAGCATTTTCCGATGTTTCCTGCCTTGCTCCGGGCGAGCAGGAATGGCGGATTCTCGTGGTGGATGATAACGAAACAAACAGGTTTATGCTGGTTCAGCTTCTCAATCATGCCGGTTTTTCCGTTGCCGAAGCCTGTGACGGCAATCATGCAATAGAGCAGTTTGACATGTTTAAGCCGCATGTCATATTGCTTGATATAAAGATGCCAGGTATAAACGGATTTGAAACTGCAAAACTCATAAGGCAGTCAGAAGAGGGGAAAGTTGTTAAAATCCTCGCTGTTTCTGCAAGCGTATTGAATGAAACCCTTGAAACCGATTCAAAGGCTGATATGGATGGATATATCCTTAAACCATTCCGTGAAGAGGAAATTTTCAGAAAAATCCACAATCTTACCGGAGTTAAATATGTGTTTAAGAAAAGTATCATCGAAGATGCTGAATCGGTAGCCGTATCTTATGACATAATGAAAAACGCAGTTAAATCAGTGCCTGACGAAGTCAAAAACCGTTTTCTTGAAGCTCTGGAAATCGGTGATATGACTTCAATGCAGGAACTCATAACCGAAATTGCAAAAATCAATGAAGATCTGTCAGATACTATGATTGCTCTTGCTTCAAGATTTGATTATGCTGGCCTTTCAAAGCTTTTTGAAAGGGAAACCGTCTGATAACAGGTCTATCTTTGCGGATTTTCCGTATATGCAGATCTCCTGCATTTTGATCTTTAGTTCCTTATAAACTTTTTAATTCTTTTGCTGTAATTTTCTTCATCAAAAGTCCGCTGTTCTTTGAGCATACTGAAAAGTTCGTCTGCCATTATTATCATAAGGTTATGCTCCGCTTCGTGGGGAGATGCGCCCTGTGAGATAAGGGAATCGTATGCTTCTTTTACAGCCGGGGGGTTATTTCTTTCTATCTGATTTCTGACAATCGAATGAAAAGCGATGTGGGCGAATGGATTTTCTTCATTTTTCCGGTTCAGTGAATCATAAATGGAATCACTGCTCCACACTTTTTCCATTTCAGGATGATCTTCCATAGCTTTGAGAAAATGCCGTTCCTCTTCGTTCAGATTATGCCTTTCCTCTCTTTTTCTCCATATATTGAGAAAGAGTTCTTGTCTGCTCAGAGATTCAAACATATATTATCCCACCTTTGTATTTTTTCGCAGTACGGTTTTCCACTGAACAAATATCAGAATAGCTGCGCCCAGTAAAAAACAGGAGCTGATGATCGACTGAAAAGCTGTAATGCCTATGGCATCCATGTATTTTCCCGCAAACCAGGAAACGATTGCAAGTCCCGTCCATGCAGTCAGTGTGTTGAGTGTGCCAAAAACAGTTTTATTTTCCGATTCAGGAAACATGTCAGGAATAGTAATTACAACCGCCATACAATAAATCCTGTCCATAATTACAAACAATGTTATTGCCCCAATTGCTGCCGAAACCGGAAGATTTCCGCTGATGAATGAAAAAAGCGCCGCCCCTGACATCACTATTGATGAAAGAAACATAAATCCATAACCGAATTTTGAAATTAATTTGGGTACAAAGAAATTGATCAGAGCTTCACCAAGACCGATGTAAAAGAACGCCGCTGCGATATTTTCCGTTTTTAAGCCGTAGTGCTTGATAAACCATATACCGGCAATGGAATAAATTCCGAAATAGCAAATTCTGTTTGTCATAAACCCGAGATAGAAGGTGAAACCGTATTTCAGCTTCAGCGCTGACCAGTAATCTTTAAGAAGGCTTGCAGGGTTGAATCCACCCGATGTTGTTTCAGCTTTTCTCAGGTTGAAAAACAGAACCGCACCGGAGATCAGGATTAGAACGGCAAAAACAGTAAATGGAAAAATGAGTCCGGCATGTTTCGATGAAAAGCCTGCGAAAGGCACTCCGAATGCAGTGGATAATGCTCTTGCAGACATTAGAACGGAAATCATTGCCTGATAATAAACTCTGTCAACGCCATAAAAGGCAACCCACCACATAATTGAGGCGATGAGGCCTGAACAGAAGCCGAATATAAGCCTTGCCCAGAGTGCTGCGGTAAAGTTGTGAACCAGAAGGAATAATATAAGAGAAACAGCCATTACAGAAGATGCTGCAATTATGAGATTCTTAGGTTGATATGTTTTAACAAGACCGGGTCCAAGAATCAGTCCTGCAAGAATTCCAATGGTCCCCCATGATATAAATAAAAGAACATGTTGCGTCGAAATTCCGAAATGAGTATGCAGAGGCTCCACAAGGGGTGAAATCGAGCAGTCAACTGCATTGAAGGCAAAAATCAGGATCAGTGAAAAGACAACTGCAATTTTATCTTTCAATGCAAACCTCGGATACCGGGGTTTCGGTCTGAAGATGAAGGTTGAGAAGTTCTCTTACCGATTCCGTATATTTAGCGGAATCACCCACAATCAGCAAACCTGCTTTTCCGTCAAGGATTGGCGTCGAAATTATTACGCCCCTGTTTGTATCCGGCTTTTCGATAAGCAGGCTTCTTCCTTCAAATTGAATTTTACGGATTACAGCTTCAAGCATACTGAAATCTTCCATGCCTTCAGGGAGTGAGTATTTGCCATAGTAAAGCAGGTTTGTATGCTCGTTCAGCCCGCCGGGAAGACCTGCAGCCAGATCCACCATACAGCTCAATCCATTATGCCGGAAGTTTATCTCAATGGCGATGATTTCATTTTCACCGTTTCTGTTGACAATGCCCCAGTCCATATTCAGGTAGCCTCTGGCTCCCATTTTGTAGATAATTTCCGCAAAACTAAGAGTAAGGTTCCTGATTTTTATCGATGTTTCTCTGCACGAACATGGATAGGAAAATCCGCTCCATAATCCGTGAACGAATATCTGTTCATCATCACCAAGATACATATACCCGTCATCGCCGATAAGAGCAAGGGAGCCGATTGTGCATTTAAGATCAAGGAATTCCTCAATCTTAACACCGCCGCCGTTATACCATTCCGGCAGTGCTTTAATCAGTTCATCGGGAGTGCCGCTGAGGTTTCCCGCTCCTCCGGCATATTCAGCTTTTCTGAGCATAAGCTTTTTGAAGCCTTTTGAATCCATTTCGCTGATAGCGTAAAGTATTCCATCCTGTGTTTCCGAATAAAAACCCTCTGCGGTTTTTGCACCTGCGGAAACTGCGATTTCCTCAAATCTTCCCTTGTGGTTAAGCTGCCGGATTAACCCTGTGCGGACAAGGGTTGCAGGAGTTCTTCCCGAAGGAATGCCTGTGAGTTTAGACAGCTTGAGGATTTCAGTGGTTTCCAGATATGGTTCGAATGTAGCGGTTCCCTTTCTTCCCATTTCCCTGAGCATTTCCATAACATCCGGATTCATAATGATTGATGAGGCAAGGGAATAGGGGGTCGAAATTTTATCAAGGGTAATCAGCCAGCTAAGATCAGGATTCAGTCCTTTTAAATTTGCAATATATCCTGCAAAATCATGGCATAGATGTCCCGCAGAAATGAAATAATCTCCCGGTTCCATACATATCAGATACCGGATTAGATTTTTTTTCACCATCACAGGCACATAAAAAGATTCGTAGAGCAGGTCGTCCCGGGGGACCAGCTCATCGAGGTTCATAAGCCAGATTTTAGGCATAGAAGCTGCCGTCGCATGAAGGACAGGTTTTTTCTTCTATGTTTATGGTGCCGGGATCATTTTTTATCGAACACAGAACAAAATCAAAACCCATTTTATTTAACAAACCGGAAATTGTGGAAACGCTCCGGGTTCTTGCCTCTGGTGATGGGAAGAAATATGTGGTTTCAGCCTGAGTGGGAAGACACTGTTTTGAATCATCAGTTATATACGAAGAAAGGACTTTTTCCATAACCGGTTCTTCAATGGATTTTCTCATGTTGGCTATAATGTCGTCAGACAGAAGCAGGTATGAGAACATAACCCTGTTAAGCCCCCGTTTTTTCAGATCTTCCAGAAAAGGAACCATAACTTCTTCCGTATCTTCAAACCCAGTGATAAGGGGATCCATATGGATTGTCACCCTTGCTCCCGCTTCCTGAGCTTTTACCGCTCCGTCAAGTCTTTTGTTCAGTGGTGTTGAATAAGGTTCGAACCTTACTCCCGAATCAGGCTTCGCAGCCACATTGAACGAGAATTTCTGCGGATATTCCCTTATGAGGCTTAAAATATCCTCATCCGGTTTTCCTTTGGTGGTGATAATAATTCTTTCCACATCAGATTCACAGATGGTTTTCAAAATCTTATATGTCAGGCCGCTTTTTTTGAATGAAGGTGTGAGTATATCCGTAAAACGGCATAACTTCAGTGTTTTAACTTTATTATCCCTTAATTCTGATGCTATGTTTGCCAGAAGTTCATTTTCTTCAAACAGAGGTTTTGGCTTTGTATAACTTGTTTCCATCTGTTCGAGTTTGTCGTTGACAACAGAACGGCAGCATGCATAGCAGTAAACACAGGCATGCTCGCATCCCGCCCAGGGTTCCAGATAATGGTAGTTTCCATACCAGCAGGTTCCGAGGCAGCCGGGGGAAATAAGGGTAAGAGTTTCGGTTTCAGCCATTTAAACAACCTTCTTTGCTATTATTCGTGCGTAAAAACAGGTGATATGATGTCTGTTGATAATTTCAAATCCCCCTGAAGCAAAAGCTTTCTCCCACAGATTTATGCCCGTCGGAAATTCATGTAAAATGCAATGGGTGAAATCTTCCTTTATGTTTTGCCATTTCCGATTATAATAGACTTCAGCTTCGCTCATTATCTGAGGCAGTTTTTCTTCTGTTTCGCTTCTGTCAAATGTAAAAATACCGTCTTCCATAAGAAACAGCGAGTCCTTTTTGAAAAAAGGAGCGATCTTTCCGATAAACCTGACTTTTTCATCATCAGTGAGGTGGTGTAGTGATTTTCTTGCAGATGCTTTTGAGAAAATCAGATCCCCGGGGTTATAAGAAAGAAAATCCGATTTGATAAGCTGCACATTGGCACAGCCCTTTGTCTTTTCTTTTGCCAGTTCGAGCTGATCCTCTGACATGTCAAGCCCTGCTGCAAGTTTCACTATCTTTGAAGCTTCAAAAAGCATATCTCCGTTTCCGCATCCGAAATCTATAAAAACATCGTCGGAATTAAGGCTTAAACATTCAAGATAGTTTGCAATTTGATCATTTTTCATCGAGTAGATTTTGTTGTAATGATCAACAAAATCTCCGTTTTTCCAGGATTGCTCCACTGATACCTCCATCAGGCCTGTTCAAAATTGAGTGCCTTTTTTATGTCTCTTATTGCGTCCTTTTCTTTTGGGCTGAGTCTTTCTCCAAGTCCAAGAAATCCTGAGCCTGAAGCATTTGCCATTATTTCTGCAATTTTTACGATAAACTTTTTGAAAGCTGATGTTTCATCAACACCGATTTTACTTTCTGCTATAAAAACAGCCTGTCTGCACTTCTGCAGAAGTTCACTCATAGGAAAAGGCTTCCCGGAAATGATATTCATCTCGGAAATATTCTGAGTGTATTCTCCCGCCTCGGTTTCTTCAACCTGATAAATATCCTCATCGTTAAACTGCTCCGGTTCCTGTCGGACAGAATTATCCTTCTTGCTGTTATAGTCGGCGAGGATTGTCATAATAAGCTGGCTTCCGCTGAATTCTCTCTGGAAATTTTCAATCATTTTGCCAATTTCCACAAAGCCCCGGATATAGTTTATTATGCCGCCTTCAACAGCAAGTATTCCCATAGCGGTCCAGGCAGGCAGCGAGGAAAGCAGTTTCCATTCTCTGTCTTCAAATCGATTTTTAATAGCCATAAAAACCTCAATTTTTAAGCTTTTCCACTTCTTCAACAGCCTTGTTGATGTCGCTGACGGGTATTACATTAATACCCTTTGCTGCGTTTTTCGCTTCTTCATAATTCCATTTACTGCAAATGAAATATTTGATTCCTTTTTTCTCAGCCCCTTTTACTTTAAAACGAACTCCATAAACTGAACGGACATTTCCGAATTCGTCAAGGGAACCTGATGCTGCTATTTTCATTCCTTTTGCCAAATCTTCCTTTTTGAGCTGGTGTAAAATTTCCAGAAATATGGGAAGACCTGCCGACGAGCCGGAATATCCTGTGGTGTCCACTTCAATATTTACAGGAAGATCTTCCCGCTGCATATAAGTCTGCATGAAAATACCTAGTGAAATTCTCCCTGATTCATCTTTGATAGCTTCTATGTCTGAAGTGTGTTCTTCTCCGTCTCTTATATATTTTACCCTGAAAACCTTTTGTTTGTCGTATAGCGAATTAATATGTCTGTAAAGATAAACCTGATGTCTGATTCTCACTCCGTCAATCTCCGTAATAATATCCCCGGGCTTCAGAATACCGATTGCCTTGCTTCCCGGGAAGAAATCAGTAACCTGAACTCCGGCAAATCTGGATGGAATAGTATAGCCGAATTTCTGGAGTGCAAAAAGTTTTGCCCTGTAAACCGATTCCTGAGTCTGTATGTCCGAAGGGTCTGATGTCAAAGGGGCGCAGAGATATTCCCGGGTTCCGATGCTCGGAATGTCTGCTGTCTGCAGTGTTTTTATTACTGAATCCGGGTTCAGCAGATGATTGATGTAAAGAAGAACATTTGCCTGTTCGTTAAGAACCGTTGTTATAAAAAACTCCCCTGAATGTCCTGTAAATCCGCCGTTTACTTTCACGACCGATTCTGCGGGGATAGTTTTGCCCGGTGCTTCATATTCGTAGGGCAGGGGAATAATTAAGATCACACAGGCGAGTATGCCCGATAAAACCGTATAGATTAAATGTTTTAAAGCAATTTTCTTTTTCATACATGTTAAAACGGCTTTAACAATAAAAATATTATTGCGATCAACCGAAAATTTCCATTCCGCACTGTCCGCACTGTCCACAGGTAAATTCCACCCTGAACTGCCTGCTTTTCCTGTCAGTCAGAAATAATGGGGCCTGTTCTTCTCCTTTTTTTAAAGCTCCTCCGCACAATCCCAGTTCTTTTTTGATGCAGTATCTTGTTTTCATCACAACCCTGCCGTCCATCTTCTGGTTTGTTTCCGCAGCAGGGGAGATATTCTTGACGCCGTGCCGCCTGTAGAATTCCAGTGCCTGCCTGTTCATCACATTGCCCCTGTAATCAAGAGAGGATGAAGGGTAGGGGACGCTGTTTTTTTCCATCTTCAAGGTTTCCGGAGTATATTCTTCAAGCCTTTTTTTCTCCAGCCTGTCGGTGAGATTTCTCCTTATTCCGTTAATGACGGAAACAGGATGGAAAGGCAAAGCATCGGTATTTACAGTTACTTCGCAGCACCGGAATATGGAATCGCCGAGTTTTGCCAGACTCTGGGAAAGGATTTCCCTGTATTTTTCCGGATTTTTTGCTGTTTCCCCGCTCTCCGGAAAATCGGACTCCACCTGAAAACCGTCCTCATCTGCGGCAGAAATCAGAAAACCGCCCCCGGTTTTATCCAGTCTGAAGTTTAAACCAATTTTCCTTTCCGTTCGGGATCTCTCAAGTCTGTCGCAGAAATCCTTGTCAAAATTCCGGAATAAGACGGTTCCTTTTCTGATTCCCGTCGGATCCTGCACTTTTATATTGTTTTTATCAACAAAATTAATGACCGTTCCGGAAAACTCGCCGGATTCTCTGTTAAAACAGATTCCATCTCCTGCAGTCATAAGTTTGTCAGTTTCAATTACTAAAAATCCATTCTCAACCGAGCCGACTTTCCCGATATATTCGCCCTTTGATTTCGGGGTGTCGGTGGACGAAATGTTTTTTCCCCTTCCATCAAGGAAATACTCTGTAAATCCCCGATTGAACGACTTTGCAGGGTCCGGGGTGAAGTCAGAATAAACTTTTCCCGAAGAAGCTTTCCGGAGTCCTTTTTGCTCTATAACCGAATCAAGTTTCTGCCTGTAAAAAGCTGTGATGTTTTTAACATAATTATCGTCTTTAAGTCTGCCTTCGATCTTGAAGGAAGTTATTCCCGCATCAATCAAATCTTCTATTTTGTTCTCAAAACAAAGGTCTTTTAGTGAAAGAAAATATTTGTTTTTGCTTATCGTTTTGCCATCCCCATCAGTAAGGCTGTAAGCTTCCCTGCAGGGCTGCGCACAGACTCCGCGGTTTCCGCTTCTGCCTCCTATGGCATAACTCATATAACACTGACCGCTGTAACCAACACAGATGGCTCCATGAACAAAACACTCAAGTTCTGTAGTGGTTTTGTTTCTGATTTCCCGAATCTGGTGTAGTGAAAGCTCTCTGGCAAGTATAACTCTTGTAAAACCCACATCTTCCAGAAATTTAACTTTTTCCGGATCCGCATTGTTTGTCTGGGTGCTTGCTATAAGCTTTACCGGAGGTAAATCTGCTTCGAGAAAGCCCATGTCCTGAATAATTATGCCATCAATGCCCATGTTGTAAAGATTTTTTACGATCGAAACCGCATCTTCCAGTTCTTCGTCATTGAGGATTGTGTTAAGAGCACAGTAAACTTTTGCCCTGTATTTGTGAGCGTATGTTATGAGTTTTTCAAAATCCGCCGGTTCATTACCCACTGAAGCTCTTGCCCCATATCTGGGCGCGCCTGCATAAACCGCATCGGCACCATACTTTATAGCAATGATGCCGGATTCTGCAGTTCTTGCAGGCGCAAGCAGTTCTATGGGATAGTGTTTATGATTCACATTATTTCCATTTACGGATAAATACATCAACAATTCCCGTTGTGGAGGTTTCTTCCACTATATTTTTGGAAGCTGTTTCCCAAACTGCAAAATTGCCGTCTCCGCTGAGAGCAGGATTGGTGCATTCCTGATCAGGCACCTGTCCTGATGAACCTCTTGATACCAGAGTGTATGTGTTTAAACCGGAATCGACATCCTTTACATAAAAACGGTAAACTGCATTGGTTACATCTGAAACAAGACCGATTGTGTCGGATTTAAACCCGATGTATCTGCCTGAATCGTCAATAACCGGCATTGAGCTGTTTCCGACTTTGCCTGAAAGGGGAGTGGAAACCTGAACCAGTGATGTGCTGTTCAAATCCCACATATATACATGAGTTGTTGCAGCGCTTGAATCACCGAGGTTGGTTGCTGCCGATGTAAAGGCTATTCTTGAACCGTCTTCGTCAATTACCTGTTCATAACAGGGCTGGTTGGCTGTGTTACCGTCGTGTTTTGAAACATGGATATTCCATCCGTATGCAGGAACCGCATTTATATCATTTCTGAATACCTGAAGCAGTCCCCCTGTGGGATAACCTGCACCTGCGGATGTGATATTGTTGGCAGTTGATGAATAAGCAGTGTATCTGCCGTTGCATGAAACCACCGGTGAATTTGAACCGGGATCCGCTCCGTTGAAAGTGCCTTCTGCTGAAGAAGTGGTTGTATCAAGCATTCTTCTTGCACCGGGCGTCATACTGGTCATTACCACATAATAAATATGGCTGAAACCGGCTGTGTGTGTTATTGAACCAAGATTGGACGCTCTCGACTGAAATACCACAACAGTGCCGTCGCCGTTGATTTCGGGGTTGAGTGAAGCTGCATCGCCGCCGGCTGAAACATCCGCTGCCGACCGGGACACTCTGGCGATTGTGTTGTCGGAAAGCCTGACTATGAAGACATCTCCGCTTTTTGTCGCCTGCTGGGAACTGGGGAGAAGATCCGTGGCAATGGATGAAAATACTACATATTGGCCGTTGCCGCTGATTGCCGGATCTGTTGAATTATTGTTGGCTCCCGCCGTTGAACCTGATGTTTGGTTGTTGTTGGTTATTCTTGTTATTGTGCCTGTGGTTCTTGACCAGACATAAATCTGATTCGGCACTGAAGCAGGGTTGTCCCATCCTGAAATAATGTTGCCGTTGCTTACAAATGCAACTGTGCATCCGTCGTCATCAACATCCGGGTCTGTAGCATTGTTTACTTCAGGGATTGCAATCCTCTTTGAAATCCACTGTGTAACCCCGGTAATGGGTGAAGATGTTGAACTGGGAGTCATTACTATGTCTTTTGTAATAGTGGTATCAGCAATAACACTCACTGTTGAGCTATAGCTGAAGTAACCGGTTGCTGTGGCGCTCATTGTCTGATTGCCCGCTTCAACCATCGAAATAGTATAGCTTCCATCGGTTCCGCTGTTTGTCGTTACATTGCCGATGACAATTTCCGCTCCGCTGATAGTGGAACCTCCGCTTATTTCCGAATATACAATACCTGTTACGCTGCCATATCCGTATGTTTCCATGGCTATTGCGGGTATATCCGTGATTTCACCGCCAATAACGGTAATATTCTGAGTCTGTGATAAAAAACCGTCTGCTGAAACTGCAAGGGGCCATGTTCCTTCGGGAACTCCCACTATTTCATAAAAACCTGTTTCATCAGTGGTATCCGAATAATATGTTTTTGCACCTGTGGCTGAAATTGTGCAAAGGGCGCCGCTTATAGCTTCACTGTTCTGGTCTGTTACTGTTCCTGTAACATTACCGGTCCAGCCGCCGCCTCCTCCGCCGCCGTCACTGCTGCTTCCGCATCCGGAAACAAAACTGGCTGCAATAAGTGCTATCATTGCCAGACTGAGTAAAATAGCTGCTCTTTTCATTGATTTACCTCCTGTTTGCATCATAAATTACATTCGTCAGGTTGATTCGTTATTTCGGAGCTGAAGCCTGCAAAAACTGAGTGATTCATACATTTTTCAGTAACCGGATTCCTGAGATCAGGAATGACCAGATCCGCAGCCCTCAGAAAAGCTAAAATTTCCCTGATAAAAAATCCATCCACTTCACACCCTTTCTACTGGGCAGCTTTCGAACTGATAGGGGACGGAAAATAAAAAAAACAGACAAGCTTCTTCCGGTAAAACAAAAAGGCTGCCTGTGGGGCAGCCATGATTATGGTTATTGAATCAGTTACTTTTTGGCATCGCCTGCTGGTGGTGTTTTGCCACCGGGACCGCCGTGGTTCTTGGCTTTTTCAGCTTTGATTTTGTCGGTGAGGGCGAAGAAATCAGGGAATTTGCTCTGATATTTGGTTTTGATCTGTGCCATCTGGGTATCCATTGACTGTTTCATAGGAGCCATCTGAGCTTTTCTCTTGTCTCTGTTAGCCTGCATCTGGGTTTTGAATTCCTGTTTGATCTTTGCTTTTTCTTCGTCGGTCTTTGCTGCATCCAGTTTAGCTTTATAATCCTGCATCATTTTCTGATTGTCGGTTTTCATTGTGTCGATGTCATTTTTAAACTGGTTTTTCACATTGTCCTTTACAGCTTTGATCTCTTTCATCATAGCCTGGAACTCTGCATTGTCCTTATATTTTTTCTGAATATCCATCATTGCCTGACGATTTTCAGGTGACATCTTTGCGCCTTTTCCCATTTTGCCTTTTCCGGCTTTGCAGTCGGGGCATTTTGTACCGTCACAATTACTGCATGATTTCTGGACTGTTGAGTTGCCTGTCTGAGCAGGCTGGTTTTCTGCGCGAACCGCGATTGATGCAATAGCGAATATAAATGCTGCTGCAATGAGAATAGTGAGAACTTTTTTGAATTTCATTTTTCTTTCCGCCTTTCTGTCGGTTTACTTTGATTTAGACTCCCTGAAAGCGGAAATGTTTCGCGTTTTTCAAAAAAATTATTCGATTGCGTACAACTTGCCGTCAGTACAGGTTATATAAAGGGTTCCCGGCATTCCTATTGCTCCTGGTCCAAATGTTCCGCCTCCGATAAACCCCATGGATTTTGCTGTAAAAACCCATTTTTGCTGGCCCGTCTTATTTATGCAGTATAGTTTGCCTTCCTGATTTGAAAAATATGAATTTTCTTCACAATCAATAACAGGAGATGACAACACGGGATAACCCGTTCTGAACCCCCATCTTCTGCTTCCGGTGTTTGAAATACAGTAAAGCGAGCCGTCCCGCATCGAACCAAAGTAGATTAATCCATCCTGCGACATTGTGAGGGGAGTTGATACCTGATCGTTCATTTCATAGAACCAGAGTCTCGAGCCTTTTCCGCCGTAGGCGGTTATGCAGCTCTCGTATCCGGTGTAAACATATCCTCTGTTATCAGTAACCGGCCTCATCCCCTTTTTTACCAGTTTCTGTTTGAAAACAAGCTTTCCCGTGGGATCAAAGCTCAGAAGATGATCCGTAGCTAAGGTTATATTGCCGTCTGAAGTAATGGCGGGAGTAGGATCCATATTAAGATCCTCAATTTCAACACCAAGGGGGACAGACCATTTGATAAGCCCGTCGTGGCTGATACACACCAGATTTATATCGGAAATTACATAAATGTTGCCTTTGTCGTCAAGAGCCGGAGGGAAAACGCCTCCTTCCCTCGCCATCCAGCGGGGTGAACCGTCTTCGTTGAGCTTGTATGTTTTGCCCGGCATATTGAAAATTATGTGTCCCTGTTGATCAAGACAGGCAGAGGACATGTTTTTGTCCTCCATATGAAATATCCACAATGGTTTTCCCGCAGGTGAAACTTTGACATATCCGGTTCCGGGAACACCAACGAAAACGCTTCCGTCAGGTGCTGTAACCGGTGCTGTGGAACCGTCCGGAGAAAGCTTCAGCGACCATTTTACCTTGCCTTTTGCAGGACCTTTGACTTTTGCCTGTCCCCCTCTTGTCATATCCACACCTTCACAGGGCCAGGCAGAATCTTTTGATATACCGCGATAGATATTGTCTTCCCGGATTTTTTCCTGATCTTCTTTTTTCTCCTGTTCATCTTCCTTAGACATAACAAGAGCGCTTGGTCTTAATCCCGTATCCGATATAAAAGCTTTCGGCCCCTTGACGGCTGCCTTTTCCTTTATTCCGCAGTTGCTGCATGATTTTAAATCCCTGCATTTGGGGTCTTTGGTCTGTCCCTGTTCAAAAGGCGCAAAACCGCATCTGTGGCATTCGTAGCGGTTGTTTTTTATACTGAAAAGAAAAACTGTGGAAGGTGCAAGTTTTTCAAAATCAATTTCCGCTTCTTTGATAAAGTCAACTTTTTTTACTGCATCTTCCTTCAGCTCAAGAACCTGATCCGCTTTTAATCTCTTTTTGCAGTAAGGGCAGAAACCGGCTTTTGCTTCCATAACTTTTTTACAGTACGGACACAAGCCGATGGGGTTCATCATTTCTTCAATATCTTCTTTTTTCAGTGGGCTTTCAGGTGAGATATAGTCGCCCCGGAGCAGATTTTCAGCACTATCCCTCAGAAAACTCAGAATCAGGCTTATCTGGTTTCCCTCTTCACCCAGTACATTTACTGTTGAAAAACGCCATGTCTGCTCGTTGGTTACTCTCCATAGTCTGAGCAAAGCTTGTCCCATCTCGCCCGGATTGACATTTTTTCCTTTCGAATCCCTGCCTGTAAGCAAGCCTGTTGAAATATCATCAAGTCTGTCGGATACATAAACCAGATTGTCCCGGGCTTCTATAGCCGTTGTCTTTCTGGAAACATTTCTGAATAGTTTACTCCAGGTCATCAGGTCAAGAATTGTATTCTGCATGATGAGCATCCCCCGTTTCTGGCTGCAAAATAAACAAATTACAGTATTATTGTTGTTTTATCCTGAAGGCTTATTTTTCCTCTGCCGGGGACCATGTTTATTATGGCTATTTCCCTTCTGCAGAGAAACCTCACCGGTGGAAATATACTGCCTATGCCTTTGTTGACATACATTTGTGTTTTACCCCATGTGAACCAGCCTTTGTCAAATTTTCTGCCGAATTTTGACGGAATATACATTGCTCCTACGAAAGGAATCCTGACCTGCCCCCCATGAGTGTGCCCCGCAAATATATAGTCAATATCCAGCTTGCTTGCTTCTTCGATAATATCCGGTGAATGGGCGAGAAGGACGCTGATATGCCCTTCCGGAATCATCTTGCTTGTACCTTTCAGATCGTCGTGGCCCGTATATGGATCATCCACTCCGAGAAAAGTGAGAGGCATACCGTTGTGGGACGGAGCGCATTCATTAAGCAGAAATTTAAGCCCAGCCTGTTCATGAGCTTTTATCGTATATCCGGCGTCAATCCAGTAATCATGATTTCCCGGCACTGCATACGAAGCTTCCCTGGGTTGCAACTCCTTCAGTGCAGCGGCTGAACCGGGTATAAGCTCCTTAAAATGAGTGGTGAGATCACCCGTAACGAGAACATAATCGGGTTTCAGCGGGTTGATGTAGTCCACAACCGCCTTAAACCTTGATGGCGGATACCAGGGACTCATATGAAGGTCTGTTATATGCACGATTTTTACAGGTTTGTCAAAACCGGGTTTGTCTATGGGAACATTATAGGTATTTACTTCTATCGTTTCTGTCTCAATTTTGACTAAAAGCGCCAGAAGCCCGGCTAATATTGCTGCAGCAGCTATTATATATACAAAAATCATTCTGTTTTCCTTAAATTACCTTTTCTTTTCTCAGATGCACAAGATATTCCAGAACATTCAGAATCTTCGGCATCCATTCATCGGGTTTGCCATAATCTACTTTTGGAACAAGGGATTTTTTATCGGTTTTAAATATGTTCTGAAGCATCAGAAGCGATCTTTCAAAACGGGGAACCACTTTGGTTTTATCATAAACATCCTGCAGAACTCTCAAATTTATAGCAGATACTCCCGGCAGAAGTATGTGAACCTGTCCCTTCAGCTCCTTTACATAGGGAGAATCAAGGTCCCAGGCAAGAAGCTTTATCTTGAGAATCTCCATCAGATTAAGCAGTTCTTTGGGCAATGCACCGAAACGATCCCTGAATTCATCAATAAGCGACCCCATATCTTCGATTTTTTCCAGTTTTGAAATCTTTCTGTACATTTCCATCTTTATTCCCGAATTCGGTATGTATGAGTCAGGAATAAAAGCATTTACAGGGAGATCGACCACAGGTGATTCAGCTCTTCTTTCCGATGTAACACCCCGTCGTTCATCCACAGCTTCTTTAAGAAGCTGACAGTAAAGATCGAACCCCACTGATGCTATGCATCCGCTCTGTTCCGCTCCAAGAAGGTTTCCCGCTCCTCTTATTTCAAGGTCTTTCATGGCTATCTGGAAACCTGCGCCAAAATGTGTGAAATCCCTGATAACTTCAAGCCTTTGTTGTGCTTCATCCGTAAGTTTGAGGTGCGGCGGATATATAAGATAAGCGTAAGCCTGATGGTTGGAGCGGCCTACCCGGCCCCTTAACTGATAAAGCGAAGCAAGACCAAAATTCTGTGCGTCATTGATAATAATAGTGTTTACATTGGAAACATCAATACCCGATTCAATGATTGTAGTACAAACCAGCACATCAAAACTGCCTTCGATAAAATCGAGCATAAGCAGTTCAAGAGCGTCTTCGTCCATCTGACCATGACCAACCGCCACTCTTGCGTATGGAACAAGCCTTCGTATTTCCTGAGCAAATCTTTCGATATTATGAACTTTATTATGAACGAAATAAACCTGCCCGCCTCTTTCCAGCTCTCTTATTATAGCTGCCCGGATTAACTCCGGATTGTATTCCGCAAGAACTGTCTTGACTGGCAAACGCTCTTCCGGCGGAGTTTCAATTACCGAAATATCCCTTATTCCCGACATGGAAAGATGAAGGGTTCTGGGAATCGGTGTGGCTGTCATCGTAAGCACATCCACAGAGTTTTTAAGCTGCTTAATCCGCTCTTTCTGCATAACTCCGAAATGCTGCTCCTCGTCGATAACCAGAAGCCCGAGGTTTTTGTATTTCATGCCTTTTCTGAGGAGTGAATGAGTACCTACGACAATATCAATTTCTCCTGTTTCAAGCTTCTGCACAATCTGCTTTTTTTCTTTTGCGGTTCTGAAGCGGGAAAGCATTTCCACATTAATCGGAAAGGGTGCAAGTCTGTTTTTGAATGTTTCGTAATGCTGAGCTGCAAGAATGGTAGTCGGAACCAATACCGCAATCTGTTTCCCATCCTGAGCCGCTTTGAATGCAGCTCTGAGAGCCACTTCCGTTTTTCCGTAACCGGCATCTCCGCAAAGGAGTCTGTCCATAGGGCGGGGGAGTTCCATATCTTTTTTGACTTCTGCAATAACTTTATCCTGATCCGGTGTCTCCTCGAAGGGAAAACTGGCTTCAAGCTCCCACTGCCAGCGGTTGTCGGCTGCATAGGCAAATCCCTGTGATTGTTCCCTGCCTGCATAAAGTTTGATAAGATCATCAGCTATAGCTTCTGCCGATGCTTTTACTTTCTTTCTGGTTTTTATCCAGTCGCTTCCGCCGAGCTTGGAGAGGTTCAGTGAAGAACCTCCGTCGGGTCCAACAAATTTTTGCAGAAGATCAAGCTGCTGGATCGGTACAAAAAGTTTATCCCCTTTGTGATACTGAATTTCCACAAAATCTTTGGCAGTACCTTCAACCACAAGATGGACCAACTGGTTGAAAACCCCTATGCCATGAGAAATATGCACAACTCTGTCGCCGGGTTTCAAATCAGCCAGATTAACTGCCTTTGATCTGTCCCATGTTCTTAAAACCCTCTTTTTCCGGGGGGCAGCTCCGAGAATATCCTTATCACCCACAACCCGCAGGCTTGCTTCCGACCAGAAAAAACCAACTCCCAGATCTCCGGGAATTATTACCATTTCACCCGACTTAATTTCCTGCGGCATTCCAAAGTGTGCTCCGGAAATTTTCATATCTGCGAAAAGGTTTTTGAATCTTTCCGACTGCTGTGTTGAAACCAGAAGCTTTTCATCAAGTTTCTGCCATTTTTCAAGCTGATCTATAAATTTTTCGATATTTCCGCCAAATGTATCCAGAGGCTTTGTGTCAAAATGAATACCCTTCGACTTGTCTTCACCCTCCCACGAGGCTATATTTACCGTGTTTGTTCCTGCTATTTCGTTCTGAAATTCTTCCCAGAAATCCCGTTCCTCATTTACTTCTCTTTCAACGGCATGAAACTTAATTACCGCAGGGTCGTCAATTACGGTAATTGAACCTTCCGGCAGAATGCCCAGGAGCTTTTTCTCCCTTTTGTATTCTCTTTTGGGATAAATTAAAATACTGTTCAGTTTGCCTGTGGAAACCTGAGTGTCCAGATCAAATGTTCTTATGGAATCTATTTCATCCCCGAAAAATTCTACTCTCACAGGATCGGTTGTTGACGGGTAAATGTCGAGGATTCCGCCTCTTCTGGAATACTCGCCTCTGCATTCAACCTGAAAATTTCTTCTGTATCCAAGATTGTCCAGCTTGTCCACGGTTTCATCCAGTGACATTTCAGCACCTGTTTCAAACCAGAGCGAATCACTTTTAAGTATAGCTGTATCTTCGCAATTCTGAAGGAGGGCTTTAAAAGGGGCAATCATATATATAGGCTTGCCGTCGGTTAGCATTTTCAGGACTTTCATTCTGAGGGCGGGTGTAAGGTCCTGATCCCCTGCCTCCCTGAATTCAGGAAACACAACAAGACGATCCCTTATGTCTTCAGGAAAATAAGGATAAGCGCTTTCAAACATTTTTTCGCAGCTGTTCCATGAAGAAATAACCCAGAGCATACTTCTGCCCATCCGGGTCATTCCCGCCATAAGATAAGGCTTAAATGACGGAGTTATGCCATATATGTCCGTGGTTTCCCTGTTTTCTATAATCTGTTTTAATTCTGAAAAATGTCCGGAATTCTGAAATATATTCAGGAGACTGTTCATCAGCACCTCCGTTAAGATAAAAGGGCGTTTCCTGCGAAATACATTATTATCTGATTTGTGTTAACTCTCCTTTTGAATTTTAGTAAAACAGGAAAACGCAGGATAATAAGAGAAAGTAAACACACACATTTTAAATGCCGAGGCATAAATGCTTTCCAATGTTAAACTTCAATCGGAAGGTCAGCAGAGATTAAGAACCTTCCTTATTGTTTTCAGATGGCTCGCCCTTCTTCTGGGCTTAATAATGACGGGATTCGGCAACTCAAGGGAGATGATTCATCCTCTTCCTTCTATATTTGCCGATATGCCCATACTGCTGGTTCTCCTGCAGTTTGTTTATCATCTTATCGCTTCCATTGTATGCTTTAAGTTTGATGAAAGCAAATTCAATGTAGCGCTTCTGCTGCTTATGGATTTATGCGCAGGCGGCTTTATGGCATGGTTCTACGGAATGCCGTATCTTTACCTTACCGTGCTTCTGCCTGTTCTCGAAGCAGCTTTCTACTTCGGTACTTTCATTGCAGCCATTATCTTCATAATGGGCCTTGCTTTCTTTGGCCCCCTGATTCTGGGACAGGTTGTTAAAAACCTCTCCTCAAACCCTCTGCAGAAAGTTCTTCTTCAGAATCTATGGGATCAGGCAAAGATCTTCGGCTTTTCAAGCCTTGCTCTGTTTCTCAATTTTGCCTGGGCAGTAAAACAGGAAGAAGATATCGCTAATCTGGTCCGGAAATTTCAGGAAGAAAAAAATCTTCTTTTTGAAAACCATCAGGCTACCAAAAAAGAATACGCCGCTGTTTTTTCAGAACTTGAAAAGAAACAGGAAACCATTGAAAACTTTGAAAAACAGTTGAATGAAAAAGAAGATGAAATCAATGTTCTTCTTGATGAACACGACAAAAAGGACAAAGAGCTGGAAGAACTGCGGGAAAATATGCAGGCAACCGCTCAGGTTTCCCTCGAACAGCATAAGAAAATGCTTCTCGAACAAAAAGAACTTCTGAAAGCCAAAGAAATCGAAATGGAAGATCTGAAGGCTCAGCTTGAGGAAGAAATGGAAGAATACCGCAAGCAGATGGAAGAGGAATGGGAAGAAGCTACCGGCAAATATGAGGAAGAACTTGCAGATATGAGATCCCGTACAAAGAGTCTCGAAATGAATATGGGGTCTGCAGTAACTCAGCATCTGGTTGCATCTCAGGATCTTGAAGAGAAAATCTCAGTTCTGGTTGTAAAAAATTCTGAAATGAACCTTGCTATCAAAGCAAGAGAAAATATAGCGGATTCCTTTGCAAAAGTTATGGCAGGTAAGGATAGGGATGCCGTAATGCTTGCTATTCTTCAGGAGGCGTTGAAAATTAATCCTTCCCAGACTGCGATAATCTTCCTGAAAGATGACAGCAGTGGTGAAGAGGAATACTTTGCCGAAGTGGCGGCAACGCCATACCAGAACCTGTTTATGGAATATTCGGTTCCACGGGGTGAAGGACCTATCGGATATGCTGCGGTTAAAAACGAAGCTCTCCGCATAGATAAAGGCGGAGTGAAGCTGAAAGACGGAAGCCACATCAGCACCCTTATAAGATATGAAAAGAGTGCTCTTGCAGTGCCTATCTCCTTTGGTGATAAGGTTATCGGTGTTCTGTATATGGGTAAACCGGAAGAAAACGCATACGAGGAAACCGATATCGGAATGATGAAAATGTTCGGAAAAATGGCCGGCGCAGTGATAAGCAAAGCCAGCGAGGTTCAGGAAGCGTCGGGAGTAGCTATTCTGGACGAAATCACCGGACTTTATAACGAAACTTACTTCTTCGAGAGATTCCCCAGCGAAGCTGCAAGATCTCACAGATATAATATTCCATTAACTCTTGTTCTGATGGAAATTACCAATTTTGAAAAATTTCGTGAAACTGCTGATAGGAATGTTACTAACAAGCTTATCACTGATATGGCGGAAATTCTGAATTCGAATGTGCGTGAAACCGATATTGTGGCAAGAATAGCCGACGGGACATTTGCCATACTGTTCTTCCATTCCAAAAAATCTGACACAATTCTGATCGCCGATAGAATCAGAACCGGTGCAGGCCTTCGTTCCCTCGGAACTGCTATGGCTAAAAAATCAGGTTTAAATCTGGCCGTAGGCCTCGCCGGTATGCCAGAGGATTCAGACAACAAAGATGAACTTTACAGTCAGGCATACCGTTATCTGGAAGAGGCAAAACGCAAAGGCGGAAGTCAGGTTTATTTTCCCCCATAATCCAAATGCCGCTGAAAATCCTTTGGGTTCTTTAACCCCAGTACCACTGAATTAGCAATCGGTCCTCAAAACCCCCCCGGTCCCCGGTCGGTCCCCCAATTCAAAAGTTTTGGGAAGGAGGTCCGGAGGAAACTTTTTTCAAAAAGTTTTCTCTGGGAGCAGGGCAAACGGACACAAGTCTCGTGAGCGATCAGGCAAATCCATGCCTTATACCAACTTTCCAATCCAATTGCTACACGCTGGCATTGTTAATCGGTACTCACTGGAATTCTGAATAACCGGCCCGCATTTGTATAACGCGGATATTTTGGAAAAACGGTACGAGGAGTATGACAGGAATTTTTGCAGCATGGCTCTGGAACCAACACCAGACTTCAGTCTGGTGGACTGCAGGCATACAGCCACAAAGCCCAAACTGTTTTAACAGTTTACCGGAAAACGTCATTGTGGAAATCGGATAAAATGGTTTAAAGCGCGTGGTTATAGGGTTCTTGCGGTTGAAACCCGGTGCTGGTTCCAGAGGCTTCGGATTAAACGAGAGACTGCTAATACCATCTTGCCGGAATATTTAATATGCCGACGGGATTGCTTCACCCCTTTGCGAAGGGTTTGCAATGACATTGTGCTTTCAATATATTGGAAAGTTGGTATCAGTCATTCTCTTATAAAAACAGCTTTTATAAGACCTCGCAGGTAATAACTTTATGCAGAAAATATTTTCACCGCCGCCGTTTATGAAAAACGGTGTGGATATTACAGATGTTGAAAGAATAAAAAATCTCCATCTCAAATGGGGACAGTCTTTTCTTGAGCGGGTTTTTGATGATGAGGAAATTCGCTATTGCATGGGAAAATCATCCTGCTATCCCCACCTCGCAGGCCGCTTCGCATCTAAGGAAGCTATAATTAAAATTCTGAAAACCCATATTTCTCCACCTCTCAAAACCATCAGCATTCACAAAGCCCCTAACGGTGAGCCTATGGTCTGCCTGAAGGACGAAGCGGCAAAAATGGCAGAGGAGGCGGGAATTACACATATATCTATTTCCATAAGCCACTCCGGAGACTATGCAGTCGCCTTTGCCACAGCTTACTTCTCAAAGCCTGAATAAAAGCCGGAAACAAGGATAATTAAGGCCCTTTCAAGAATAAATGGTTTACTTCATAATTTTTTGGAGAAGTAAAGTGAAAATTGTAACCGGCAGCCAGATGGCGGATATTGATAAGCATACTATAGAAGAGATTGGAATACCCGGCTCTGTTTTAATGGAGAATGCCGCAAGAGCTTTTTGCAGAACATTTGTGGAACATTCAAGCTTAACCCCTGATTCGGAAGTTATGATACTCTGCGGTTCAGGCAACAATGGCGGAGACGGCTTGTGCATCGCAAGAATTCTTGCAGGATGGGGATATAAAGTTCATCCCCTTCTTGTCGGCAGAGTTCAGTCCCTGAAATCCGACGCCCTCCTCAATTTTAATATCCTGAAAAAAACAGGACCGGAACCGATAATAATACAGGAAGAACCGGATCTGAACATCATTCCTTCGGTTCTGTCCGGATGTGAATGGGTGGTTGACGCCCTATTCGGCACGGGTTTGACCAGACCCATAGTCGGTATCGGCGCAAAAGTCCTTAAATTGATAAATGAGGGTAAAACAAGAGTAGCGGCAGTGGATATTCCATCCGGAATTAATTCCGACAACGGGCAGATTCTGGGCGACGCAGCAGAAGCGGAACTGACCGTTACATTCGGACTTCCCAAATGGGGGCATTTTCTGTTTCCCGGAGCAGGATACAGAGGGAAACTTGTTGTGGCAGACATCGGATTCCCCGTTTCTATGCTTGGGGATGAGTCGATAAAGGGAAATTTAACGGAACTTGATTTTGTAAACAGAATACTTCCCCGAAGACAGCTGAACGCACATAAGGGAAGCTGCGGAAATCTTGCAGTTATTGCAGGGTGCAGGCATTACCTCGGAGCAGCGGTTCTCACCGGAAAATCAGCTCTTAAAATGGGAACAGGCTATATAACTCTTTTCCTTCCCAATTTTCTCGAACCTGTCGTCAAAGGACTGGTTCCGGAAATTGTATCAAACGGTTTACCCGATATGGAAGGTGGATTTATTACCACTCAGGCAAGCAGCATTGCTCTCAGGCATGTCAATACCAAAGACGCCCTCGCCATCGGTCCCGGGCTGAGTATAGTTCCAACTACAAGGGATTTTATCATAGATGTGCTTGAAGATGTTACAGTACCCTCCGTCGTGGACGCTGATGGGCTGAATGCTCTGTCGGGCCTGGATAATTTCAGAAGAAATACTGAAATCCCCTGGGTAATGACTCCTCACCCCGGCGAAGCTGCAAGGCTTCTCAATGTGCCCAATGAAAAAGTGCTGGATGATGTGCGGGGCGCTGCAGAAGCTCTGGCGGAAAAATTCAAAGCTGTTATCGTTTTAAAGGGAGCACATACTCTGATAGTAAACCCCGATGGAAAGACTTTTGTAAATCCGACGGGAAACCCCGGTATGGCAGTTATGGGAATGGGGGACACATTAACGGGAATAATAGCATCACTGCTTGCCCGGAAGATCCCTGCCTTCGAAGCTGCCGTAGCCGGAACATACATCCATGGATTAGCCGGAGATATAGCATGCAGCGAAAAAGGCGAAGACGGCCTTACCCCGACTGATCTTACTGAAAAAATTCCTGAAGCTGTAAAACTTGTAAAATCAGGCTCAGCAAGGGAAAAGTTCTTTACCTGCAGATAAAAGGGATAAAAGTTCAATATTTGTAAAAATAGTATAGGGGTGTATATTATGGAAGGAAATGGCAGCTATTCAAAATCAGCTAGCGGTTCAATGCTCTCAAGAGCGCCCGGAGTCGGTTCAAGAACCCCGATTAGCTTTGGTTCGATATTGGGTGAAATTATGCGGAAATTTTTGCCTGACTACGAAAACATTTTTAAGGAATCCACAGACGACTATTTCATATATGTTTACAGAAAATGGCTCGGAAAAGGCTGGTGGGGCTTCGTTATGATGCAGAGCGCCAGACGCAGGGGGTTCTTCAATGCTGAAGTTGGAATCAGCAATAGAAAAACTTACCCCTACAGCCTTGCATCATGGAAACCGGAACTTGCTGTTGATGCGGTAAGGGAAAGAATAGGTCTTTTGTCATATTCTGAAGACAAAGGATGGACCTATCGCAGCGAACGGGAACTGGAAGTCAGTCTTGAAGAAGTTATCAGAAATCATGTCGGCGGCGGCGTTAATACACTTATGGAAAACAGCAGGGAAAAACTGGAAGTTGAATATAACAGATGCCGCAAAATGGTCAGCGACTGCCGTAGAGCCTTAAAAAGGTACGAAGGCAAAACTCCGGAGGAAATATTTCCTGAAATAACCGGGATAAAAAAGATAGCTGAATATGTTGGTGAACATGCAAGGCTCGAATCCTACGAAAGAATGCAGGACCCCTTCATTAAGGCAAAACTGCAGGAAAAAGAGTTTATGATGCTGCAGTGCTACTTAATGGGCGATATTATGGACAGACCGGAAACAAGAACCAACGCCCTCAGCGGAGAACTGTCTTTGTCCTACACAGACGACCAGATCGCAAAAATACTTCAGAGAGCACCTCAGCAGATGTATATGGCCCCCCTCGATACCGATGAGGAATACATACTCAGATATGCTTACCTCAAATCACTGATGGGGCTTGAATCAGTGCTTTGCAGGGAACAAACTGAAAAAAGTGAAACCGGTGAAAGGAGCAGCGGATGAAAGCAAAAAACATAATGGAAAAGAATATCGTTACAATTTCCCCTGACATGCCGGTGAAAGAGGTTGCAAAACTTCTTGCGGAAAAAGATCTTACCGCCGTCCCGGTTGTTGATGCCAAAAATGACATAATCGGAATTGTAAGCGAAGCGGACCTTATCTACCGGGTAGCCCATCCCCACCTTCCCGCTCATGTGGAGCTGCTTGGGGGAGTTATTTATCTTGAAAACCCATTTGAACTTAAACAGGAAATGAAAAAACTGACTGCTATTACCGCAGGCCAGATTATGACTGATAAAGTTCTTACAATAACAGAGGATGCGGATATCGAAGATATTGCAACTCTTATGATCGAACAGGATATTAACGGAGTTCCGGTAATAGGTGAAGAAGGACTCGTCGGAATCGTAACAAGGCATGATCTCGTCCTTGCTCTTGCAAAACCGGAAAGCGAAACTGAACCTGAAGAAGACGAAAAGGACAGTGATCAGGAACACGAACACGAAGACGACGAGGACGATGATTAACTACTTATAAGACAGGTAAATACAATGAGAAAGTCAGTTCTGGTTTTTTGCGGCAGTGATAGGGAAGTGGAAAAAAACCGCTTCTATCTCGAAGCAATACAGGCAATAGATGCAGTACCTGAAGTAATAAGACCCCGTCCTTATGATGGCGAAGTTCTTGATATGATTGAAGATGCCGATGGAATTCTGCTAAGCGGGGGAGGAGACATCCACCCCGATTTTTTCAATCCCGGAGAACCCTTACACCCCAGCGTTGAAACACCTCCGGATATTCTCAGGGACCAGCTCGAAATTTCAGCGGCAAAACATGTAATAAACACCGGAAAACCCCTTTTTGCCATTTGCAGAGGACTGCAGGTCCTCAACTGCGCACTCGGAGGCACTCTTTATCAGGATATCGACGACCAGTTTCCCCCTGTGGGAATAAAAAAAGGACACAGGCAGACTGATCCTGATGTGGATATTCCAAGGGAAAAACATTCCCACTCCATCAAACTCGAACCGTGGAGCAATATGTACAAATTTCTTGGCAAAGAAGAGGTTCTTGTGAACAGCACCCATCATCAGGCTCTTAAAGAACTGGGCAGAGGCCTCAGGGTTTCAGCAAGATCCGATGATGGTGTGATTGAAGCTGTGGAAATGCCCGGAATACAGCAGATTATAGCCGTTCAGTTTCATCCTGAGCGTATGATCAGCGACTATGAAGACATGAAAAAACTGTTTGAATACTTTAAAGAGGTAATGAAATGACTTTGAATGAAACCATACTCCGGAGATCAGAAGAACTGTTCGAATACATGCAGAAAATCCGCCGGGAAATCCACATGCACCCCGAACCCGGCTTCCAGGAGTTCAACACTTCAGGGATAATATGCGAAAATCTTGATAAACTCGGCATTCCCTACAAATCAGGATTTGCCCAGACCGGAGTCGTAGCCCTTATCGAAGGAAGAGGACCCGGAAAAGTCATAGGCTTAAGAGCGGATATGGATGCCCTCAGCCTATTTGAAGAAAATGATGTTCCCTACAAATCAAAAAGAGAAGGCTTTATGCACGCATGCGGACATGATGCCCATGTTGCTACTCTCCTCGGAGCAGCCACAGTTCTCAATGAAAACAGGGACAAATTTGACGGAGCGGTTAAACTCTTCTTTCAGCCTGCAGAAGAAGGACCCGGCGGCGCAGAACCAATGATTGAGGAAGGCTGCATGGAAAACCCCCATGTCGATGCCGTAATCGCATTCCATGTCGGAAATGGATACAAAACAGGCTTAATAGGTATTCACGGAGGACCGACCCACGCCGCTCAGAATGAACTTCGTATTACCATCACCGGCAAAGGAGGCCATGCCGCAACTCCTGAAAAAGGTATTGATGCCATAGTTATTGCAGCACACGCCATTACAGCCCTCCAGACCGTTGTTTCCAGAAGCATCGATCCCCTCGACCCCGCAGTTCTCACCATCGGTACAATAAAAGGCGGAACAAGGCTCAATATCATCGCTGAACAGGTTGAACTGTCCGGCACAATCAGATATCTCAAAGACAGTGTTGGAGAAAAAATACATGAAGCTATCCGCAGAGTTATGGACGGCGTAACCAAAGCATTCGGCGGAACTTACAAAATCGAAATCCTCGAAGGCTACCCTGCGGTTTACAACGATAGCGACCTCGCAGAAAAACTGAAAGGCTGGGTCATCGATCTCCTCGGACCAAAAGGACACTTCGTAGTTGACAGACCCACAATGGGAGCTGAAGACTTCGCCTATTTCGCAAGAAAAGTCCCGTCAGTATTCATGAGGCTCGGCGTCGGCGGAGATGATCCGTCGGTTTACTATAACCACCATTCATCCCGTTTTGATATTGATGAAAAGGGAATGATCAACGGATGTGCCGGTTTTGCAAAAATGGCTATCGAATTCTTAAATGATAAGGGGGAATGAAGTTGAGAGTTCTTCTCGCTTCCTGGTTCTGCAACGCCTTAACCCTTTATATACTGGGAAGGCTGCTGCCGGATAAAATTATTATAAAACACCTTGTCCCTGCAGGCGGCGGGTTTATTTCAACCGAAGGATTGGTTACTGTCCTTGTGGGAGCATTGATCCTCGGCATACTCAACGCAGTGCTTAAACCGGTGATTTCATTGCTGTCCCTTCCGGTAACCTGCCTGACCCTGGGCTTGTTCTCCTTTGTGGTTACAGGCATTGTCTTCTACATTGCCGCAAGTATCACTCCGGGAATGGCTGTAGCCAATTTCTGGTGGGCGATTCTGGGAGGAGCGCTATTCGGATTCCTGAATTCAATAATATCAGGACTTCTCGGAGTTGATAAAAAGAAAGAAGACTAACCTTATTTTCGGAATCTTTCAACTGTATAAAAAGGACTGTCTCAAAAATCAAAGGCAGACCACACAATCCCTAATAACTCAGGGTAGGGTGGTGAAAACCTGTGATTGCTGAGGCGGTCCTTTTCTGAAAAATTATCTGCAAATAAATATCTGTGAGGGCTTATGTCAAATCAGAACAAATATGAAACCTGCCCCCGGCAGGACGAAAACGAAAAGTGGATACCAAAAGTAAAAGTGTTTGTAACTAAAGAAGGAAAAACAGAAACCATCACCCTCGAAGCTCCGGAATTCATCTACGACGAAGAAAAAGAAGCAGCCCGGCACGGAGTATATATGGCAAAGGAATACCTCGCTTCGCTGTAAACAAACATTACTGTTTTACAAAATATCTGCGTTATACCAATGCAGGTAAGCCACTCAAAATTCCGGTGTCTGACCGGTTAGCATTGCCAGTGTGTGGTAATTATAGTCTTTCCAATAAATCAACCCGAAAACACTCTCTCAGGAAACTTGCCTGATACCGGATTTCATGACCGATTTAATGGGATTACCATATATAGGAAAGTTGGTATAAACCGTCTTTCCTTCCCTGAAAAACAGGAGTTTCCGGCGAAAAATTTGAGTTGTTTTTACTATTCCATGGGCATTGGATTCAATCAGCCATCCGGAACCGCCAGCAACCCAATAACCACAAACCCCGGCCAACCCCAATGCCACTGAATTAGCAAAAAACACTCAAATCCCCAGCCAAATACTCTTGTTTTTCAAGGAGGGAGGTTCGGAGGGCAACCTCGCTTTTTTAAAAAAGCGTGGTTCCCTCTGACGGTCCCCAAACCCCACGGTCCCCCGGTCGGCCCCCAATTCCAAAAGTTTTGGGAGGTCCGGAGGAAACTTTTTTCAAAAAGTTTCCTCTGGGAGCTGGGCAGACCGACACAAGCCTCGTGAGCGATCAGATAAATCCATGCCTTAATTCATGGGCATTGCGGCCAACCCCTGCCGGATCGCAGGCGTCCCGCCTGCCCCCCGGGTCCCATACCCTCTGGCCAACCGCCAGCAACCCAATAACCACAAACCCTGGCCAACCCCTGCCGGATCGCAGGCGTCCCGCCTGTCCCCCGGGTCCCATACCCTCTGGCCAACCGCCAACAAACCCAATAACCACAAGCTTCGCCAACGATCGTAGGAGGGGTTTGCAACCCCGACGCGGACCCGCAGGTCCGCCCACGATGCAAGCAAAAACCTCAAATCCTCCAAAAACACGGCACACCCCCCGCCAACCCAATACCACTGAATCAGTAAAACTTACTCCAATTTCCAGCCAAATACTCTTGTTTTTCAAGGAGGGAGGTTCGGAGGGCAACCTCGCTTTTTTAAAAAAGCGTGGTTCCCTCTGACGGTCCCCAAACCCCACGGTCCCCCGGTCGGTCCCCAATTCAAAAGTTTTGGGAAGGAGGTCCGGAGGAAACTTTTTCCAAAAAAGTTTTCTCTGGGAGCTGGGCAGACCGACACAAGCCTCGTGAGCGATCAGATAAATCCATGCCTTAATTCATGGGCATTGCGGCCAACCCCTGCCGGATCGCAGGCATCCCGCCTGTCCCCCGGGTCCCATACCCTCTATCCAACCGCCAGCAAACCCAATAATCACAAGCCCCGGCCAACCCCTGCCGGATCGCAGGCATCCCGCCTGTCCCCCGGGTCCCATACTCTCTGGCTAACCGCCAGCAACCCAATAACCACAAGCTTCGCCAACGATCGTAGGAGGGGTTTGCAACCCCGACGCGGACCCGCAGGTCCGCCCACGATTCAAGCAAAAACCTCAAATCCTCCAAAATCACGGCACACCCCCCGCCAACCCAATGCCACTGAATCAGTAAAACTTACTCCAATTTCCAGCCCAATACTCTTGTTTTTCAAGGAGGGAGGTTCGGAGGGCAACCTCGCTTTTTTAAAAAAGCGTGGTTCCCTCTGACGGTCCCCAAACCCCACGGTCTCCCGGTCGGTCACCAATTCCAAAAGTTTTGGGAGGTCCGGAGGAAACTTTTTCCAAAAAAGTTTTCTCCGGGAGCTGGGCAGACCGCTCCAATACTCGTGACCGATCAGACTAATCCATACCTTAATCCATGGGCATTGCGGCCAACCCCTGCCGGATCGCAGGCGTCCCGCCTGCCCCCCGGGTACCATACTCTCTGGCCAACCGCCAGCAACCCCAATAACCACAAGCTTCGCCAACGATCGTAGGAGGGGTTTGCAACCCCGACGCGGACCCGCAGGTCCGCCCACGATGCAAGCAAAAACCTCAAATCCTCCAAAAACACGGCACACCCCCCGCCAACCCAATGCCACTGAATCAGTAAAACATACTCAAATCCCCAGCCCAATACTCTTGTTTTTCAAGGAGGGAGGTTCGGAGGGCAACCTCGCTTTTTTAAAAAAGCGTGGTTCCCTCTGACGGTCCCCAAATCCCCGGTCGGTCCCCAAATCCCCGGTCGGTCCCCAAACCCCGTCGGTCCCCCAAATCAAAAGTTTTGGGAAGGCGGGTGCCTGCCCGCAGGGTCTCCAACCCTAACCAACTTCATCAATCCCGGTTCCTACCTGAGAATACCACTCATATAGCAATGGATACAGCCTCCGTAAAGGGGAATGAAGAATGAAACCAAAGCTGCAAAAATAACAAATGCTTCTGTCAGTGCATAAAACAAAGCAAAAACATTAAGTACCGCTCCCTGCCTTTTCTGCAAAATCCTTTCAGGATTTCCCCATGCCGGTTCAGCTGCATAATTTTCCGGTGAATCCGCCATCTTTTGAAGTTTTTCCCTTTCAGGGGTAAAATCAGTTCCTTCGGCAAGCAATCCGTATGCATGATTTCTGCCTATGCCGGTTTTTTCCATCAGTGTAATCCAGATAAAAGCTCTGTGCTCATAGAACTTCAGTATGGATTTATTCAAAACCGGAATTCGGTATATAAATCTGTTTTTGGTTTTATCCGACAGTTGAAACAAAAACTGCATTACGGCAAGGGCGCCTGAAACAAGCAATATTATCGGATTTCTCTCTATGAATGAACAAAGTGCCGTATACAATTGGGTAATCTGAGGAAGCTCCAGATCCATGCCCTCAAAATAATTGTCTAAAAAAGAATACTGAATGTAAAGCACATAAATAATCCCTGTTACGAAAACAAAAAACGGCAGTAGGGGCAAACCCGTCATCTTGTCCGCTATTTGTCTCTTCTCTTCCTCTGCCGCCATTGCAGATGCTGTTTCATAAAGAACTGCGGACAGCTTGTTTTCTTCTTCGCCCTTTTTTATCAGCGTAAGAATATGTTTGGGAAACACACCCTTTAGTGAATCAGTATAATCGTCTTTAAACCGCTCACTGGCAACCGCCCCGGAAATCTTCTTTTTTGTATCTCCGCAATGAAGATCCCTGTATGTATTAATCAAAGCATCTCTGAAAGATACACCCCTGCCCGTAAGAAAGGCAAGCTGTTTGATATATCCCGCCATTTCACATTGTTTACTCATAATCATCACTTGCTTTTTATAAATTTATGTAACTTAAACTAATTTCTGACCGGAAAACTATTCCATAATCAAACTTCAGGCCAATTCGCCAACCTCCCCCCAGATAACCCCGACAACAGCTTCCCTTCATAATCTCCGCCCATTGCCGGACTATCCGTCTCCGGTATAAATACCCGGATTATAGCCTGATTAAATATCGTATTAAAGATATTATACCACATAAATCAATCCACCCAAAGAAAATCAAAACACCTGAAATCCCGGTAAATATTGGTAATTTTATCCTTTTCAACATCATAAATATAAATGACATCAAGAATTAGAAAGCCAAGATACCTTCCATCGCCTGACCAGCGAAGACTTTTTGGCACTCCCATATCAATGGTTTTGATTATACTTTTTTTGTTCGCATCAACAATAACAATTTTTCCCTGAGGAGTTGTGGCAATGTAGGGGTGTTTGGGAGAGGGAGACCATTTGGTGAATTGTCTTGACCATATTGAATCATTCCATGCTTTTTCAGGCCATTTTGCCTCTGACAATCTTATCAATCTTGTTGTTATGTTATCTCTGATGTCAAAGACAGATAACCATAACGAATAG
>JAJTBE010000024.1 GCA_021287065.1 Bacillota bacterium
ATCATTTTTATGCTCTTTGTAATTTTGCTTTCTGCATATCGATTTATATTGCTGTTTCTTGTTCTTACTTTTTTGAAATCTGCTTCGCAGTTTTCAAAAAGGTTGGCAAACGGGGGAAGAATCCCCCAAACCCCCTCGGCATTGAAAAACTACCAATTCCACCGAATCGCAGGCTCCGCCTGCTCCTGGGTTATAATGTGCTGCCATCGTATTAACAAAAATAGCTCAAATCCCCAGCCCAATACTCTTGTTTTTCAGGGAAGGAGGTTTGGAGGGAAACCCGCTTTTCCAAATAAGCGTGGTTCCCTCTGATGGTCCCAAACCTCCATAGTCCCCCGGTCCTCAAATCCCCCCGGTCGGTCCCCCAATTCAAAAGTTTTGGGATGGCGGGTGCCTGCCCGCAGGGTGGGCGCGAGGAAACTTTTTTCAAAAAGTTTTCTCTGGGAGCTGGGCGAATGGTTGAAATTCCTGTGAGCGACCAGATAAATCCATGTCTTAATTCAGTGGCATTGCCCTTATCCACTCTCCGGATTAATATGTTCCAGGTATGCAAGGCTCTATCTTCTGCATTCTCTGACGAATTTTGCGCATAATTTCCCGTAATTCGGTAAAACCTTTTTCTTCTGCAAGTTTCTGAGTTTCCCTTGAAGGGTAGGCTCCGCTTATCAGCAGATATTCCGCAGTTTTTTCCTTCCCGTTTTGCAGGGCGATCATCATTGCTTCATAAAGTTTTTCATTTGAGATTTTCCCGGTGTTTACAAGAGCCATTACCGCCATTGTTTTTCCTGCCTGAGCGGCATATTGAACCGGAGTCCATCCGCTGCAGGAATGGGTGCTTTCCACATCTGCACCGTATTGTATTAGCAATTTTATCGCGTCTGCATTGCCAAAGGCTGCAGCGGTATGAAGTGGTGTCCAGTCCTGAAAACCTGCGGTTTGACCAGGATTCATGCCGGCTTTCAGCATTGCCTCAACCAGAAAACCGTTTCCGTAAGCGCAGGCCATATGCAGCAACCCGCCCGTATGAAGAAACATCAGGGTGAAAACAACGGAAAACAGAATTAACAGCGATAAGCGAATGATTCTTTTAATCTTTTGCCCTCTGCTCATATAACTATCCCCATTTCCGGGAGCAGCTTTTTCTCTTTGTTTACTTGTTTAAATGTACGGTTTAATTGTTTTCTGCGGATTGACTGTTTTTTGCAGAAGTTGCAGATTTCCAAAATACTGTTTGCTTTTTGATCATTCTATTATAACAGATTCGAAAGGGTAAATGAAGGGATTGCAAAGCATTAATGTTAAAAAAAGTCCGTATATGACACTAACTCTAACCTCAAATTTACTCCGGATTCAGCAGCATTCTGATGACAAATACCGGCTGGCAGCGGTCTTGCCTTGCCTTCAGGTCAAATGAGCTTGTGTTCATCTGCAAGCTTTATTACAGCAGTCAATATCCGAAAATTATTATCATTCCCAAACAAACTTGCCCAAATTGCTTTGCCGTGGTATAATACATCTGCACGAACACTTATGATTCGGCGCTCCTTGTGATAATAAGGGGGTGACCGGATTCGACGGGGTGTGTTCTGGCATTGACAGCAGGCAGAGTGCCGGAGCTCTTTAAAAAACGGAACCAAATGTAACTGCGAATAATAGAACACTCGCACTGGCTGCTTAGGCAGCCACGTTCTGCCAGCGTTGCCGATAGCGCTGAACAGGGCGTCAAAAATATCGGATAGTCCAAGTGTGATGCTCCGGGCATAAGGGCGAATTCTTAGGAGATGCAGTCACTGTGAACTTGTCGGTGAGGGCGCTTTGACTAAAGACAAAAAACATCGACTAAGCCTGTAGTCGGTTGATGTGGGAACCTCTTCGGACGCGGGTTCAAGTCCCGCCACCTCCACCAGTTTTATAAAACTAATGGATGTAAAAACCCAGTAACTGAAAAAACCCGCTGCAATGCGGGTTTTTTAGTGTTCGGAAATAATTTTGCCTTTGGTATGGCTTGATAATCGGAAGGTTTTTGCGTAAGTGCCGGGTTTCTATACAATGGCTGATTTGGGATAGTCAAATAAAAGAAAATTTAACTATTTAGTCGGCATTTTATATTCAAAATCCATACTTTTGCCCTATCTTTCTTGTTAACTGAGGGAGTATTCCTTTGCCTCTTATATGTCCCAAAATTCGCTGCCAACTACATTTTCTTAAAAGAGTATTCCTATTTAAAGATTTCGTTGTTTCCCTAAAAGAATCCATTCCTGATCCTTTTGATTGGAATGAAGGATTATTCTCATCATAAATCATTATGACATGACCATTTTCTACAGAACACTTTTTATCTTTCACACACACAGACAAAATATTCCTGGATAGCTGATAGGTTTTATATAATGGACAGGGGGTTAGATCGTTTTGCTCTTTCCAAGAAAAAATCTCTGGAATAAAGTCCCAATATTTTATATTTTCTTCTGATAATGAGCATCTGTTTTTCCTGCCTTTTTGGCGTTTATAGCTACCATCGCAATAATTCGACTCAGATTGTTTTAATCCTGGTCTTGAGCAGAATCCGATATTATCTTCAGATAGCTTACATTCTATTGCGATTCTATATTCTCCGTCATCAAAAAAAACATCAATACTTGTAGGTCTAGGCTCTCCGAGAGAATTGACTTCTTTTTCTAATTCCATTCGAAAGTTATTTGATTTCCAGTTTAAGTTTTCAAATAAGGGAATTCCATCGCCGTCAGCCAAATCAGAGAGTATGCACAGGTTATTGTAAATTTCCATATTGGCAAAAAAACTTTGAGCCAATGCCTGTGAACTCTTCATGCTTCCAAACCACCGATGCCTCTTTCTTGGGGGTATTTTATTAATTAAAGCTTTTCTGTTTTCACTTTCCATACATATAATATTTCTATCTAAATATTCTTTCTTAAACACTGGAGGTCCTTGTTTTTCCCTTCTATCTCCATCGAAGTATTCGGTCTTATCAGCAAACTCGTTATCTTTGTATTCCCAGAATTGTTTACAAAGATTTTTCAAATATAAGCTTCTTGGTGTTTCTTTTTTGGACATACAATCACCTTCACTTTAGCTAATCAACTAAAAATAGAATAGCAGTTCTACCTTTTAAAGTCAATATTTCTGTTTCCTTCATTTGTTTGTGATATAACTCATTTTCCGCATTAAGCAAAAACCTAAAAAATTTAAAATATTTTTTCTAAAAAAGCATGGATTGTTTGTTTGGTGTAGAATATACTCCTATGCGTCAAAGATATATTAAAAGAAAAACCATACAAAAGGAAACTAAACAAGTGGCAGGAGTTAATGTCACCGGAAGCTCTTACGAGTTTACCGGGAGCATTCCC
>JAJTBE010000030.1 GCA_021287065.1 Bacillota bacterium
ATCATTTTTATGCTCTTTGTAATTTTGCTTTCTGCATATCGATTTATATTGCTGTTTCTTGTTCTTACTTTTTTGAAATCTGCTTCGCAGTTTTCAAAAAGGTTGGCAAACGGGGGAAGAATCCCCCAAACCCCCTCGGCAGGGAAAAACCACCAATTGCACCGAATCGCAGGCTCCGCCTGCTCCTGGGTTATAATGTGCTGCCAAAAAATAGCTCAAATCCCCAGCCCAATACTCTTGTTTTTCAGGGAAGGAGGTTTGGAGGGAAACCCGCTTTTCCAAAAAAGCGTAGTTCCCTCTGACTGTCCCAAACCTCCATAGTCCCCCGGTCCTCAAATCCCCCCCGGTCGGTCCCCCAATTCAAAAGTTTTGGGATGGAGGTCCGGAGGAAACTTTTTTCAAAAAGTTTTCTCTGGGAGCTGGGCGAATGGATACAATTCCCGTGAGCGTTCAGGCAAATTCATGCCTTTATTTGGTTGAATTGTGTTTTTCGTTGAGATGTCTCATCTATAATTCCTTTTTTGGGAAACCCGCTTTTTGAAAAAAGCTCGTTTCCCAAACCCTTCAGGCAAAAACTTTCAGTGTATCATTTTTCCGTTCTCTTTGATTTTGCTTTCTGCATATCGAGTTTATTGCTGTTTCTTATTCTCACTTTTTTGAAATCTGCTTCGCAGTTTTCAAAAAGGTTGGCAAACGGGGGAAGAATCCCCCAAACCCCCTCGGCATTTTTATAATCCGCAAATTCTCCGAATCGCAGGCGCTGCCTGCTCCTGGGTTATATTTCAATGTCATCGTATTAGCAAAAATCACTCCAATCCCAATCCCCAATACTCCTGTTTTTCAAGGAGGGAGGTTCGGAGGGCAACCTCGCTTTTCCAAAAAAACGTGGTTCCCTCTGAGAGTCCCTAAACCCCCCGGTCCCCTTGGTCGGTCCCCCGATTCAAAAGTTTTGGGAAGGCGGGTGCCCGCCCGCAGGGTGGGCGCGAGGAAACTTTTTTCACAAAGTTTTCTCTGGGAGCTGGGCGAATGGCTATAATTCTCGTAAGCGATCAGGTAAATTCATGCCCTAATTCATGGGCATTGCCCCCCCCGCCAACCGCCATCAAACCCTTCCCTGAATGGTGAAACGACTCCATCAGTTTATAAGATCCTTTAGCAAAATCGCATTATAGGCGAATAACATACTTACCCGAAAAATTACCTCCCGCTGACTCAAATATAAAAAACCGCAGATTTCAAACCTCTGCGGTTTTTTTTATAACATTTTTTAACAGAATCCGGAAGATAATGCTTCCTGAATCATTACTGCTGATTCAGATGGTAATATACACCTGCGGTGACATCTTTATCCCGTTCTGTAATTGTCTGGTAGCTGTGGCCGTTGTTATTTGAGCCTATGGTTTTCGCCCCGCCCTTTTCCGATACAAGCTCGGTATGCTTTCTGCCTTTTCCGATCCAGACATCGCCCGGTTGGGCATCTTCAGCGGAAACCTGTGAATAACCGTGGGCTTTGAGTGATTTTTCAAGGCCTTTTACTGTTGTCTGATGGTCATCAAGCCTGCCTACTGTTTTTAATGCTGATGATACGAAATCCGCGCAGTTATTATCTTTTCCGCCTGCTGCGGTAAAATTGGGCATTTTTCCTTTAATTTTTGCTGAACGCTGATTTTCATATTTTCTTGCCAAATCCACTGCGTCCTGACCTGAACCAACTTTTTTTGCGGCATTGTCCTGCCCTATGAGACCTGCAACATTCACTTTGTTCTGATCGTCCTGTAAATGTTCACCTTTTTTTACTTCATCACTGAGGGCAACGCCGTCTGTCGCCTGTGGCGGCTGAGCCTGTGCGCCTGCTGCGGATTCCTGCTGTCTTGTTGTCTGCTTTATGGAACCTGCCCCTGAAGTCTCACGAATCTGGCTGGTTGAATTCTGACTTGATCCTACTCTGTCAATCATGTTGTGCACCGCCTTGATCTAATGTTTTCTTTATTATAATATGTAAAGTATTAACATGGTATTTTAAAAAGGTAAAATAAATGTTAAAATGTTAAAGATGTGTAACAAATTTGTTAAATTTTTCCGTTCGGTGGCCACTATGAAAATCCATAATTTGGTTATTCCGGCTTTTGCCATTATTATACTGTTTTCAGGATTCCTTTCCGGCTGCACTTCTCAGGGAAATGCCCATACCGGAAAAAACGGATCCGGCGGGGGATTTTCCATTTTCGGAATAAAACCTTCACCCTCCCCAAAAATCAAACTCTCCGCAAGACAGCAGAAACTCATCGAAGGCGCCCGATCCAGAATCGGTGATGTTTATGACGATTCGTGGTATGCCGACGGCTTCCCCCCAGCCGGGAGAAGCGCTTGTGTTGATATAGTCTATTTCGCTTATAAAAATAATAATTTCGACCTGCAGACAAAAGTAAACGAGGATATAAAACAGAACAGCGGACTTTATCCTGCAGTAGGTGATTACGCTATAAACCACCGGCGCTGCCCCAATCTTATTGTGTGGTTTTCGAGGTTTGCTAAAAAACTGCCTCTGGAAACGGACAAAAAGCACATTGCTCAATGGAAACCGGGCGATGTGATTTTCTGGAGTATGCAGAACGACGGAGTTGCCGACCATATAGGCCTTGTCAGCGATCAGTTCAGCCCCGACGGAGTGCCTCTCGTCATTCATCAGGCTGCACCAACCTGTGTTGAGGAAAATGCTATGAATACCTGGAAAATTATGGGGCATTTCAGACTATGAACAATTCCGGAATTTTACCGTATTTTTCAGTAATTATGCCTGCTTACAACGAAGAATCCGTTGTGGAAAATACCATTTCCGATCTGATAACTGAAATGGAATCACCCCGTTATGCCGAATTCTGCAACACTCCCGCAGGGAAAGACTGGTTTGAGATTGTTGTAACCGACGACGGCAGCAAAGACCGCACTTTCGATTCACTCATCAGAATCGGTGAAAAAGATAAGAGAATCAGGATTTTCAGACACGACAAAAACCTTGGCTTTGGTGCAGCTGTTATGAACAGTGTTGGCAGAGCCAAAGGGGAAAAACTTCTTCTGGTCCCCTCCGACGGTCAGTTTGATCCCGGAGAAATCATAAAATTCATAAAAGCTCTCGACGGATATGATCTTGTTATTGGCGTAAGGCCCGACAGACAGGGATACAACATCTTCAGAAAGTTTGTTTCGTTTGTTTATATCAGTCTGGTTAAGATGCTATTCGGAAAATCATATAAAGATACCAACTGGGTTCAGGCATGGAAAAGAGATGTCTTTCTTAAAATAAAACCTCAGAGCAGCGGGGTTTTTTTTCTTCAGGAAACCATAACCCTCGCAGCAGGTGAACATTTCAGAACCGGGGAAGTGCCCTCAAGCCATATTGCAAGGGAAAAGGGAAAGGCAAGCGGTGGGAGATTATCCGTAATTCTCTTTACTCTTTTTGAAATGCTGAAATTCCGCTTCACTACAAAAAACCATGGTTCCCTCTGAGCGCCCCGATTCCTGAAAATTTCTCCCTGATTCATTGACATCATTTTAGTTTTTTTTTCACAATCTCTTATTCTCTCCTTATGAAAATTTAAAAACTCACATGAAGGATAAACTTCCGAATAATTTAATTTATAGATTAGTTGTCAAACAAAAACAGGAGGAGAAACAATGCCGGAAACTTATACAAAAGAACAGATTCAGGAAATGATAAAAGGTATTATCAGGGGGAGCCATGTTGCTTCAATGGCAACAGTGTGGGAAGACAGGCCCTGGGTCAGATACATTATGACCCACAACGACGGCGATAATATGAGCCTCTACACATCAACCAGCGTAAAACTTAGAAAAGTCGCCCATGTCAGAGCTAACCATCATGTTCACCTCACACTGGGATGGGAATCTCAGAATCCCGGCCCCTATGTTCAGTTTGTCGGAACAGCAATCATCCACACAGATGAAGAAACAAAGAAAAAACAGTGGAAGCCTCAGTTCGAGCCTTTCTTCGGCAATGCGGACAATCCCGACTATTGCATAATTGAATTCATTCCCGATTACATCGAGGTATGGGGATATACTGAAAATGCAAAAGACTGCCTGATGTGGGAAGCTTAATTATTCTGATTCAGTAATTATTTGAAAATATCCGGGAAAATTATCCGGTTTCTTCTGCTGAAAAATTCTCAGCCAGCCTCACCGGAGGCGGGCAGGAAATTGACTGCAGAGACTGTGCCGGTGGATTTTCCCGGATTGTCATTTTATCCGCCGGAGGAGCTTTGTCTATGAACCATTCCGACATAAACCCGGTTCCCGGGCAGATTCTGAATGGACGCTATGAAGTTCTTGAAAAGCTGCATGCCGGAGCAATGGGAGTCGTTTACCGGGCGAAGGACCAGCGATTAAATAAGATTTTTGCTCTCAAGTCCATGATTACTCCCGATGCTGAAGCTGATAGGAGCAGGGCGGGGGAGTGGTTTGAACGGGAAGCAAACATCCTGTGCAATTTAAGACATCCCGGAATTCCTGTTGTTACCGACTTTTTTGAAGAACTCCGCAGGCTTTGGCTTGTGATGGATTTTATAGATGGAATAAATCTTGGATCCATGCCTCTTCCGGTCAGTGAAGCGGAAGCGGTAAAAGTAGCTCTTCTGGCTCTCGATATTCTGAAATACATACATAAAAAGGGTATAATTCACCGGGATATAAAAACAGAACACTTCATTCTTGAAAACAGCTCAAACCGTTATTTTCTTGTGGATTTCGGAACCGCCCGATTCGCAAAACCTGCCGCCGTAAAAACCGCCATCGGAACCCACGGCTTCGCTTCCCCTGAGCATTACGAAGGCAAAGCTGATGCAGTTTCCGATATTTATTCCCTCGGTGCCGTTCTTCACCATATCCTTACCGCAAAAGACCCCAGAAACGGAATTCCTTTTGAATTTGAGCCTATTGAAAAAGCTGCTCCCGGTGTGTCTCAGAAAATGGCGTTTGTTGTTGATAAAGCACTTTCTTATTATCCCAAGGACAGATTTCAGAATGCGGAAGAAATGGAAAAAATTCTGAATGAATATACCACCGCCGACAGCAATTCCAAATCCGGCAAAACGGAATCTTCACAGGCACACAATACAAAAATTATGCCCCATTCCCCTGCAAAAGCAAGATCAGGAAGCACTCCCTCCGTTTTTTTATCCCCGGAACCTGTTGAAATTCCTAAGATAACAGGCAGATTCAACCTCCGACATGCCGGACTTGTCAAAAAGGCACTTTTTATATCAGATGTAACAATCGCAGTTGTTTTCTATGATGGAACAGTTGTTTTCAGAAACTCAGCCGACGGCAAAGACGAAGGTTCTCTCACCAATATCGGTGCTTTTGCAGCAAACTGCTGCGATGCTGCGGTTTCCCCTGATTACGAAACCCTTGCCCTTGCTATGGATGATAAGAGAATTTTTCTGTGGAACCTGAATACCCGGAGAAGAACAGCAACCCTGTCGGAACATACAAGAGTGTTATCCTGTGTCCGGTTTGGCACAAAAGGAAAAATCATCTCAGGAGATTCCGGAGGGAATATCTGCATATGGAATACTTCGCCGGTTCGGTTCAAAGGTTCCGCAAATATGGGAAATTCTGCCTGCACAGCCCTCGCCTTTGGGGAAAATGATAAAATTTTCTTCTGTGGAAATGACCAGGGTTTCATCTTCAACGGAAATACAATTTTCCTTGAAAACGAAGATGCGGAATTTAAAAGCAGGCAGATTCATAACGGCTCAATAATATCGATTTTTCATTCCGGAGCCGATGATAAGTTAATTACCACAGGAGTTGACGGATTTATCAGAATTCACAAAATCGAATCAGGCTCCCGCCTGCAGCTTCAGAATATATCAGAATTGAATTTTAACGGAAGACCGGTGAAATCAACTGCCTTCAATAATCAGAAAAACCTGATCGCCGCTGGGTTTGAAGACGGGGGAACCGCCATAATCAACTTCTCCGGACTGAATATAACCGTAGAAACGAAAGAACATACAAAACCTGTGGAAAGCGTGGATATATCCCCAAATGGAAAAATAATCTGCACCGCAGACGAAGATGAGATTATTTTGTGGGGATAGAAAAAAACCGGGCAGGATTGAAGCTTCCTTTAGAGTAATACTGAACGGGGATAGTGGAATGTCAGAAAAGGGGTAGATGTGATGGAAAAACAGAAACAATATTTTGAAAACCGTGATGAAGATAAACGAACCGATCTTCACAAAGCGGCAATTATCGGCGACAGAAAACTGATTACTTCTCTTCTTACCAAAGGCGCTGATGTTAACGCCCGGGACATAAACGGAGCTACTCCCCTGCATTTTGCTGCTCTGATGGGACATAAAAAATGCCTGATTATTCTAATCTCACATAAATCGGATCCCAATGCCGGAGATAACAACGGGGCAACCCCTCTCCATCTTTCCGTTTATATGGGGCACAAAAAAGCAACCCTGCTTCTGATTTCCAACGGCGCCAATATCAACGCCAAAGATAACTTTGGCGATATGCCCCTCGAAATAGCCGTCCGTCAGAATAATAAGGAACTTACCAATCTTCTTCTTGCCAATGGTGCAGCCGTCAACGAAAGATCGGGCCAGGGCCTCACCGCTCTGCATTATGCTGTTGTCGGCGGCAATGATAATATTGTTTCCCTGCTTCTTGCCAACGGCGCCGATGCCAACCTGCCGGAAACAACCGGCAGAACTCCCCTCCACATGGCAGCCTACCTCGGATATGGCAAAATTGCGGAAAGTCTGCTTAAAAAAGGCGCCGCCATTCACGCTGTTTCCGCAGAAAATTTTAATGCCGTTGAACACGCTGTCGCTGCAGGCCATAGGGCATTGGCGGAACTGCTGCAGAAAGAATCGGGAAAAAGCAGATAATTTTGTAATCAGGAAGGATAATAATTCAATCCAAAGAATTGTCATCCCCTGTTATTTCTATTTAGACCGGAAGATCCATCAATGATTGAAGCTGTTTCTCAAAAAAAGGAAAAAAACTGGCTGGATACTCTTGCCCTTTTAATATCAGGCGTACTCAGCCCTTATCTTATTATGCCCGTTTTTGTGGTAATCGTTTGTCTTACTTATTCAAAAACAATCACCGAATTCATCACATATTTTCTGTTGTGCTTTTCAGCATCAACAATCATACCTTTTGTATATATATTGATTTGTGTAAAACGCAACAATATCACCGATTTGCATGTGGCTGAACTGGGACAGAGAAAGAAGCCTTTTATAGTAACCCTTGTGGGTGTAGCATTGATAATCGGAATTCTTACGATGATTCATGCACCAAAGGAAATAATTATTCTTGGTTATGTAATGCTTCTAAACGGCTTTATCTTCTTCATAATCAGCCTGTTCTGGAAAATCAGTATGCATTCATCCATTCTTGCCGGTGTTGTAACATCCCTGATGGTGCTCGTTAATTCAACCTACGGCTACGGTTTTCTCCTTATCCCCATCCTTATCTGGGCAAGAATGAGAAGACAGCGCCATAGTCTTTATCAGGGCATTACAGCCACCATTCTGGCAAGTCTCGGAACATTTCTTTTATTCAAGGCTTTTGGATATCAGCTCATAAAAACAGCATTAGCTTACATCTTACATTGTGCCTGATGTGCAGCTGATGCCGGTTTTTTGAAAAAGTATTTGAATTCACAGCTCCGATATGGATTCAGCAGGTCTGCTTTTGTCAAACCTGCCGCAGGCTTTGCCTAATTCCACTTATTGCCGTCATCCCAGAACTGAGCTAAACCTTTCTTATGGTAAAGCTTCATCAAATCCTGAAAGAAGTAATCTCTTTTGACGCGGTATTTTTCGCCCACTATCGAAACTATATAGTCTTCATCAAAGTTTTCAAGGATAGCCAGAGCTTCTTCCCTGAGGGGGAACCTTACTTCCCTTTTAACAAAACTTTCGTCCTCGGTAACATAACAGACATCCATCTCCTCGTATCTTTCATCATCAAGAAGATTGTAGATAAACTTAACGATCTCCTGATCTCTGTAGAAAGAGAGCATTCTCAGGGCTATCTGCGCCTTGAGGAGATCATTTTCCGCCTTTGCGATAACTTCGAAAAGCCCTCTGAAACTGTGCTCGGCACAGATAATATTCATATCAAGGGCTACCTGTTCTATTTCGTCAATTGAAGAAAAACCTTCAAGAATATGCCTTCTGAACTGTCTCAGGCAGTTCAGCGCCCGGGGACCGCCGATAATAGCCAGGGAATCCATAGCTGTAAACGGAATTATATCATCACTCATATACAGGTATTTATTGAGAACAGGAATAAAATCATCCCATCCCGGATTTCCGAGGGCTTCAATTATCTGTTCAATATAAATCTCACGCTCCTCGAACATTTCATCCGGAGGTATGGTTTCGTAATAAACAAGAGCGTCATAGAGGTATTTCTTGAGTCTGTCGTTTTTCAGCATTTTTGCTGTAAGAATGTACTCAAACCCGAAATCATAATATCCGGCGCAGAACTTCTGAATTACATATTCCCTGTTGTTAATAGTCTGTATGAGAAAGCGGACATGATCCGTATCTGAAAAGCCCGGAGCATTTTCGATGCTCGCTGTCATGTTGGAAAGAAGATGGTAGAACAGATTCAGCAGTTCATCCCGTTTGGAAAACTCTTCCATTATGAAACCGTTGTAACGGGCAATCTGACACGCAAATATAAAAACCGACTCCGCCTCAGCTTCACTGTAGAAATATGAATCAAGCCTGTCCAGAATTATTTCTGTAATTGCGCATATCTTAAAAATGATATTTTCCGGCCTTCTCAGTTCTGCCAGTTTTTTCAGCTCATAAAAAAGCTCGTTGTCCATTGCGGGGAGGACAGGATTTCTGTCAATATCTTCCTCACCGGGAAGTATGTTAAAATAATTCCAGTCTTTGTACAAATAAGTCTCCATTTAACATACAGGATTTGAATTTGTCTGTTGGCTGCCTCAGCCTCCACCGGCATAAAAGAACCTGATTTTCCGGAAATCAGCGGGCATAACATACTTGTTTTTCCTGATTTTACTGTTTAAAAAAATATATCTCTTTTATTTTAGATCCTGCCTGTGGATAAGTCAAGGGACACCCATGTTTTGCCTGCTTATTTTGATTGAACAATAGAGGTTTTCACATCTCTGATTGCGAATAAACAACATGTAAAAGTCCCTTTATCAGGATTCGTATGAAACATATACGAAAGTCTGTACTTTCAAATTTCAAAGGGATTGAAAAAACACCCGGTGAATTAAACACATAGACGCGTGTTGTGCCAAAATACTAATCACAGATATAGACGAGGGTAGCAATGTTTGTAATCATTGGCTTGATTATTGTATTCGGAGCGGTGATCGGTGGGTTTGTAATTGAGGGTGGAAAAATCAAACTCCTCATCCAGCCTATTGAACTTATGATTATCGGTGGAGCTGCGCTGGGAAGCCTTTTGGTTTCTGCGCCGCCGTCACTTCTGATGAAAGTTTTCAAAAAGGTCCTCTCATCGTTTATTCCCAGCAAAAAAGGTTTCAGCAAAAAGTTTTACCTTAATATGCTTATGATGCTCAATGAACTTTATTCCGTGGCAAATGCCAACGGTATTATCGCACTTGAGAAACATGTTGAAGAACCTAAGGAAAGCGAAATTTTCAACCGCTATCCCGATCTCGTTAAACATTCCAAAGTAATGTCGTTTATCACAGACAGCTTCAGGCTTATGATCATGGGCAGCATCAGCTCCCACGATCTCGAAAACATTATGGAAGCTGACGCAGAAATACAACACTCGGAAGGAGCAAAACCCGCCGCACTTCTCCAGAAAATCGGCGATGCCCTTCCCGGCCTCGGAATCGTTGCCGCCGTGCTTGGTATCGTTATCACCATGCAGGCTATCGGAGGACCCGCAGAGGAAATCGGCCACAAAGTGGCAGTCGCCCTTGTGGGAACATTCCTTGGAATTCTCCTTTCCTACGGTATGGTTCAGCCCCTTGCCACCAACATCGAACTTGAACACGAAGAAGAACTTAAAGCTTACGATGTTCTTAAATCAGGCATAACTGCATATGCAGCTGGCATGCACCCTCTGTTTGCCCTTGAATTCGCAAGACGAAGCATACCCGACAGCGTCCGCCCTTCTTTCAAAGAAATGGAGGAAGCCATAAAGGGACCCAAGGAATAACCTGAAATATAGCTGATATTTCATAGAAAAGGAATTGCCGGTAACACTATGAGCGGAAATCCAAAAGGCGGAAAATCGCAGCCTATCATAATTAAAAAAGTAAAAAAAGGAGGCCACGGCGGACACCACGGCGGAGCCTGGAAAGTTGCCTATGCCGACTTTGTTACTGCTATGATGGCTCTTTTTATTGTCTTATGGATTGTTGGTCAGAGTGAAAAAGTAAAAGTTGCCATTTCTATGTATTTTAAGGATCCTGAAAAGTTTGAGGAAAAAGTAAAAGACGGAACCATAGTTCTGCCTGTTTCAACCGGAACCCCCAGTCCCATGCCTTCAGGCAACCTTATGCTGATGAAGACTGAAAAGGACGACACAGAACAACTGAAAAAAGAAGCTGAAAATCTCGAAAAAATGGTAACCAGCGATCCTGATCTTAAAAAGTTCAAAGACCAGATTGAAATTAAGATCACTGATGAAGGCCTTCGTATTGAGCTTTTCGAAAAATCTTCCGGTAACGGAGTCTATTTCGATCTGAGCAGCGCAAAACTTAAACCCGAAGCGGAAAAACTCCTCAACAAACTCGCCGGCGAATTAAAGAAACTCCCCAATGATATTTCCGTGGAAGGACACACAGACGCCCGGCAGTTTATTACACAAACCTACACAAACTGGGAATTGAGTGCAGACAGGGCAAATGCAGCAAGAAGAATCCTCCTGAACGGCGGAATTGCCAAAAAGCAGTTAAGCGAAATCAGGGGATATGCCGACCAGAAACTTAGAAATCCGGACAGTCCCAATGATTTTTCAAACAGACGCGTCAGTATTCTTCTTAAAAAGAGAATAGTAAAAGAAGATAAACCCGATGACAAACAGGAAAAGAAGCCTGAAGGTTCAGCTTCTCCTGCTGCTTCAGGCGCACCTGCCGAAGCCCCCGCCGCTCCTGCCGGTGAACATGGCGGAGCACCCGCAGAAGCTCCCGCTGGTGGACATGGCGAAGCTCCTGCTGCACCTGCAGGCGGACATGGCGAAGCACCCGCTGCACCCGCAGGCGGGCATGGCGAAGCTCCGGCGGCACCCGCAGGAGAAATGCCTCCACCACCGCCTCCTGAAGCTCCTGCTGCTCCCGCAGCTCCACCTGCCGGAGGGCACTGATTCTTTTGGGGGGGCGTTCACAGGTGGCAAGTTTATAATTAAATAGAGGGGATTTACTATGGTTTACCTTTGTGGAATTTTCAGCCGGCTGCGGAAGAATCCGCTTTCAGGCTTTTCACTTATTTTTGCTCTGGCTTTCCTCGCCACAGTCTTATTTTTGCCTTCGCCTGCTTTGGCACAACAGGCAAAAATCCGCATTGCAGTTATCGAATTTGAACAGGGCAGATACCATTTTGACTCTGATAAAATGACCTACAGGGTTGAATCAAGCCTTATCCGGGATGGTGGTTTTGATGTTGTTTCCGGCAAAAAGGTTAAAGAAGCAGCATCGGAGCTGAAGCTCCCCGATTCAGGTTTTATGAATCAGGAAGATGCTGTGAAAATCGGTCAGAAAGTCGGTGCCGATCTTGTTGTTATGGGAGAAGTAACCGAATTCAATGTTGACAGATCTTCATTCAGCCCCGGAGTATCCATAGGCAGGGTGAGAGTGGGACGGGTCTATTCCGTTACTGTAAAACTGGTTCTCACATCAAAAATGATTGCTGTTCATACAGGCCAGCAGGTTTTTTCAGAAAGTTTCGAAGGCAACAGCCACAGGGAATCACCTGATGTCGGCTACAGCTATGTAAATATATCCCTTGACGACCCTGATCCCGACTCAATGGCGCAGAAAGTCCAGAAAGAGGCAATGGACAAACTTACAGCCAAAATCAAACAGTCTGCAACCGGAGTAAAAACTGCAGGTCCTGCAAAACCGGATTCCGCATCATTAAACGGTTATCTTCTTGCAGTGGAAAAAGAGCAGATTATTACTGATTTGGGAAAAGAGAGCAAAGTCACCCCCGGTATGTCTTTTTCAGTTTACGAACTCAAATCCTGGACCCACCCACAGACTGGCAAAAAAGTTACAGAAAAAATGAAAGTGGCAAAAATCAGGATAGTAAGAGTCAATGAAAACACTTCCGTAGCAGAACTGACCGAAGGAGCTCCCTCCGATATAAAAGCAGGCTTGCTGATAGTTCAGGAATAACCTCTATGACTGCAATACCACTGAATCAGCAAAATGTGCTCAAAACCCCGGTCGGTCCCCTCTAACCCCCCGGTCTCCGGTCGGTCCCCCAATTCAAAAGTTTTGGGAAGGAGGTCCGGAGGAAACTTTTTTCAAAAAGTTTTCTCTGGGAGCTGGGCATGCGGCTACAATTCTCGTGAGTGAACAGATAAATAAATGCCTTAATTCATGAGCATTGGGAATACCCCCCCTGCCTGCAATGGTCCCGGCAACCAGGTGCAAACGGGGCAACCCATGCCAATAACAGGGGATGTCCCCATTCCACTGAATTATTACAATTTGCTCCAATTCCCAACCCCATATTCTTGTTTTTCAATGAGGGTGGTTCGGAGTAAACCCCGCTTTTCCAAATAGCGTGGTTCCCTCTGAATGTCCCCAAATTCCCCCGGTTATCTAACCCCCCGGTCTCCGATCGGTCCCCCGATTCAAAAGTTTTGGGATGGCGGGTGCCTGCCTGCAGGGTGGGCGCGAGGAAACTTTTTTCAAAAAGTTTCCTCTGGGAGCTTGGCACGCGGTTATAATTCTCGTGAGCGATATGATAAATCCATGCCTTAATTTATAGGCATTAGGGGATGATCCGATGAGATAATATAAAAATTGTGTTTTTCGCAATTCCCAAACCTATTTCAACATCGGATTTGGTAATCTCCTGTTAAACCGGATGCCTCTGGAACCAACCCCCGATTTTAATCGGGGGGTAGGCAGAACCCCATAACCACAAGCCCCAACCATTTCTAATGGTTTCCCTTTTATAGAATTGTGCCTTTGAGCTGTAACCGTAAATTTGGGATAATCTGATTTTTACCCTGAAAATACTCTTCGAAACAGGTTTTTACACAATTTCACAATCCTGCGTTATGAACAAAACTTACTCAAATCCCCAAGCCCAATACTTCTGTTCTTCAGGGAAGGAGGTTCGGAGGAAAACCCGCTTTTCCAAAAAAGCATGGTTCCCTCTGACGGTCCCCATTCCCCTTGTCGGTCCCCAAATTCCCCCTTCAGATATTCCTGCTGCAGCACTGCATAAATCATATTGTTTTTGAACCTAAAGGAAAAAATACAGTTATTACGAAATTGGTATTTCCTGCGGTATTTCAGATATGACTGCACTAATTATCCATTAAACTGAAACCCTGAGAAACCGGAATAGCCTGAGTCTGATGAGGGATTAGAAATATTGCCGTGGTTATTACATTTGAAATGTTGGTTTCTGGCAGATGGTAATATTACTTAAAGCTGAACCATCAGTCTTTATCCGGAAATAACCCAACCGGTTTTGGTTTGGCTGACATCATGTGCAGCCCTTTACAGATAAACATAAAATCAGAGCATATACCATTTTGCGGTATGGAAACACAGCATTGACGCAGCGGGCAGACCGGTCCGGCGGGTTTGGCGGATACTGTGTCAGAATGGTATTAGCAGCTTCTTACGGAGGTTGTGTCAAGGTGGAAAAAATTACCGAAATTGAATTGCATAATTCCCCCCTTTATGAACTGACAGAGTCGGCAGATAAATACTGCCTTCTGAAAATTACATCTTCACAGCTCAGGGAAGTTCTGAAAGCCACAAAAAATAAGATTAGTGATTTTGCTGATGAAACCAGAGTTATCATATTTGATGAAAACAAACTCGACGAATTTGAAAATATATATGCCGGAATAATAGCTGTAATAGAAAATATGCTCAATTTTATCAACAGACCCGGTGCTGAAGAGAAAATTGCGTCTGCTGCCGTGCAGCTCAAAGCATTGAATCGTGAACTTATACTTTTTAAAAGATGGTTGATTGCGGAATGCAGGGTAGATGATGCGGAGCAATTGAGGGAAATGCTTCTCGACAGGATAACGGATGAGGATGTTATCACCGATAAATATATTGAAGTGGAAAGCATGACAAATGCTGTTCTTGAAGAGAAAATACTCACGGATGAATTTGAGGAATTTATCGATTATAAAAGGGATGAGATAACAAAAGCCCTTGATGGTTATGATGATTTCTACCTGTCAAAAGACGAATGGACTATGGAAACTGCTCTCGGAGACAAACTTCTCCGGGAGGGAGCCGGAGAATATCTGGATTCCCTTGAAATGCTCAGGGAATCATGTGTTGCCGGCGATCAGGATTATGCTGAAATTGCCCTCGACAATCTTTTTGAAGCAAATGTAAAGCTCGTAACCGTGCAGAAATTAGCAGATTATGTCAAAGAACAGGCTGCAATATCATGAAAATATTTCTGATAACCCTTGACAAATGATGCATATTACCTGATATATAAATATATTAATATGAAAGCGGTATTGGTGATTATTATCGCATTTCGGAAAACACCACCGTAAAATTGCATTAATTGTCGGAATTTAAGCCGGATTATGCCTTTTTATGTTCGAAATACGATTTTGTTTGAGCCGGTTTTCCAAAATAACCGCAGGATTCTGCACTTTCCATCCATATTCAGGTATGCAGAACAAGTATGCCCTTTTTGCGGCAGCCTGTTGCAGATATTTTGTCAAACTGGTGTCAATCACAATTCCGGGGATAAGTAAAAAGATAATTGGAGGATTGTATGGATTCCGTAACCAACAGAAATATAAACCAGGTGCAGTCGGCTAAGCCGCAGAACCTTCAGCAGGCACAGAGTAAACCTGCTGTCGTACAATCAAAACCGGCTCAGGAAACAAAACAACAGGAGTTCGGCAAGGTCGGAGATCTACAGAATCAACCCCCGGGAGAGGCTAATCCCAAAAAAGCTCTCGCAGCTACAGGAGCACAGTCAAACTCTGCAAAACAGATTTCAGGCTCCACACAGGAGAATAAGCAGAATCAGCAGGCTCAGCAGAAACAACAGCCTTACAATCCGCAAAGAGATACAACGGAACTTTACAGATCCATGCATGGCGGGCTTACCGGCATGGGCACAGATGAAAAAGCACTTTTCAAAGCCCTCGACGGCAAAAACCCCGAACAGCTCAACCAACTCAGACAGACTTACAAAGATCACTACAAAAGAGACCTCGACGCAGATATTCGCAGTGAACTCTCCGGCGATGATCTCAAGAGAGCCGAATCCCTTCTCGGTGGCAATCAGGATAAAGCTGACGCAAATTCCCTCCGCAGTGCCATGTCAGGAGCCGGCACCGATGAACAGGCAATTTTCAGCAAACTTCAGGGCAAGAGTAAAGAACAGATTGATGCTATAAAAACCCAATACAGGGAAACCTACGGCAAGAGCCTTGATGATGATCTCAAAGGAGACCTTTCCGGCGATGATCTGAAAAAAGCTCAGGCTCTGCTTTCCGGTGACAACAATAAAGCTGATGCGGCAACTCTCCATAATGCAATGTCCGGAATGGGAACCGATGAAGCTTCCATCTATAAAACCCTCGAAGGCAAAGACGCCAAAACAAGAGCAGCTATTCAGGACGCTTACAAGCAGGAATACGGAAGAGATCTCAATGCTGATTTTAAAGGCGAAATGAAAGGCGCAGAACTTGACCGCGCCAACGCACTTATGGAAGGCAACGGGGCAAAGGCAGACGCCGCTAAGATGCGTGACGCCATGTCCGGCATGGGAACAGACGAAAATGCCATCTGGCAGTCCCTCGAAGGCAAGAGTGCGGAAGAACGCAAAGCCATTGCCGATGAGTATAAGAAAACCTACGGCAGGGAACTCAGAGACGATTTTAAAAATGAAATGAGCGGAAACGACCTGAAACGCTCGGAAACCCTTCTTGATAAAGGCAAACTCTCTGATGCCGAAAAACTCCGCTATGCAATGGCAGGAGCAGGTACTGATGAAGATACTATCAGAGATGTCCTCAAAGGCAGAAGCAAAGAGGAAATTGCACAGATTAAATCAGATTATCAACAGCAGTTCGGAAGAGATCTCACAAACGATCTCAAAGGCGACCTCTCAGGCAGGGATGAATTTGATGCAATGCAGGATCTAAAGGGTAAACCTCAGTCCGCGGAAGAAGCACTGCAGAGAATGAACGAAACAAGGGATTATGAAAGAAAAGGCGTTTTAAACCATGTAAGCCGCAACTTTGTAGATACATTCTCCGATAAAGGACAGCTCCTCGATGATAATACAAAGAGAGCTAACGAATTCTATAAAGGTGCCATGCAGGACGGCAAACTCGATGAAGGCGAGAAAAAGAGACTTTCCGAACTTACAGGATATGTTAATGACGATGTGCAGACCTACAGGGAAGCCAAAGACAGCGCTGCTGAAACTGCCGGAACAGTAGCTGCAACAGCCGCTTCAGTGGCGGTGGTTGTAGGAACCGCAGGAACAGCAACTCCCGCAGTGGTAGCCCTCGGAGCCGCTGCCACAGCAGGAGCCGGAGCAAGAGTTATGACCAAAGCGGCAATCGGCGGCAAAGGCTACGGCTGGGAAGAAGGAGCCATCGATATGGGCATAGGTGCCGTTGACGGAGCTTCAACCGTAGTCGGCGGAAAAGCAGGCACAATGGCTGCAAGGGCGACCCTCGAAGCTACAGCGGAAAGCACACTGAGAAAAGCCGGCGCTGATACCACTTCACGGCTGGTAACCATGGCTTCAGGAGATATTCTTGAAAGAAACGCTGCAAAACGCGTAATGATCGGAGCCGTTGAAGGCGCTGTTGACGGCAGCGCAGGCGGCGGTATGTCAGGAGCCGGTGCTTCAGTTATCAGAGATGGAACCTGGGACCACGGTTTTGGCGAAGGCTTGAAACGAGTCGGCACTGAAACAGCGATGGGTGTGGGCGTCGGAGCTGCAGCAGGCGGTGTAATATCCGGCGGAATGTCTGCAAGAGCAGGCGGAGGCTCCCATCTGGTTGATGACTCCAAAGTCTGGATCACTAACAACCATGAAAACAACTTCGGCAGAAACTATGGACATATGGAAGATATGATCGAGGTCAATAAAGCCCTTGAACCTAATCCTCCGTCTTTCAAATATAAAATTTCCACAGGCGAAGAAGTTGATCTGAAAATTTATGGGTCAACCAACAAACAGCAAATTGAAAATATCCATCAGTCAGTTAATGACCTTGCGGCAAAAGGTGGAGACAGAGCTATACTGAACCTTAGGGAAATACACATAAGAAACAAAGTAGGCCAGTTTACCAACGAAGCCGGAGTTCCAATACCCCATTCGGAAGTAGGCGGTTTAGGCGGAAGTAATTATGGGGAAATGGTAATACAGGCGGAATCTGCTTCCACAAGAAGCGGAGCAGATCATGTCGTTCATCATGAAGTTGGACACAATATAGATGCAAATATGGGAATTGGACACCACTGGGTTTCTGATGCAGTTGATACGCCATTCGGCAAAGGTGCTTCCGTATCAGCCTACGGTTCGAAAAATGCCGCTGAAGATTTTGCGGAAACCCATAGAGAGCTGATTTCCAACTGGGATAAAATTCAGGCGGATCCCGATAGATACCTCCATTACAATGGCGATGTCGGAAACAAATACAAATGGATGCTCGAAAATGTTTATGAGAAGGAAATCAAACCTCCCACACCACCTCAGGAATATGCAAGACGGGTTTTTGCAGAAAACAACCCTGCAGGAGCAGCCGGCGGAACTAACAGTATGTTTGGCGGAATGGGCGGCATGACCGGTGGCGGTGGAATGGGCGGCGGAATGCTCGGCGGCATTAACAGCATGCCTCCTGAAAAAATCGCAGAATTCCTGAGAACTCCGGAGGGGAATAAGATGCTTACGAACTTCTCACCTCTGCTTAAAGATGCCGGACCTGAACAGCTTGAACAGGCTATCGAACAGCTTTCCAGAAATCCCGGTATGCTCGGCGGAGCCGGAGCCTTCGGAGGCGGTATGACCGGTGGCGGTATGATGGGCGGTTTCGGCGGAGCGGGAAATTCCGGCGGAAGCATGGGCGGCGGAATGCTTGGCGGCCCTCCCAATATGGGCTTCAAACCTCTGAGACCCCAGTAATATAGTCGTAAAATTGTAACCGGGGGGCATAATTATAAAGCCCCCCGCCTTGAAATATAAAAACACCCTCAGGAGGGGTTAATATGCAGATACAATCAAATACACAATCCGGTTTTCAACCGAAATACAAAGTTGATGTTTATGATAAACTTGTTGAAACTTTAACAGGGGATTCCGTAAAAATAGGAGAAGCATATTCCGACGGTACAAATGGACAGCTCAATATACTCAACCCCCGTTTTAAGGAACAGCTTACCCAGTTGTTTACCCAGCCCCAGACAGTGATGTCTGGCGGCGGAGTTGCCGACGGCACAGCAGTGGACGGAGCGCCGCGTCAGATGGAACCCTGGAAACCTGAAACACTTCTTTACACCACAGTGTTCCAGCTCGGAAACCATAACTTCCGGGGCGAAATAAACACTATCGGATAACTATCGGTTATTGCCGGTTTATACTGATATTTTGTCAAAGTGGAATTACAGGCTGACCTGAATGTAATAATTCAGAGCAGCCTTTTTAATTTGCTTCTCAACTGTATAAAAAAGGAAACTGAATACCCTTCAGTGAACTAAAAAAGAAATAATGAATTTATGCATCTTTCCAGATTAAGGAGTGATTTTATGAACCCTCATAATATTTCCATACCCGCAGAAACCAAAGCTGTCAGTATCAGTTTTGCAGAACCTTATGAACTTCTGATTAAGCAGAAAGCCGGCAGCGAGGCGGAAATTTCCTTTACCGGTGTTCCGGTTGAAAATATTAAGCATAGCGCTGAAGCAGATAAGTTCAGCCTTGAGATTTTTGGTGATGTGGATCTGGATGATGCAGAGATATTAATTTGCAGCCCTGAACCCATACCTCTTACAGTAACAACCGGTTCCGGCGTTATTATTCTTGAGGAGATCCTTTCTGATCTGGAAGCGACCAGCACCTCCGGCGCAGTCTGTCTTTCAGGTTTCAGCGGCAAATCCGCACAGATAAATGTGGAGAGCGGAGATGTTACCGTAGATGAATCTTCAGGTAATATCGGAATATCAGTTTCCTCAGGAGACGCCGTGGTTACTGAATTCGAAGGAAACCTCGTTTGTAAGGTGGATTCCGGAGATGTTACACTGTCAGAAGTATCCGGCGATATAGAAATTTCGTCCCGCTCAGGAGATATCGAAGCTGGTTCAGTTATGGGAAATCTCAGCTTTTCTGCCGTTTCCGGTGATATTCTTATCGGCGATGTTACAGTGGAAAAACTGAACGCACAAACAGTTTCGGGCGATATAGAAATTGAGGCGGAAGTTCTGGAAGAAGAAAGCGTTATTCAGGTGAAATCAGTTTCAGGCAGCATAATTCTTGTACTTCCTGAAGATGTTGACGGAAAAATCAGAGCCACTGTAAAGAGCGGCGAAATTGTCCTCGATACGGATCCCTATAAACTCGACATCGGAGGGGAAAATAAAGAAACAACGGTCAGCATTGTCCTGACAGAATCTGAAGAAATAGCACTTCCTGAAATAACTCTGGAAACTTCTTCAGGAGATATTGAAATCTCCGCCTGAAAAAAAGCATGTTATAATTAATCATGGTTTTACAGGATTTTATACTGTTTTTATCTAATATATGGAAACCGTTAGTTAGCTGATAAGTGTTTCAGTAAATATAAAGAACTGACTAAAAGGAGGATACTATGTTTGACCCGACTATCCTTCCCCTCGCACAGGCGTCGTCCCAGTCGAACGGAGCAGTGCTGGGGCTTGGAGCCGTTGCAGGGATTTTCTTTATTCTCTTTATTGTTTTTATGGGGGCTAAATCTAAAGCTGAAAAAAGGGAAAAAGCTTTGATTTCCATTATAAAAGCAAGCCAGGAGCTGGGAACAACGGAAAGTCTTGAAAGTGTGCTGAAAATCGTTGTTCAGATGGTCAAAAACCTTTTCAACTGCGGCACAGTTGTTGTCTATCTGAAAGATGATGAAAAACCCGAAGAAGTGGTTTTAAGAAAAAAAGCTTATATCACTCCCCACGAAGAAGCATTTCAGGATTTTAACCCCGATGTTACAAAATCAGTAATCAGCTCGGTGGCAAATGATAAAAAAGGCAAACTTTATTCCGACTTCCTGAACGAAGGCAAAGATGAAGTTATTCAGAAGGAAAAAGGCCTCAGAGGTATGGCAATAGCCCCTCTGATTTTTGAAGATCAATCCCTGGGAACCATTATTATGGCAGACGGAAAGCCGGGAGTGTTCAATCAGGAACAATTCCACCTGTTCTCACTTCTCGCCAATCAGGCTGCTCTGGCGGTCAGAAATGTCCAGCTTCAACAGCAGACTGCTATGTTAGCGATTACTGACTCACTGTCAGGTATGTACACCCACGGTTTCTTTCAGGAGCACCTTGCAAAGAAAATCAGCGAAGCAAAATATTCGGATCCGCCGCATCCCGTATCACTTATGATTCTCGATGTGGACTTCTTCAAAAAAGTTAATGACAATTACGGTCACCCTCAGGGCGACGCGCTGCTCAAACAGCTCGGCGGAGTTATCAGACTCCATACCAGACCCGGCGATGTAATCTGTCGTTACGGTGGAGACGAATTTACAATCACAATGCCCTCTACCGACCGCATTCAGGCTGTTCTGGTAGCGGAGAGAATCCGTCAGGCAGTGGAAGAATACGAATTTGTCCTTGGAAGCAACATTGTGCACATCACCATTTCCGGCGGCGTAGCCAGCTTCCCCGACGACGCAGTCAACAAAAAGGAACTGGTGGAAAAAGCCGATACATCAATGTATGAAGCTAAGAGAAAAGGCAGAAACAAAATCTGCTTCGCCTCTCAGTGATGATAAATTAAACAAAAAGAGGCTGTCCCGAAAGCAACGGTTTAAACAAACGAAAATCGAAACTTTCAGGACAGCCTCTTTTTTTTAAAAAAAATTATCATCCACCATCCACCATCCGCCATCCACCATCCACCAGTAACCCCACGACGGTAGGCTCCCGCCAGCAACTGCCGGATCGCAGGCATCCCGCCTGCCCCCGGTCAGCCAACTGTCAGCAACCTCATAACCACAATCTCCGCCAACCCCTGCCTGATTTCTCCCGAAAACCGGAGCAGTGTTTACCTTTGATAATTCCGGATTCAGGATTTACCTTGCGAACATTTCAGGGTCCTGTGAAGGCTGGATTTCGAGAACCGTATAGTTTTCGAAATACTTTCTCGCCATATTCTGAACATCATCAACAGTAACATCCTGCATACGGCGCAGGAGCACTTCGTTGAAATTGTGTCCCAGTCCCAGTGCTGTGTAGTATGCGAGATTATGAGCCTGAGATGAAGCTGTTTCGTTGTCGAGAAGATATTTTCCCAGAAGCTTCCTTTTGGTTGCATCCAGTTCTTCCTGACTGATTTTCCACTTCTTCAGCTTGTTTATTTCGTCAAACATCTTTTTTCTGGATTTGGAAAGACCCTTGCCGTTTGTAACGATATAGAGAATCATATGCGAAGGTCCCTCAAGCTGGGGGTAGGTGGAGCTTAACTCGTAAGCAAGACCTTCCTTTTCACGAAGTTCAATAAACAGCCTGCTGGAAAGGCCGTCGCCGAGGAGGGTTTCCAGAACTTTCATTTTCGGGTAGTCCGGTGATTTTATATCCGGTGCGGGAAATCCCACAAAAACCCAGGCAAGTTCGGAATTTGTCTCAAGATAGAGTTTCTTTTCCGCTCCTACCGGTTCCCAGGGAATATCCACAGTCTGGTTTTTCTGGCGGGGCAGGTCTGCAAATATTTTTTTACAGAGATCCATGGTTTCAGGAGCATTCACATCGCCCACAATCGCAAGAGTCATGCGGTTTGCAGAATAGTTTTCGTTGTAGAATTTCTGAATTTCCTCGATTTTCATCCTGTTAACAGTGTTTTTAAAACCGTAAACAGGCTGCCTGTAAGGATGATAACGGTAAAACTGATTCAGAAATATTTCATTGATCATCTGAAATGCTGATTTGTTACCCTCAATATTATATGTCTGTTCTTCTTTCTGTTCATCAAGGGCTTTCTGTTCAAAATCAGGAGTTTTTATGGTTGAAGCTAATCTTTTGAGATTGTTTCTGAATATATCGGGAGTCGCCACCATATTTAATACGGCATAATCCGGCGATGCCGATGAATGAAGAAGGCATCCGTCAGACTCCGCAGCTTCCTGAAAAGTTTTTGGCGAAGCAGCGGTTTTTGATGTGAGCAGCAATGACTGAATAAGGCTTGTTATACCCGCATACATCTCCATTTCCTGCATTAGCCCCACTTTGACAAGCAGCTCGGTTCCCACAATGCCTGTGCCTGGTCTTTCCTGAATTATAATACGGAAACCGTTGGGCAGGGTCTCTTCCATAAGCCTTGTTTTGGCGGGAATGGAAGCAGGGCTGAATTGAGGGCTTGCCGGAGTCTGGGCAACAACAGGCTGAGCCGCCGGTGTATTCCGGGGCACATTGTTCTGTGCAAATGCAGGCATTCCCGTAAAAAGGAATATAGCAAGCATTGTGCAGAATATTACAACATGAAAATGTCGTTTCAGATTAAAATGTTTCATAACCGCTCCTGTCGCAAAAACAGCATCTATTATTCTAAGATAAGGGGTTTTCAATACTATGTCAACATGCAAAAGTAAAGGCTTCTGTAAAGAAAATGAACAGTTTCTCTGTCTTAAAAATAATAATAACTCCATACTGTTAAAAAAATTAACACTTAATAACCTGCTGTTAAATTTTTTAACAGCATTACTGTTAATTTTCTTTGCAATAACTGCAAAGCCTGCTGCCGCACAGAACACAGTGAAAATAAAAAGCGAAAACTTCAGCTTCACAAGCAACAATCGCCAAATCAGAGGCGCCGCCTTTTATCCCGATGCACCCGGCAAATACCCCGGCGTGCTTGTAATCAACGGCAATCCGGAATCATTCGCAAAAGAAGGCTTCTTCGCCGTTACCCTCCAATCAGACGATGATAAGGATTACAGAATCGCCATAGATAAAATGACAAACCACCAAAACTGCAAACCCGGCATCGGCATAACAGGATTTTCCTACGGCGGAGCACTCTCATTGGTCCTCGCCGCAAAAAATCCCAAAGTAAAAGCAGTAGTAGAAGTCTCAGGCCTCCTCGTACCACAGAACAATATCGATCTCACAAAAGACATACAAGCTGCCGTTATGTTCATAAGCGGCGAAAAAGACCCCATGGTCCCGGTTTCAGGAACCCGCAAAATGTTCGAAGAACACAAAAAAACCGGAAAACCCTCCGACATCTACATAGTCCCCAACCAGGGACACGGCTTCACACCTGAATACAACATAATAGTATTCAGAAAATCAGTGGAATTTTTCAGGAAAAACCTGAAATAAAAATAATTGTATAACCAAAAAGATAAAAAATAGATCCTGTTTTGGAAAAAATTCAGAATGAGTTTCTGTAATATTCGTATATGAGGATTTTCAGAAATAAAAAAAGCTGAATCCTCTTTTTTTCTCTTCCCCTCAACATATAGCAGGTGTTTTTGGGTATACACATAATATAGGTTTATTGGGAGTTTTTTTATACAAAAATATCTACAGAGAAGGGGATTGTCATGCCGCAGTTTTTGAGGGCAAGTTCCCAGATGAGTGAGCTTCCGGGAGAGATACTTAATCAGGCTGATTTTATTCTTGTAAGTTATGAGGATGGTGGGCCTGTTAACTGTAAGATTACTGAAAAATGTAAGCTGGTGTGCAGAACGGATCAGAATGAAAAAATCGTTTTCTGGGGTGATTCGGAAGACGAAAAAAACATCAAGCTGATTGGCAGTATGAGTCTGCCTTTCAGGGTCAACTGCAGATTTATTGTGCCGCCTGAGCCTTATAAATCAAGGTTTGGACACAAATACTGGGTTCCCAAGGAAGCCCAGGTACTTGTAATTACATGAGTGTTAGTTTATCTGTGTGATTTGGTATGGTATAGCTTTAAGTAGTTGATTCTTTTTTTTGCCTCGCTAACCCACATTTTTGCTTCTGGTATATTCTTAGCTAATTTAATGTAATTGAAGTATTGGTCAATTGCTTTTTCTTTCTTTCCAATAGCCTCATAAGTTATCGCCAGATTATAATAAGCATCTTGATAGTTTGGATTAAGTTTGATGATAAGATTGTTGTCTTCGATAGATCTGTCATACATTTTTAAGTAATGGAAAGAAACGGCTCTATAATACAATGCATCGATATTTTCCGGTTCAATTTTTATTACTTCATTAAAATTGGTTACTGACTTTTCATATTGACCTAAATTGTTATAGATTTTTCCCTTTAAAAGGTATATTTCTTTTGAGTGTGGTTCTATCTTTTTAGCAGCTTCAATGGTTAGTAAGGCTTTTTCGTATTCGTCATTTTGTAAGTATGCATTACCTAAAAGCAAATGGACCTTTAACGAATTTGGGCTTGCTTTTTTAGCAAGAAGATAATTTTCAATTGCTAAATTGTAATTTTTTTTCTCCAATGCTTTATCTGCTATTGCAATATAAACTTCAAAGTCATCCGGTTTTCCTTCATTGTTATTATTAATTGATTGTTTGTTTACATTTTTCTGATTGTTTTCAAGTTGATGGTTTTTGTTATTTATAAAAAACAAAAGAAATATTGCAAATAGAAAAACAAGCGAAAATAAGATGTAAATCAAAATATTCGAGTCTTTATTATTAATAATTATAGTTGCCTTAGCGTTTTTTCCTGATGCCTGAGCAGCAATTTCAGATTGTGCACTCTGTTCACTTTTTTGTCTTGCCATATTCGCCTCTAATATCTATTGTGGCGTTTGCGTTTTGCCCTGCTGCCTGAGCTACATATTTACCTTTTGCTTTTTGAGAAATTTTGAATTCAGCTGAAGGATTACTGTCAGCTTTTAAAAGAATACTTTGTAAATTATCCCTAAATTCTTTGTCATTTATTACTTTGTCTTTAACGATTTTTAATAAACCTTTTTCAAAACTATCCGTATCATTTTTAAAATAATTTAGTATAGTTTTCTCACTCTCACTAAACTTGCTTTCAAAAAGACCTAATATTTTGCCTCCTATATATTCATTTATTTTGTCTCCTGTTTTTGCTAAATATGGTTTTAGAAAGTTAATTGAAGAGATTGCAACATCTATCAATCCATCCATAATAAGCCTCCATTTGCATTATTTTGGCATTTTTTTATGAAAATCCGTTACTGTCTGGTATGCTGCTGCGGTTTTCAGCAGGGTTGCCTCGTCGAAGGCTTTGCCTATGAGCTGCATTCCTGCGGGGAGGTTGTCCGGGAAGCCGCAGGGGGCTGATATGCCGGGGAGTCCGGCGAGGTTTACGGAAACTGTATAGATATCAGACAGATACATGCTGATGGGATCGTCGGTTTTTTCGCCGATTTTGAATGCCGGCGCCGGTGTTGTGGGAGTGAAAATCACATCACATTTTTCAAATGCTTTTTCAAAATCCTGTTTTATCAGAGTTCTGACTTTTTGCGCCTTGAGATAATAGGCGTCGTAATATCCCGATGAAAGGGCGTAGGTTCCCGTCATAATCCGGCGGATAACTTCTTTTCCAAAGCCTTTTCTGCGGGATTTTTTGTACATTTCGACAATATCGGAGCAGCCTTCCACCCTCAGACCGTATCTTGAGCCGTCGTAACGGGCAAGGTTTGATGAAGCTTCTGATGGAGCTATTATGTAATATGCGGGCAGTGCGTATCCGATTGTTGAAAGTTCAACCTCAACAAACTCTGCGCCAAGGCTTTCGAGGGTTGCTTTAGCGTTCTGCAGGCACTCATTGATTCCGGGGTCAAGCCCTTCTCCGAAGAAGTTGACCGGGTATCCTATTTTTAAGCCTTTGATTTGGGGATTTTTGACGATTTCGCCATAAACGGGTTTTTCGTAACTGACTGAAGTTGAGTCTTTGGGATCATGTCCTGAAATAATGTCGAATATAAGAGCTGTATCCTTTGCATCTCTTGCCATGGGACCAATCTGATCCAGCGACGAGGCAAAGGCGATGAGGCCGTATCTTGAAACTGAACCGTATGTGGGTTTTAAGCCTGTGATTCCGCAGAAAGCTGCAGGCTGTCTGATGGAGCCTCCTGTGTCGGAACCGAGGGACAGAAGAGCTTCTTTAGCTGCTATAACTGCTGCGGAGCCGCCGCTTGAGCCGCCGGGGACTCTTGTTGTGTCCCAGGGGTTGGTTGTGGGGAAGAAAGCTGAATTCTCGGTGGAAGAACCCATTGCGAATTCGTCCATGTTGGTTTTTCCCAGAAGAACTGCTCCTGCTGATTCCAGATTTTCATAAACTGTGGCGTTGTATGGCGGAACAAAACCGGCAAGCATAGCCGATCCGCAGGTTGTTGTGATACCCTTTGTGCAGATCAGATCTTTGAGGGCAATGGGGATACCGGTGAGCGGGGTTATGTTTTCCCCTGAAGCCAGCTTTTTGTCGGCAGCTTCAGCCATTTCCATAGCTTTTTCCGGCAGAACTTTAAGATAAGCTCTGATTGTGCCGTCAATTTGTTCTATTCTGTCGAGATATGCTCCGGTCAGTTCTTTTGATGAAATTTCCCGGGATTTCAGTTTTTCCCCGGCTTCGTATGCAGTCAGTTCAAGAAGACTCAAGATTTGGAATCCTTTCTTTTATCAGGCACTATAGCAAAGCGGATGTAGGGCGCTTCGCCGTCATTGATTATTTCTTCGAGATCTTTGATGTTTTTGACAAAATCGTTGAGGGGCATTGGGTTTTTGCCTGTGTATGTATAATAGAAGCCCATCAGTTCGCCGTCTGTTTCCGGGTCGGACCATGAAAGATCGGTTACAATTGTAAATCCGAGTTTGTCCAGTGCGGGGGCTACCTTATCATACCATTCTGCGCTTCCGAATACCTGAATTTCAAGCAGCATAGGAGAAACCTCCCTTGTTTTACTCAAACTTGGCGCCTGTTAATGCTATGAAAACATCTTCAAGCGACGGTTTTTTTGTTTCTATCTTAAATTTTACACCTTTATTAATCAATTCCTGCAAAGCACCTGCTGTTTCCGGGCTGTCCGCAGGCATTGTCCGTGATTCCCAGTTTCCGGGGGTGCCGTTTTCTGTTTTTATCACCAGTGAGGTTTTGCCGATACTTTCTTTCAGGTTTTCAGGTGTATCCAGTTTTACAATTTTGCCTTTATTTATTATCGCAATTCGGCTGCACAGTTCATCAGCTTCTTCCATATAGTGGGTGGTCAGGAATATGGTTTTCCCTTTTTCGCTGAGGTTGCGGATCAAGCTTCTTATATTGCGTGCAATATGTGGATCAAGGCCTGATGTTGGTTCATCCATAAAAATTATTTCAGGATCCGTCAGAAGGGATCTGGCTATGATAAGCCTCTGTTTTAAGCCTCTTGACAGCTTCTGGGCTTCATCTTTTGAGCGATGGGATAATTCAACAAAGTCGAGGACTTCTTCAACCCTTTCCTTTCCAAATCCATAAAGACGGGCGAAAAACAACAGATTCTGAAATACGCTGAGTCGCGGGTAAAGATTCTGATCTTCAAAAACCACACCGATTCTGCTTTTAACCTTATGAGAATCTTTCCGGACATCAAATCCGAGAACTTCAGCTTTGCCTTTGTCAGGTTTTATCTGGGTGGTGAGTATTCTGATTGTCGTAGTTTTTCCGGCGCCGTTGGGTCCGAGAAAACCAAAAATCTCGCCTTTGTCCACTTCAAAGGAAATTCCCTGAACTGCTTCTGTTTTTTTATATTTTTTATGCAGGTCTGCTGCATTGATTACTGACATTAAAACACCGTTGATCGTAATTTTCCATCATCAAGATAGTAGATCTTATCTGCATAGCTTGCGATTTTCGGATCATGGGTAACCATGATCAGGGTAATCTTTTGATTTTCGTGGATGGAATGGATTACTTCCATAATTTCCTTACCCGATTTGCCGTCGAGGTTTCCGGTAGGTTCGTCCGCAAGAATCGTCCCCGGATTGTTTGCCATAGCTCTGGCAATGGCAACTCTCTGCTGTTGTCCTCCCGACAGAGCCATTACTTTTTCCTCTGCTTTGTTTTCAAGGTTGACAAGGCGCAGAAGTGCAGCGGCTCTCGCTCTTCTCTCTTTGCCGAATGTGTTTGCAAGCTGCATGGGGAGCATGACATTTTCGATAACCGTAAGTGTAGGAAGCAGATTATAATTCTGAAAAATAAAACCGATATGGTGGAGGCGGATTTGTTCCCTTATGGATTCCGGTTCTGTGGAGATATCGACTTCATCAAGAAAAATATGCCCGAATGAAGGTGAATCAAGGCATCCGATCTGATAAAGCAGGGTGGATTTGCCGGAACCGGAAGGTCCCATAATAGCAATAAACTCGCCCTGTTCAACGGTCATATTGATGTTTTCCAGAACTCTGATGGAGCCGGCTTCACTTTCGATATACCTGTAAACTCCCTGGAGGGTAATTTTCATTCACTGCCTCCCTTATTCCCAGCGCAGAGCGTCAATAATATTCATTTTGTAAACGATGATAGCGGGGATGATTGCCGCCACTATCCCCACAAATCCTGAAAGCAGAAATGCATAAGCAATCAGGCTTGGGGTGATTTTTGCCAGAGGGAAGGAAAGCTGGAGCACTGCCATTACCGCATCGTTCAGCAACTGGCTTCCCATAATGCCGAGCACAACTCCGCCTATGCCGCCGATAAAGCACAGCATAAGGGATTCAACCTGAATCATAAAGAATACCGTAAATCTGCTTGTTCCTATGGATCTCAGGGTTCCGAATTCCTTTACCCTTTCGTAGGTGGACATAAGCATTGTGTTCATAGCCGCGGTAAGTGCAATGAGAACGCCGATGGCTGCAATGGCAAACTGCATAAGCCAGGCGTAACTGACATACTCATTGGCTGAACCGAGGTATTCTTCCCTTGTTTTTACATTAAGATGGGGATATGCTGTTTTTATAGCGTCTGCAACCTGCTTTCTGGTTGCCGGCACTGATTTTTCAAGCTGAATCCATATTTCCTGAGCGCCTTTTGCGTTTTTGAGCTTTATCGCATTCTCAAGGGAAATATAGCAGAAATGATCGGCAAAACTCTCGCCGGGTTTTCCGATTCCCACCGTGGTAAAGGGCTGGCCCTCTATTACTATGGGAGTGTCAATGTTTATTCCCCTTGCCATTGCAAAATTGCCGCCTACAACCACTTCCGGGGCATCGGCCGAATACATCCGGCTTCCCGGTTTTAAGTTGAAACGGGGGAAAAACAAAGGAAATTTATCTTCTCCAAGGCCCCAGACCAGAATAGTCTGATTTCCGATTTTCTGAGGGAATCTGTATATCGGGCAGACGCTGCTTATGTCCGGAAATTGCTCCTTACCTTCCAGCTTCTTCACCAGCTCAAGGGAAAGAACATCGGATGTAAAGCCTATTGTTCCTACAGGTCCTGTGGGCAGAGCTGCTGCATCAGGGGGCAGCACATAAACATCCACTTTCCTGCCGCTAATCTCTTTGGCAAAACGGGCATAAAGACCCTCCGCCAGAGAAAGCAGGGAAATAAAGGAACCTACGGCAAGCAGAACCCCGATTATAGTCAGAAGGCTCCGCTCCCTTTTTCTGTAAACATTTTTAACTGCAAGCTGAAATGCAATCAGCATCTATTCTCAATTACTCCATTTTCGTAATTGTATAACCTTCCGGAAAATGGCAAATCCGCCACAAAACAAAAACACCGGAAGTTTTTTTTCGATTGCATTATTCATATTCCTGCGTATGTAAAGATTCTTTGGGGAAAAGATTTTGGATATGCAAATAAAACAGGTGAATATTTGTATGTTTTTCAGGCAAAAGCTCCTGACAGGCTTATCAGGAGCTTTTATTCACTTTCGCTTTAAGCTGTCAGTTTTACTGTTTTTACCTCAAAGGGTTTGAAGGTCAGGGTTATTTTTGATTTATTATTTTCCCTGATGATTTCGATGGGATCTGACAGAGGGGTTTCCTCGCGCATGTCTGTTTCCACAGCTTCAGTAAAAACGGCAGGGATTGAGATTTCCGCTTCGCCTCTTCCGTTGAGGGATTCGTAAAGCCTGAGGACTACTGATTTGTTGTCTTCTCCCGGTTTTATGGTTTCGAGGATAATGTGGTTTTCTCTGCTTTTTACGCTGAATGACGGTATTGTCCGAAGGGTATTCGGAGGAGCGTTTTCAGGTTTTTCCTGTTTTGGCGGGAAAACCGCTGCATTGAGGTTTCTTGCTGCTGCTTCGGTTATCAGGGTGCTGTCGGGAGCTGACGACAGGCAGGGGAGGAGGGTGTACGTGAAATGGTGGAATCCCTCTTCCGCATCGGGGTCGGGGTGGACTGCGGATTTCAGCAGGGTAAGCTCAAGGGTTGAATTATGGTTTGAGCATGCATACTTACTGTCGTTGATCAGGGCGGCGCCGTATCCGTTTTCATACAGGGACGACCAGCGCAGAACCGGTGTTTCGAACATTGCCCGTTCATCAGGCTGGTTGCTGAGAGTGGATCTTTTTATGAATCCGAAGGGTATTTCCGAATAATCCTCATCGGCGTTAACATTGACAGGGAACGAAGTTTTTATCAGAACATTCTTGTCATGCCAGTCCACAAGGGTTTCGAATTCGATAGCCGGAGTGTGGGCATAGAAATTAATATGCTGCATAATGGCGGAATTTCTGAAATTCTTAACCACCACAAGGGAGCATCTGACCGGTCCTTTTTCAACCCAGCGGGTCATTATGGTTTCCGGTTCCTCAAGGGGGAATTCCCTGTAGAATTCATCAATATCCCATGCGTCCCAGTTGAGGGGGCGGTCTTCGAAGAATGAAAGCCTGTTGGCGGTTTCGCCTGGTTTAATAAGTTCTCTGGCAGGAGTTGTTCTTTTATCAAGCAGCGAAACAATTTCCCCTTTTGCACTGAGAACGGCGGTGTAGAACGGAGATTCCACCACATTCACATTGGCGGCTACAGCTTCAAAAGATTCGATTTCACCCGGTTCTTCAAATGTGAACATCTCAGATTCCAGAGGATTGAGAGCCGGGGCAAATATTTTTCCGAAGTATGTGTTTTGAACGGGATATCTTTTTCCATTTTCCGAAACCGCAATTTCAGATATGCCTGAAGCTGCGCAGGAGGCGGGCATTTCTTCGGTAAGTGCTGACAGCACATCGGTTATGCATCTTGAAGGTGTAATTTCATCCCTGATTTCAACAATGTTGTGAATGGGGAATACATGGGGGTTGAAAATCCCTGTTTTATCGGAATCAGCAGTAAACATACCGCTGAGCAGTGTTTTAATTTCACCTGTAAGGTCAGATTCCAGTTTTTCAAGCTGGTCCACAGCCTGTTCGTTAGCATCGTGGACGCAGGTTCCGGCGAGAATATCGTGGAACTGGTTAAGGAGAAGGACTTTCCAGTATTCATCCAGCCTGAACCTTGTTTCTTCGTCAAAAGTAACTGCGTTGCAGGTCATTCTGAGGCTGTATAGCTTTTCGAGGCAGTTGATAAGGTGTTCGTTTCTTCTGTTGAGCCTCTTTATATCGGAGCGGGAGGTCAGGGAGCCTCTGTGGTATTCGAGATAAAGCTCGCCTTTCCACACAGGGAGTTTAGCCCTGTTTTGTTCCAGTTTTTCAAAAACCTGCATAACTCTGCCCGTTTTCACTGCGGGCATTCCGGGGAGCTTGTCCATTACGGGCATTCTCTCCATCATTTCCCTTACCGGTCCGCCGAGGCTGTCATCGTAACCGTAGGTGTGGAGCATTTCATCAGTGGCGTGCTTTTCTGAAAAATAGTTCCATGTTTCCTTTATTTCAAAGGGCGTGATTTTTCCGTGGAGGGCTGACCACTGGGGGCAGTCCTTATTGGGCGCTGTCTGAAACTGTGCGAGAATTTCCGATCCGTCGATTCCCTGCCATCTGAAGGCGTCTCTTGGGAATTTGGTATATGTATTCCACGACATTTTTGTAGTGGAAAAATAGTCCACTCCGCATTTTTTTGCAATCTGGGGAAGGTTTCCGTTGAAGCCGAAGGTGTCGGGAAGCCAGAGAATACGGGAGTCGTATCCGAAATATTTCTGAAAATAGCGTTTCCCGTAAATAAACTGCCTGATTAATGATTCACCTGAGGGCATATTTGCATCGGGTTCAAGCCAGGCTGCGCCTTCCGGTTCCCATCTGCCTTCCTGAGCGTATTTCCGGATTCTTGAAAACAGTTCCGGTTCCGGTTCCCTTATGAATTCGTAAAGAAGAGGCTGGCTCTGGAAATATGTGAAATCGGGATATTCTTCAAGAAGCCTGCACATCGTTGCAAAAACCTGTCTTGTTTTTCGTCCCGTAGCTTCCAGATCTCTCATCCACACTGCGTCTATGTGGCAATTTCCGGTCATTCTTATGGTGGGTCTTACTCTTTCTGCAAGTTCTTCAGGAATTTCGAATTTTTTGTCCGCTTCTTCAACAGCTTTCATAAATTCTTCGGAGCCGGGTTGTGTGAAGGGGATGGTTTTAAGTAATGAATCGGTGTATTCTATCAGTTTTCTTGTGGCAAAGTCGTCTTTGTCCAGAATATTCAGGCCGTCGGCTACAGACTGCAGTTTGTGGTGGAGTCCGAATGCGTGCAGGTTGAGTTCTCTTAACTCAAGTTTTACGATGCGTCTTTCCTGATGGCTTTTATCATAATTGACCCTGATGGTCAGTTCGTGTTCCATTTCGGTATCAAAATCAGCGGGGAGGAAAACTTCGGGATGGTTCTTATCGATTCCCTGAAAAGCTGTGCCGTTAATGTAAACCATGCCTTCGGCCCCTTCAAACTCCCCGTTGGGGGTGATGTTGGCGAAACTGAAGTAGAGGGCGGTCCGGCAGTTTTTCAGTGATTCCGGTATGGAAAAGCGTCTTCTGAACCACGTGATTTTCGAATCTTCATCGAGCATGGGAATACGGCTGTCTTCCAGAACCTGCCATCCTCCGGCGGGAATCATAGGCGGTGTGAGAATCAAGCCTGATGTTTCCTTAAACTGTATGGGCAGAAGCGATTCGGATTTGCCGTAAATAAAGCTGCCGATTTCGGCGGTTCTCTTTGTTATGCGCTGGATGACTAAATCCAGTGAAATACTCTCATGCTGGGATCTCTGCATCATAATTCCTTTATAAATTTATTGCTGATTTATGCCATTTATATTAGAACGGAAGACGGGAAAAATCAAGGGGTCCCTCTGAACAGAGTCAGGCTGGTTAGACCGGTTTCTTTAAGAATGACGGTTTCACCTTGAAATATATAAAGATTGGGGGCGGGTCAATGCCTATGAATTAAGGTATGGATTTGTTCGAACGCTCACGAGGATTGTAACCGCATGCCCAGCTCCCGGAGAAAAGTTTTTAGAAAAAGTTTCCTCCGGACCTTCATCCCAAAACTTTTGAATTGGGGGACCGACCGGGGGAATGGGGACCGCCGCAGGGTTTGGGGACCGTCAGAGGGAACCACGCTTTTTTAAAAAAGCGAGGTTGCCCTCCGAACCTCCCTCCTTGAAAAACAAGAGTATTGGGTCCGGAATTTGAGTGAATTTTACTAATTCAGTGGCATTGGGACCGGGGTACCGTTATTATCTCCCAGCTTCTCCTGACATCCTCTGCAGCTTATGTGCGAAATTTGTTGCCGAATGTTTGTCTATTTCGCTCATTTCGTTGAATTTTATACCAATGCTGTAGTTTGCAGTATCTCCGCTGGACCGCTCCTCAAGTTTCTGTGCCCGTGTAACGAAGCCTGTGAGTTCGCTTCTGAAGTCCATGGACATAATCTGAACGATAAGCTCCTCGTCTTTCATAAACGGTGAAGGCGACAGAAAAGACAGCCCGGCGATGCTGAAATCGTTAACCCGGACTGCAAGCCATTCTTCGTCCTGATTGCGTCGGACTTTGGCGGGCAGATCGGTGTTTATGCGGATATGTTTTCTTTCCACCACATCCTGCCATTCAAGCTGCTCAGGGTGCTCCAGAAGAATAATCGGAGGCTTTCTTTTCCATGCGATTTTTACCAGTTTTGATGAAAACCGGGCTACCTTGCCTTCACGGCTTACCGAAATAATAATATTCTGGCCTTCCCTGAAAGGAAATGGAAATTCCTCCATAAGCTCGGGAATATCAACGGTAAAATGCTCGTCTGTTGCTGAGTGGATAACGCCTTTCCACTGTTTTGCCACAGCTTCGTCCTTCTGAACATTTATCGTATCCCCGGTGAACAGTTCGATTTTCCTCTCTATCACCGGTGCAGCTTCTTCCTGCTGCTTTTTCTTCCCGAATAGATTTTTGAATATGTTTATAATCAGAACCATTAATCTCTCCCCTTGGGCTTTCTTCCATTCTTTTTATTTTTTGCATCACTCAGGTTTTCTTTTTTTATCACCTGATAACTGCGGGGAAACCGCTGGGGGCATGTTGATGCTTTCTTAAAGCATACAAATGTGGTTTCCGATTCCGAGCCTGTATTTATAACCTGCGGCTCCATCAAACCAAGCATACGGTAATCACTGCCCAGTTTTTCCAGCTCTTCCTTCCACTTACTGCCCTTCCATGCCGTCATTGTGCCGCCCTGCCTCAGCAAGGGAGAACACAGCTCGACCAGCATAATCAGACTCCCCACAGCTTTGCTGAATACATAGTCGGATTTTTCCCGGTATTCCGGATTTTTACCAAACTCCTCGGCTCTGCCATGGATGACTTCTATCCCCTCAACACCCAGAGCTAAACAGGATTCTCTGAGAAAAGCCGCTTTCTTTCCGTCAGCATCAAGAAAAACAATGCTGAGATCAGGTCTGGCAAGTTTGACCACGATACCCGGAAAACCGGCTCCACAGCCTATGTCTGCAATACAGGCGCCCTCTCTGGGGTCAAAATATTTCAGAAATAACAGGGAATCTGCAAAAAGATACTTTATAATCTTATCTTCATCTAACTTACCAATAAGATTTGTCTTTTCACTCCCCTCTTTCAGAAGCAGGAAAAAATCCGCCATTTTTTCCGCAGAATCCTTATACTGCGGCAGTCCGGCAGAATCCATTTCCGCCATGATCTTTGATACTATAATATCTCTGCTGGATGTGGGATTGCTCATTATCCGTTCACTTTCATTAATTAAAACATTTTTTATGCTGATTCTAATTGTCCGATATTATCTCCACAATGTCAATAAGAAGCAGAATTCACTCTGTAATATTGTTGATATTTTTGTGTGAAGGGGGGGGCAATGTCACTGAATCAGCAAAATGTGCTCAAATCCCCAATCCCCAATCCCCAATCCCCAATACTTTTGTTTTTCAAGAAGGGAGGTTCGGAGGAAAACCGCTTTTCCAAAAAAGTGTGGTTCCCTCTGAGGGTCCCTGTCTTAAAATCTGCATATAAAAAAGCGGCAGAGTTTGTCTGCCGCTTTTTATGATATTGAAAAAGCTATGCGTTGACAGCTGTTTTGTCGTTGAGGGCGGCAATGCCCGGAAGCTCTTTGCCTTCCATGAATTCCAGTGAAGCTCCGCCGCCGGTGGAGATGTGGGTCATCTTGTCGGACAGGCCTGCTTTTTTCACTGCGGCAACAGAATCGCCTCCGCCGATAACTGAAACGCCTTTCATTTCAGCTACTGCTTCAGCTACTGCCATTGTGCCTTTTGCAAATGCTTCAACTTCGAAAACGCCCATGGGTCCGTTCCAGAAGAGGGTTTTTGCGTCAGCGATATATTTTCCGAATTCTTTTACGGATTCTGGTCCGATATCCACTCCCATCAGGTCCGCAGGCATATTCTCAACGCTTACTGTGTCGATTCTGCCTGTGCCTTCGATGTTTTCCGCTACAACCACATCAACGGGCAGTCCGAGGACTACATTTCTTGATTTGCAGAGTTCCATAATCCGTTTTACATTGTCCATATCGGGATCCAGCAGTGATTTGCCGATTTCCATTCCCTGAGCTTTAAGGAATGAGAACGCCATTCCGCCGCCGATGAGGATAACCTGACAAAGTTCGGAAAGTTTGTCGATGATGCCTATTTTGTCGGATACTTTGGCTCCGCCCAGAATTGCTACGAAAGGTTTTTCCGGATGGGCAAGAAGGCTGCCGAGAGCTGAAAGTTCCTGTCCCATAAGGAATCCGGCTGCTGCTACGGGCAGATACTGAGTTACGCCTACTGTTGAAGCGTGTGCTCTGTGAGCGGTTCCGAATGCATCGTTGACATAGATTTCGCCGAGTTCAGCCAGTTTTTTGGAGAATTCGGGATCGTTCTTGGTTTCGCCGGGGTTGAAACGTGTGTTTTCCAGAAGGAGAACTTCACCGGGTTTCAGAGCCATTGCTTTGGCTTTAGCTTCTTCGCCCACTGTTTCGTTGGCTTTTGCCACCGGTTTGCCGAGAATTTCCGAAAGTTTTGCTGCCACGGGATCCATTCTCTTTGCTTCGTCCACAACTCCCTTGGGTCTGCCGAGGTGCGACATAAGGATGAGTTTGGCGCCGTGCTCAAGGAGATAATTGATTGTGGGAAGCGCTGCCCTGATGCGGGTGTCGTCGGTTACTTTTCCTTCTTTGATGGGGACGTTGAAATCGACGCGCATAAGGACTCTTTTATCGTTTACATCGATATCTTTAACTGTAATCTTGTTCATTTAGTGATCCTCCTTAGTTGAAGAGGTTTCTGATATGTCATTCGGAACCGGTTTCACAGTTTTATTTATACCTGATACACTGATGAAGTGGGGGCTTTGCCGGTGAAAACAGGCGCAGCCTGCAGGGGTTCCGAATGACATAAGTTGGAAATTGAAAAGGGTTAAGGGGGAAAACCCACCCTTGAGAGAGTTTTCCCCGGGTTTTATATATTTATATGGAAACGAAGTTATTTCTTCATCATGTAGCTGATGAGGTCAACAACTCTGTTTGAGTATCCGACTTCGTTGTCGTACCATGAGAAGACTTTAATCATATTGCCGACTACAAAGGTGCTCTTTGCGTCAACGATTGATGAGGCGGGGTTGCCTTTGAAGTCCATTGATACGAGTTCTTCGTCTGTTACTTCGAGAATGCCCTTCAGTGCGCCGGCTGCTGCTTCTCTGAGCTTTGCATTGACTTCTTCCACTGATGTGTGTTTTTCAACGCTTGCTGAGAGGTCAACCAGTGATACTGTGGGGGTGGGGACGCGGATTGAAATACCGTCGATTTTGCCCTTGAGTGAGGGGATAACTTTGCCTGTTGCTGAAGCTGCACCGGTTGTTGTGGGGATCATATTGAGTCCGGCGGCGCGGGTTCTGCGAAGGTCGCTGTGGGGAAGGTCCAGAATTCTCTGGTCGTTGGTGTATGAGTGGATGGTTGTCATGAGGGCTTCTTTGATTGTGAAGTTCTCATGGAGAACCTTTGCCACGGGAGCCAGGCAGTTTGTTGTGCATGATGCGTTTGACACGATGTGATCGGTTTCAGCATTATAGTCGCCTTCATTTACGCCAAGCACCAGGGTCTTAATGTCGCTTCCTTTTGCGGGAGCTGAAATGATAACTTTCTTTGCTCCTGCATCGATGTGTTTCTGGCATTTATCTGATGAACGGAATACACCGGTTGATTCGATTACATATTCTACATTCATTTCTTTCCAGGGAAGGGTTGCGGGGTCTTTTACGGAGAGCATTTTTATTTTCTTTCCGTTAACTACCATCTCGTCGCCTTCGAGTTTAACTTCGCCGTTGAACTTGCCATATGTTGAATCGTATTTGAAAAGGTGTACCATTGTTGCGGGATCGCCCAGGTCGTTAATGGCTACCACTTCAAAATCAGGTTTTTTCTCCAGAATAGCTCTGAGAACCAGTCTGCCGATTCTTCCAAATCCATTGATTCCTACGTTCATTGTATTTCCTCCTTTATTTGCCGGTCAAAAGACCTTGTTGTTCATCATCTGGTGGTTCAGCCATCGATTCCAGCCTGCGGAGCCTGCTGTTGACCGATGACTTGGATATGGGGGGATTTAACCTCTCCCCGAGTTCTTTCAGGCTTGCCTGTGGAAATCGAATCCTCAGGTCCGCTATTTCCCTTAAACTTCTGGGAAGTTTTTCCAGAAGACCTTTTTCCTGAAGACTGGCGATGCTTAAAGCCTGTCTGACGGCTGCCTGAATGGTTTTATCGGAGTTGGCGGTTTCGCAGTTGACCCTGCGCCGCACTTCCTCCCGTGTTTCCTTAATTGCCCTTATTTCCTCAAATTTCAGGAGGCATCCGTGAGCTCCCATAATAGTGAGAAAATTGGCAATGTCGTCAGCTTTCTTGATATATATTACCTGATCATTCTTTCTGATTGTAACACCGGCGGATATTTCCATCTGCTGCAGAATTTTATGCAGTATTCCCGTCAGGGTTTCATCAGGAGATATAATCTCAAGGTGGTAATACTTGCTTGGCGTGTTAATGGACCCTTTTATAAGAAATGCACCGAGTAGAAAAGCCCTTTTACAGCAGGATTTGCGCAGCCGGTTCTTTTTGATTTCGCCCGGAAGCCCCCAGCTTTCAAGGAATTTTTTCATCGGTTCATTCATGGGAACCATAACATTAAACTGTTTTCTTTTCTGAAGAAATTTTTCCTGTGAAACTTCCCAAAGGATATTTTCACCGGAAAAATATTTCAGTAGTTTATATAATATTCTGCTTATTCTATGATTGCAGGTGGAGATACGGGGATAGCCCTCAGCTTCTTTAAAATCCCCCCCGAAAAAAAGCATCGAAGCGAGGAGAGACTCCCTGCAGCAGTCTCTGTCAGGGATCCACTTAGCCATTTCTTCTCTTACATCAAATGAGAATGAAATATAGATCCCCCCCTGATTGGTCGTTTGTGTTTGATATACACTATTCCATTTTACTCCGCTTGTCAAGATGGAGTAAAGCCCATGTAGAAAAGGAGCTTCTCAATACCGCATGTTTAAAAGGCAAAATGGATTTTTAATATTCAGGAAAAATTTCACGGTTTAACCGGGGATGTAAAAAAATATAGATTGAAGATTCTTTGTGTTTGCTATATAATAGGTTCAGATATGAACCACCTATGGGATCCAAAAATCGGACACAGGAGAAACGACCCTGTCTTTATCGGAATTTTCGGGTGCTGCTGAAGCACCTTCGTTTGCAATAATTACTCTTGGCTGTAAAGTTAATCAGTATGAATCGGAAAAACTGCGCCGCAGTCTTTCTGCTATGGGATTTCGGGAATCAGGTGATGATGAACCCGCTGATATATGCGTGGTCAACACCTGTGCCGTTACCGCCGAAGCTGCCCGGAAATCGAGGCAGGCTGCAAGGAAACTGAGGAAATTTTCACCAAACGCCAAAACCTGGATAATCGGCTGCGCTGCTGAAAAACCGCAGACCGAACTTGCTAATTTGCCTGATGAAATTATTTTTGTGGGCAATGATGAAAAAGAGAACCTTGCGAAAATTATTGCCGCTGAATTTCCGGAAAATATGCAGCCTGTTCCTCTTACAGGAGGAAGAATCAGGGCTTATCTCAAGGTTCAGGACGGCTGCGATTCCTTCTGTTCTTACTGCATAATACCCTATCTGAGGGGAAGAAGCAGATCCCGCAAGCCTCAGGAGCTTGTGGAAGAATTAAAGCAGCTTGAAGATGCGGGATACAGTGAAGTTGTTCTGACGGGAATCCATCTGGGTGATTACGGAAAGCATCTCGAACCCCGGATTAACCTTGCAGGTCTTCTGGACCAGATGCTGGAAGCAACATCCATACCCCGGATAAGGCTCAGCTCCCTCGAACCGATGGATTTTTCCTGGGACCTGCCGGAAGTTTTCAAAAAGCATCCCAGAATATGCCGCCACCTGCATTTGCCTCTCCAGCACGGTTCTGACAGGATTCTGAAACTTATGAACCGCAAATATACCCTGCAGGAGTATGATGAAATAATAAGAAAATCGGTGGAGTTTTTCCCGGAAATAGCAATAACCACAGATGTGATGGTCGGTTTTCCCGGTGAAACAGACGAAGATTTTGAAAATATGGAAAATTATATCAGAACCGCACCGTTTTTCCAGCTCCACTGCTTCCCTTATTCAAAGCGCACAGGAACAAAGGCTGCATCAATGGCAGGAATTGTCCCCTCCGGGATAAAAAAAGATCGCCTGCACAGATTACTTGATCTGAGCAGACAAAAGACAGAGCAGTTTCTCGACGGATATATCGGTAAAGAAGTTGAAGTATTGTTTGAACATTTTGATGATAAAGGAATGCTGACCGGTCATACCGGCAACTATATGGAAACAGCGGTTGAGGGCGGAGAGGATCTGAGGGGAGTCATATCCACAGTATCAGTAACCAAAAGATCGGGAGAAAAATTATATGGAAAAAGAACTGGGCATTTATGTAACAGGTGAGAAACCGGGCAGACTTGATGTTTACATAGCGGAAAAAGCCCGCCTTTCGAGGGAAATGACCCAGAAGCTTATTGATCAGGGCCTGGTTACCCTCAATGAAGGCAAAACCAAAGCCAGTTCAAAGCTTAAGGAAGGCGATGTTATCAATGTCCGCATCCCAATGGCAAAGGAAACAGACATTGAAAAGCAGGATATACCTCTGGATATTCTGTTTGAAGACGAACACATTGCCGTTATCAATAAAAAGCGCGGTATGGTGGTTCATCCGTCAGTGGGACACGCCAAGGATACGGTTGTCAATGCACTGATTTACCATCTGGATGACCTTTCCGGTATTGGCGGCGAAGAACGCCCCGGTATAGTCCACCGCCTTGATAAAAATACATCAGGTTTGATGATTGTTGCCAAAACCGATGAAGCTCACAGAAAGCTGACATCGATTTTCCAGTCAAGAAAAATCACCAAAGAATATGTAGCTATAGTCCATGGAAGGCTCAGAGGCAGAGAAGGGGTTATCAACCTGCCTATAGGCAGGGATGAAAATGACCGCAAACTTATGGCTATCACCGTAGGCGGAAAAAATGCGGTAACCCGCTGGAAAGTGAAAAAAAGCTACGATGAATATTCCGTGGTTTCTCTTTTCCTCGAAACAGGAAGAACCCATCAGATCAGAGTTCATCTGAAACAGGTGGGAAATCCCGTGGTAGGCGACCCTGAATACGGAAAATCGGAAAAATGCCCCTTCAAAATAGAAGGACAGGCTCTCCACGCTTTCAGACTTTCATTTGATCATCCGATAACAAATGAAAAAATGGAATTCGAAGCCCCTATGCCCGAGGATATGCAGGAAATAATAGCAGAACTGGACAGAAGAAACATGGGCTTCTCATCACAGGCATAAAAGCAATGTATAATAAAAACTCCCGGGATAACCAATCGGGAGTTTTTTTATTTCTGATGGTTTCGTCAGATAAACGGCAATAAGATATAATTTTATAAGGATTGTGTCAAAAAGGTAGTTGTGTTATGGTGCAAAATGAAAAATAATTTTAATCAGACATTATGCAAATGTCCTTTATAAAGTCTGTTATGCCTGATACTGAAGTTTGGGCATTGGGGAGCAGGGTTGACGGAACCTGTCATTCCGGGAGTGATCTTGATATTGTGAGCAGAAATCCCATTGATTTATCCAAACCGGCCGGCAGTAAGGCAAATATACTCAAACAGAAGCTGTCTGAGGGGAATATCCCCAATGCCCATGAATTAAGGCATGAATTTGTCTGATCGATCATGGGAATTATAGCCGTTTGCCAAGCTCCCGGAGAAAACTTTTTTGGAAAAAGTTTCCTCGCGCCCACCCTGCGGGCAGGCACCCGCCATCCCAAAACTTTTGGAATTAGGGACCCGACCGGGGACCGTGGGGATCAGGGACCGACCGGGAGTTTAGGGGACCGTCAGAGGAGACCACGCTTTTTTGGAAAAGCGAGGTCTCCTCCGAACCTCCTCCCTTGAAAAACAAGAGTATTAGGCTGGGGGATTTGAGTGAATTTTTACTAATTCAGTGTTATTGGGGATTAGAGACTGTTAGAAGGAACCACGCTTTTTTAAAAAAGCGAGGTTGCCCTCCGAACCTCCCTCCTTGAAAAACAAGAGTATGAGGTCCGGGATTTGAGTAAATTTTACTAATTCAGCGGCATTGGTTCTGATTCCTGATTCATTCAGAAATGAGATCCTGAAGAATTACCATATCATCAGGCATAGCAGGGTTTAGCAGAACGCATAGAGGCTTCCGTCCGCTGTTCCTATATAGATTTTTCCCGAAGTGCTCATTGCAGGTGATGAAATAATTTCCGATCTCAGATTGAACCACCACCGCGCCTTGCCCCAGGGGTTCAGTGCGTAAAGTATGCCGTCTCTTGATGCTGCATAGATGGTTCCTTCGTCTGAAGCCATAGGGGAGGAGAGCATAACATCATCGGTGCTGAAGCGCCATTTTTCCTGACCGTTTCTGTTTATGGCATAAAGATGCCTGTCGGTGGCGGCGATATATACTGTGCCATCTTTTCCCACAGCAGGAGATGAGCTTATTACCCCTTCTGTTTTGTATTTCCACACAGGTTTGCCGAAGAGATTGAGGGCATATACAAATCCATCATCGCATCCGGTTATTATGTAGCCTTCTTTTGAGATAGCCGGTGTTGTTCTGATGGGCTTGGGGAGTCTGATGCTCCAGCGGATTTCCCCTGTGGGGTGGATTGCGATTATTTCTCCGTTTTTAGTGCCGAAAAGCAATGTTCCGTCATAGCACATGGAAGCGGATGTAGTTATTCCTGATTCGAATTTATTCTTCCACAGCAGGTTGCCTCTGTTGTCGATGCAATGGAGGTTTCCTGTGGAATCGCTGATGTACACTTTCTTTTCACCAAGAAGCGGCGAATGTTTGAATGATGATTTTATCTTATAGCGCCATTTTTCCGCACCCTTTGAATCGAATGCATAAAGGCAGCCGTCTTCTGATGGAATGTATATTTTTCCGTTGATTTCCGCCGCGCCTGCAGATGCCACCGGACCTGAGGTTTCATACTGCCAGATTTGTTCTCCGGTTGGGCTGAGGGCAAAAATAAAATTGTCGTGGTTGCCGAAAAAGACATTGCCTTCTGAATCAGCGACAGGTGGAGCTGTGATTTTTCCGCCTGTGGTAAATTGCCATAAAACCGAGCCCTGTGTGTGGGCTGTAACAGGTGAAAGTCCGCTTCTCTGTGCGTTTCCCCTGAAGTGGTTCCAGACCGGATTGTCGAGCTGCAGGGAGGCGCTTGAAGGTTCTTCTTCTGTTGTTGCAACGCCGTTTGATTTTACCTGAACTTCCAGAACTTTGGTTTTTTTATGCTTCAGTGATGAAATTTCGTCTTCGATGCTTCTGATTTCGTGCTGGAGATCCGAAAAGCGATCTTCCCTGACAATCATTGTGGCAATAGCTGCCCTAAGTTCCCTTGCGGACTGATAGCGGTCGGAAGGGTTGAGATGCAGGGCTTTTTCCACAATAATTTCGAGAGTTGCAGGCAGTTCGGGATTAAGCTTGCGAAGAGGTTCGAAATGGAACGGCGCTTCATACTGGGGATCTTTTCCTGTGAGCAGGTGGTGGAGTGTTGCTCCCAGAGAATAGATATCCGACCGGGGTTCCGATTCGCCCCTGTATTGCTCCGGCGGAGCATATCCCTGTGTGCCCACCATTGTTGCTTTTTCCTGAGAAATAAAAAGACGGGCTATGCCAAAGTCAACCAGTTTGACTTTTCCTTCGCCGGTGATCATTATGTTGGATGGTTTAAGATCTCTGTAAATAATGGGTGGATTTCTGAAATGCAGATAATCAAGTACATCGCATATTTCAAGAGTCCAGCGGAGAACTCTTTCAACAGGAATCTTTTTTCCTGCTTCGGTTAATCTTCTAAGTATGCGGCGCAGATCCAGACCTTCGATATAATCCATCACAAGATAATATCTGTGGTTTTCAACGAAATGCTCGAAGAAATGTGGCACTGCGGGATGGTTAAGTCCGCAGAGAATCTTGGCTTCCCGCTCAAAGCGTTCAATGGCATCGGTCCGTTCCCTGATGCTGGTGAAGCGGTCTATGAGTTCTTTGATTGCCACAGGGCTTCCGTATTTTACATCGTTTCCTCTGTAAATATAGCCCATTCCGCCGACATTGATAAGTTCGTCAACTTTAAATCTGCCTGATAAAAGAAAGCCCTTGTGCAGTGTATGGAGAGTGGATGGAATAGAAGGCGAATCACCGAACTTCATATTTCTTCCGCACACAACACAAAACCGTGCCTGGCCTCTGTTTTCAGCCCCGCATTCAGGACATTCGATCATTAATATCCTCCGGGTAGCTTTTTATTTTTAATATGGTATCAGCCAAGGTATTTTTTCGCCGCATTAAATAGATTGTTTTTAAACTCAGCAACCCCTGAATACCGGAGATCCGGCTGGAGATTCAGAGCTTTGCTGATGACTTTATCGAGATCGTTGCTTACATCGGGCCTGATAATGGCAAGGGGAACAAAATGAAACGGAGCTTCCTTTGCGGGATCCTTGCCTGCAATCATTCCGTAGAGTGTTGCCGCAAGCCCGTAAATGTCGCTTCTGTTGTCAAATTCCTCACGATACTGTTCCGGTGATGCATAGCCTCTTGCACCGAGCAGGGAGCCAAACTTGCCCAGTCTGGGAACCCAGGGTAGAAGAATGACTTTCCGTGATGAATTGATAATGACTTTGGTGGGTTTGATATTCCGATGCACAATGGGTGGTGAATTCTGATGAAGATACTCCACCAGTTCGCATAGAGCCAGCACTATTTTAACTGCATTGGCAACTGGGATGCCTTTTGCCTGTGAAATATCGCCCCGTATGAGTTCCGCCAGAGACTTGCCCTCAGCCTTTTTCATTACGACTATGTATTTCTTTTCTTCGTAATAAGTTTTAACGACTCTGGGAATATACTTATGCCTTATATAGGAAAGAACCTCGCCGTCATTGAGGAATCTGTGCATATCCCGCATTGTGATGTCCGGTTCGTGCAGATAAATGTTGTCGATTTTAACTACCACTTCTCTGTCCCGTTTTGTGTCAAAAGCGTTATAGACGATTCCCTTGCCGTCCTCGTATATTTTTTCAGTAAGAAGAAAGCGTTCTTTAACGAGGACTTCATCGGTGAGTTTCACAGGGTAGGTTCCCGTTTCGGCGCAGGGAAGTTCTTCGTCGCCGTTGCTTGTGGGGTTGTCAGAACGGATGGGGTATCCGCATTTTATGCAAAATTTGGCAGTAACTCTGTTACTGCTTTTGCAAAGAGGACAGATTCTGCAGGTTGTTCCAGGAAGCATAAATACACTCTTTAAGAATTCGGTCTTTATATTCTCCATATTGCATCAGAATCCTGTTAACAACACTATTTTTTTCGTGCAACATTTTATAGGTAAAAGAGATCCGGAAAGGGTTAACGGCAAAATTGTAGAAAATAAAAAAGCAAAGCTTTATTATTGAGATCCGGAGGCAAAATGATACTTAACCGTGATAATGTTTATCTTTCTGACGGTGGTTCTCCGGAAAAAATTGAAAATCTTATCAGGGGAAAAGGGTATAACATGGAAACCCTTTATTTTGCCATGCCCGATGTGCTCACAGGGGATTTGGAAGGCAAAATCAGGGATTTCAGCCAAAAAAGAGATGAACTTGGAGTAAAAAAGGTCATTATGCATGGACCCTTTTTTGATCTCACAGTAGCCTCCCTTGACCCGGAAATAGTTAAAATCACCCTGAAACGTTATGAACAGGCTTTGGCAACCGCACAGGCGCTGCATATTGAAAAAATTGTTCTTCACACCCAATTTAACGCCCAGCTTAAAATTCCGGCGTATATCAACAACTGGCTGATTAAGTCAATGGATTATTTCAGCGGTATTGTGCAGAAACTGGAAGAAAGCCGCATTACCATACTGATTGAAAATATGTTTGACGAAGATCCCGATATAATGGTGGAACTTCTCGAAAAAATAAATTCGCCCTGTTTGGGTGTATGCCTTGATGCAGGCCATGTAAATGCATTTTCGAGACAACCTCAGAGAGAATGGATAAAACAACTCGGCAAACATATAAGATATGTCCACCTGTCGGACAACGATGGTCTGGCGGATGAGCATTATGCACTGGGAAGGGGAAATATCGACTTTCCTGATCTTTTCGGCATTTTTGATGATCTTGGGGTTAATCCTGAGTTTTGCATCGAAATGAATAGTGAGAAGGATCACCTTGAAAGCATCGCTTATCTGAAAAAAATAAATATTTTGGATCCGGATTTTTAGATTTTTTTACATAGCAGCAGAAGCTGTAGCAATCCGGAGTGTCTGAAAACAGGGGATTTCGGGTAAAATCAGGTATAAACCTGCCGATAAAACCAGCGGGGGGCGCATATGAAATCTATTGATACTGCCTGTGAAAATCACCAAAACGGTTCCATGTTAAGCTCGAAGTTCGATTTTTCCGATGGAGCAAATAATTCTGTTGAAATTGCACTTATGCCGTCGGTGGATATGCTTCTGGGGCAGATAATAGCGGAATCCGTGGAAATGGGATGCAAAATAATGGTGGAGGGAAGCGTTATTGACACTTCCACCGGAAAACAGGTTTGCAGAATCGAATACGAAACCATTCCTGATATCAACAAAGCGGAACAGGTTACCAGAGGCGCTTTTTATTCTGACAAAGAAAAAAACGAAGGCACATTTATATACGAAAAACTCTGTCTTAACTCTCCTGCCTCAGGTTTGTATGTTAAGGGCAATATGTCAACCCATACGGGAATCGACTCAAGAGAAAGGCTTGTCATAGCCTACAGCGCTTCATCAATCAATATGGATGGTGTAATCAACGATTTTCATGTGACGGGGAAAATCAGATACGAGAAGTCAGGGGCTATAGTTCACACTGGAACCATCAGCGATATTGAGTTTGAAAGAATGCTTGTTCAGGATGAAGAATCGGAAATTGCACATATTACCGGAAAAGTTGGAAATTTAACCGAAAAAGGGGAGGCTGTGATGCAGCCTGACGGTTCAATTCTTCTTGACAGAAATATCGGACAGTTTCATGTAATTCAGAAAGTTTATATCGTCTGTGTGCCTGATGAATAGCCTTATTCTTACAAAATCCGATTTATTACGGTTGATTAATGATGTTTGAATTTTGGTTTAAATGCCTGCTCTGTAAAGGTTTTTTGTTTAAAAGTAATCAGTTTCAGACACGCAAATATAACTTTCAAGTTACTCTATACAGAGACTGATAAATATAAAAGGTCTTCGCACCTCCCGGCAAATCCGCAGCACTACTACGATTTCCTGAGAACAACGAAGACAGCCGGAGGCTTAATTATGGCACAAGTTTTATTATCTACCGTATGCAGACCTTTTGGGGGACCGGGGGAAGGCGCATCGGTGGCTGCAGAATTGTTTCATGCTCAGGTTACAAGAGCACAGGGAATATTCAGCGTCAGAGAAGTGATCAGATGCTGGGGCCTTGACTACATAGCGGAAAATATCACCTCGCCAACAGTGGTTCTCCACTATCCATCCGAAAAAGAATTTGTTAAAGAACTGAAGAAAAACAAATATACACATATCGGAATCAACTTCGTCCTCGCTACTCTTCACAAAGCAAAAAGACAGACCGAACTTATCAGAAAATACTCTCCGGAATCGAAGATTATTTATGGCGGTTATGGAGCCATTCTGCCGGAGGAGGAACTGAAGCCTTATTGTGATTATATCTGCAAAGAAGAAGGCATAGGCTTCATGCGGAAGCTTCTCAACGAGAATACCGGCAAGCCCATTAAGCACCCCTACGCACCTATCGAATCACCTTCCGTGCTCTCTTACGGCTATCCCACAAAGGTTTCACACATTACAAGCGGCCTTGGATGCCCCAACGGATGCGATTTCTGCTGTACATCACACTTTTTTAAATGCAATTATCTCCCCTTCATCAACAGTGGAAGGGAACTATACGATATAACCAGGGAACAGGTTAAAAAAGCAAAGGAAGCGGGAGACGAAATCGGTGGCTTTATTATGATCGATGAAGACTTTTTCCTTCAGGAAGATAAAGCCAGAGGTTATCTCGAATGCGTCCGCAGGGATGAAACCGATATCGCCATTACGGCATTCGGCAGCGTCAAGGGTTTGTCAAAATATACTCCTGACGAAATAGCTGAAATGGGTTTTGATGTTTTGTGGATTGGTTTCGAATCCGACGAAAAAGGTTATGGCAAGCTTAAAGGTAAGCCTATGGAGCAGCTCATCGCCGAACTCAAGTCCAGAGGCGTCGCAGTTCTTTCTTCCATGATTATCGGATTTCAGACTCAGGATATGGAGAGTATCCAGCGCAATTTCCGGAGGCTTCTCAGCAACAATCCCACATTCTCCCAGATTCTGATCTATTTTGCCATTCCGGGTACGCCGCTTCACAAAAAAGTTACTGAAGATAAGCTTTTCCTGCCGGAATTTGACGGTACAAAGGAATATAAGAATTTTGACGGATTCTCAATGCTTATGAAGCACCCCCATTTCACAAGGGAACAGCTTGAGAAAATTCAGCAGGATCTTTTTGAAGAGGAATACCAGACTCTCGGACCATCAGTGGTGAGAGTCGCCAAGGTTCTGCTTGACGGATACCTTACCCTGAAAGATTCTGAAAGCTCCCTCCTCCGTAAAAGGGCGGAAGTTAAAAAGAATAAGTCGAGAGCGCTGCTTCCTGCAATTTTTGCAGCATCGCTTTTTGGACCCAATGCAGACAGAAAACGGGATGCAAAAAACATATTTGACGAAATTGTGGAAAAAACCGGAAAAATGTCATTCTCGCAGAAAATGCTCTGCGCAGGATCCATTCCTCTTGCACTTTGGACAATGGTTAAAAACCGGTTTAACTCCCTCAACCAGCCCCGGTTCCTGAGAGTTGAGCACAGAGTGGATACCACATCCATACTGCCAATGGAAAAAATCAACGAGACCATAGACAATGTGGGCAAAACACTTACTCCGCCGTCAAAACTGGCTCCAAAAAATTAGCAGCGATATTTAACTGAAAAAACTGTGCCTGATTTAAGGGACAGTTTTTTTATTTTTGTATGAATTAGCTGCCGGATTCATTTATTGTAAAAAGTATATTTTCGCAGCATTAAACCTGAGCTGTCAGTTTATTTTACGGCAGGATGTGGCAATTTATAAAATTTTGTTATTTCAAAGCTTTCAGAATTTCGTCGGCAGCTTCTTCCATTCCGGTTATATTTGTTTTCAGGTTGAAGCCTTTTTGCTGCAGTCTGTTAAGAAGTTCCATCGCCGGGGGGATTCCCAGCTCCAGAGCTTCTATCTTTTCCTTATTGCTGAAAATTTCTGCCGGTGCACCGTCTGCATATACTTCGCCTTTGTTCATAATTATAAGATGATCCACCATTCTGGCGATTTCCTGCATTTCGTGGGTAATCATAATGAGTGTGATATTCAGCTCGCTGTGAAGGCGGCGGAGAATGTCCCGTAGTTCGCTGCAGCCTCTGGGATCAAGGCCTGCAGTAGGCTCGTCCAGAACCAGAACCGAAGGCTGCATGGCAAGAACTCCTGCCAGAGCCACCCTTCTCATTTCACCGCCGGAAAGGCTGAAGGGGCTTCTGTCCTTCATATTTTCCGCATCAATTTTCATCCATTCCATAGCCTCATAAACCCGTTTATTGACTTCATCCGGGGATAATTCCATATTTCTGGGTCCGAATGCTATATCTTCAAATACGGTTTCTTCAAAAAGCTGATATTCGGGAAACTGGAAAACAAGGCCAACTTTGAAGCAGACGGGTTTTTCGCTGTCTTTTGATTTTTTATCCCTTTTCTTTTTCTCCCGTTTGTTGATGTCCTGATTTTCGACGAGAACTCTGCCCGATGTGGGTTTCAGCAGCCCGTTGAAATGCTGGACAAGGGTTGATTTGCCGGAGCCTGTAGGCCCGATTATGCCTGCCATTTCCCCTTTTTTTATCTCTATGTTCACATTGTTGAGTGCGGCAAATTCAAAAGGAGTTCCGGGCTGGTAAACATGACACAGATTTTCGGTGCGCAGTATGGGAGTATCGCTGGTGTTTGTTAATTCGTTGTTACTCATAATAAAGATAATATTGCACCGAAAGTGTCGGTATTCCTTTTATTTGTTTTTTGTGCCGTTGTGATTTATCCCATGGTAATGTGCCTGAATTGAATTATTAAGTTGAATAGCAGCTGTTTTTTTGCGACTGATATTGTATAATTCGACAGCCGGAAAAAAGGAAACCGGCTTCAGATAAAGAAATTGCAAAGCAGCAAAACAACATCAGTTGGGAAAGCGAGATGAACATTATGGCGAAGAAATTTTTTATAGCATCTGTATTGCTTTTATTATTTGCCGCTCCTATAATCGCCCTTGCCGATGAAGGAAGTGAACTGAAGCAGGGAGCGCAGTCTCCCCAGGTGGTTTACGCCCGTTATGTGGATGCGGTTCATAAAGGTGATATCAATACAGCAAAGGAACTTGTATATTCAAGAAGCAGAGAGCTTTGGAATAAAGATCCCAAAAAGATGCTTGCAATGACCAAAAACGGTATTCCCACCAATCCCGTTCTTCAGTCGATGAATGAAACGAGAGAGTTTCAGTATGTTTATACGGTTATGAAAATGACGGGAACCTCTGCTCGTGACAGCAGGCCTATGGTTGGTGAAGTAAGGATGATAGTTGAGGATGGCGGCTGGAAAGTCTATACGGAAGTATGGAGAAATAGATAGTAGTAATTTGTTTAAGTCAAAATGAGAGTGTCGGAAAAGCTTGTGCTTGAGACACTCTCTTTTATTTTTGGCGATTTGTCCATTTTTTTATGTCTAACCTGACAGAAAATGATGGCGGATCAGACATGAAAATTAAGCCTGAAGCCTTATTTAAGGGAAATTCCACACCTGCTACAATCTAATAGGGACTAATGATAACAAAGGCGGGTGGGTATAAATTGAGAGGATTTGCCGTAAAAAATGTCCGTTTGACTGTGGTAATGATTCTGCTTCTGGCGTTGTTTATGCAGTATGTTGAAGCTCTGGAGGGAACCCGTCCTGAATATCTGTGCACTCATCCCCACTGGTCAACAAGATACAACTATATGACTGCTATGATTAAAAAATACCGGAGTGAATAGACATAATCACAAATCCCGCTGTTTGAAGGATTTCTGGGGTTTGTAAGAAAATAATCCCCTGATATCAGGAGGTTATGATGAATAAAAGACTATTTTCAGTAATATCAGCAGTAATTGTTTGCTTTTTGTTATTCTTTTCCGCCTGCACGGAGAAAAAAGAGCAGCCCGCAGTACTGACACCGCCGGAAAATGACGACTGGGCGGCTTATATGCCCATGGAGACCGGTGATTCCTGGATTTATGAAAGTGCCGGCAAGGATGCAAAAATGCCCGGTATCTCTGTTACAATAACCGGAAAGCAGAAAGTCGGCGAAAAGGATGCTTTCATTTCCGAGCTGTCAATGGGCGGAATGCTCAGCCGCAGGGAATATCTTGAACTTATTCCCGGAAAAGGTGTTTATTCACGCCGTAGGGATTCCTTTGTTCAGGGAAGGCAGAATATTTTTACCCCTGACACTGATGATGCTATACTTCAGTTCCCCATCAAGCTCGGATCCACCTGGGAATGGGATGACAATTCACCCCAGAAAATCAAGGGAATTAACCGTTTTAAAGTAGCCGCCTATGAGGAAGTTACAGTCCCATCAGGCACATATAAAGCGTTCAGAATCGATATAATTCAGGTAGATATCTCAGGCGCGCAGGTTACCACATCAATGTGGCTTGCAAAGGATATAGGCATGGTTAAACAGGCTACTTCGATTACTGTGCCCGATAATAATGCGCCTCCGCTTCCTGATTTGGTTTTTGTGCTCAAGGAATATGTTAAAGGGAAAGATGTCCCACAGGACCGCAAACCGAAGGCAGAAAGCCAGCCTCAGAATGGATTGGCTCCCGCAGCACCTCCTGTGCCCGGTTCCGAACTTACGCCTTCAGCTCCCGCTGCTCCCGGAATACCTCTGGCTCCGGTTGCTTCCGGAACACCTGCTGCACCGGCCGCTCCCGCTGCTTCAGCAGCGCCTGCCAAACCCGCTGTGCCGGCTTCCAGTGCTTCACCCGGTGTGATGGTTCGTTAATCGGTTTTAAGGATTTCTTACCTGATGGCATATAAAAAGACTTCATTATCCTCACCGCATAACTGGCTTTCAAAACACAGATATGTTCTCAGTCTTGAAAAAGCGGCGGATCGAATAAGGGGGCGCGTGCTCGATGTAGGGTGCGGGCTGAAACCTTATGGTTTTATAATTGAACCGAGGGCTGATGAATATATAGGCATGGATTATGAAAATGCATCCTATGGAAAATCCTGTGTGGATGTGGTGGGAAGTGCCGATGCTATTCCTTTTCCCGATGGCAGCTTCGATACTGTCGTCTCTTTTCAGGTGATTGAACATCTCCCTGAACCGTCAGCTTTTTTCAGTGAAGCTTTCAGAGTGCTGAAACCAGGGGGAAGCCTTATTACTTCGTCGCCTTTTCAGTTTGGGCTGCATGAGGAGCCTGTGGATTTTTACCGCTATACACCTTATGGTTTGAAACATCTGGCGGGAAAAGCCGGGTTCGAAACCATCTCCATCGAGTCCGCAGGAGGCTTCTGGGTTATCTGGACTACAAGGTTTAATTATTTTCTCAGGCATCATATACCCTCCCGGCTTAGGTTTCTCGCTTTACCCCTGTTCTATGCGGATCAGGCGGCTGCGGATATTCTGGATAAGATTTTTTCCGGGTATAAATCTGATTCGGTTGGATATACCGCAGTTTTTGAGAAAAAGGCGCAAGGGGGTAATATTGGATAAATCCCCAGCTTCAAAGCCTGATATTCTTATTACAAATTCTGTGGCTCTCAATGGCGGAGATGCAGCTATACTTGTTTCTATGGTTCACGCCATAAAACAGTCCTTTGAAAATGCGGATATAACTGTGCAGGCTAAAAACAGTGAAGCCTGCAGAAAGTATTATCCCGACATAAATTTCATTCCTGGTCTTGAGGAAAAAGAAAAGGGGAGGGGACTTGCGGAAAAAATATTCTTCAGGCTCAGGTATCCGCGCCTTTGCCTGTATGGGCTGATTCAGCGTCTGACCGGGATTGCTCCGGGGTTTCTGGCGTCCCGTCAGGAGAAGGTTATTCTGGATTCTTTCCGCAAAAGCAGCATTGTGGTGAGCTGCGGAGGGGGATTTTTAAACGATCTCTACCCAATATTTCCCCGCACCCTCGGATTTGTTCTTGCCCGTATATATGGCAAAAAAACGGCGATTTTCGCCCAGTCGGTGGGTCCTTTTACCGGCAGTTTCTCAAAGCTACAGGCAAAATGGATTATTGACGGTTGTTCGTCGGTTACGGTCAGGGATGAAAAATCTCTTGGAATCATAAGAAACGAACTTGGATGTAAAAATAAAAATGTCAGTTTTACCGCCGATTCAGCCTGGCTTCTTCAGGATATGCCCCTTCCTGAGTCTTTCTCCAATCCGGTTGAAAAAATAAAAAAAGAGAATGCCGGTTCACTTATCGTCGGAATGTCGGTGCGTAAATGGGATTTTCCGGAAATTGATTCGCAAAGCATGCGGGATGAATTAAAAGAAAATTATCGTAAAGTGATGAAGGAGCTTTGTATTCATCTGGTTGAAAATCATCATGCGCAGATTGTTTTTATTTCAACCTGTCAGGGAAGACCTGAGTATTTTACTGATGATTCGGTTTTTGCCAATGAACTCCGCAGTGAGCTGCCTGAAAGTATTCAAAAAAATATTCATGTGATTGGGGATGCCTTTGACCCCCGGATTTTGATGTATATTATGAAAAGTTTCGATGTTTTTGCAGGGGTAAGAATGCACACTGTGGTTCTTGCACTCCTTGCGGGGGTTCCCTGTGCCGGTATTGGTTACGAATTTAAAACCGTTGAACTTTTTACCCAGCTCGGTATAAAAGATTATGCTGTTTCCCTTTATGATAATCCGACAGGTATTAATCAACTTGTATCGAATCTTATAAAAAACATTTCTCATATGAAAGGTTTGATAGTCGGAAAAACCAGTGAAATGAGGCTCCGGGCAGAACTTAACATCAACAGCCTGAAAGGAGCCATGAAAAATTGAAGCAGCGAAACGGCAGGAAATTCAAAGGTTAGTTTTGAAACAGTAGTTTTAACTTTCCCTTCGTGTTTTATATCCTGGAGGACCAATGACGGATCATTCGGATCTGTGGAGGCTTTACAAGGAACAGGGCGATCAGGAAGCTAAGAGTCAGCTTATAGAAAAATATATGCCTCTTGTCCGGCAGATCGCTTCAGTAATACTTAAGAAATTAAGAGGCGGCGTGGAAATCGAAGACCTCATCAGTGATGGGGTGTTCGGTCTTTTACGGGCTGCTGAAAATTTCGATCTCTCCAGGGGATTCAAATTTGAAACCTATGCTACACCTGTTGTAAAAGGTTCTATCTACAACGGACTTCGCTCCCTTGACTGGGTTCCTGAAAGAACAAGGGGAAAAGCAAGGGCGGTTCAGCAGGGTAGAGAAGAGTATTACAAAGTTACCGGCAGATTTCCCACGGAAGACGAACTGGCAGAAGAACTGAAAATGAGCGCGGATGAAGTCTATGATCTTATAGCTGATCTGGGCTGTTTATACATGCTCTCTCTGGACCAGCCTGTTCAACCTCTTGATGCAGAAAGTGCAACCGTAATGTCCACCGTGGAGGACAGCCTCACTAATGATCCATTGATTGAAGTAGAATTTGAAGAAGAACGGGACCATCTGAAAAAAGCGATAGACGAGCTTAACGAGAGAGAAAGATATATAATTACGCGCCACTATTTCGAAGGGTTTACATTTGAATGTATTGCTCAGGATCTCGGCGTATCAAAACAGAGAATATCACAGATGCACGCAAGGGCAGTAAGAAGATTAAGGGAATATCTGGGCAGAATGACCATAAGTGAAGAAGCAATAAAAACCTTTACGCTGGGAAGCAATCTTTTAATCCCGCCGCGCTGGAAGCAGCAGGGCTGATACTACAGCAGTATTTCGCCTGCGGCCATGGAATTCCGCATTGCATTTACAATCGTTCTTTCAGCTTCAAAAAGGCCGCTGGCTCCGTTTATTGTACATCCCGCAGCTCTGGGATGCCCTCCGCCTCCGAATTGTGCCGCAAGCTTGTTTACAGGTATTCTGCTTGAACGAAGGCTTACTTTAACGGCTCCTGACGAATTTTCCCTTAGAAGAGCCATTGTATGGACTCCCCTGATGCGGAAAATCTCTCTCATAAAATTCTGTACATCGGATTCGTCTGCGTGGAAGCTTTCCATTGTTTCCCTGTCGAGGGTGGCTGTTGATATTCCGTCGCTGTGAACAGTAATGTTGCTTATTACTTTGCCAAGAAGCAGAAGGACATGATGGTCCATCTCCCTTTCAACCCATCTGGAGATTTCGTCAATGGGCACATCATGGTTTTCAAGAAGTTTTGATACCACTTTGTGGGTTCTGCTGGTGGTGTTTTTAAACTTGAAGCCTCCGGTGTCGGTGTATATGGCGACATAAAGGTTGATTGCCATTTCTCTGGTTACAGGTATATCAAGAATAGAGAAAAGTTCGTAAAAAATTTCGCCTACCGATGAAGCTGAAGGGTCCACATAATTGAGATCGCCGTAGATGCTGTTGTCCGGATGGTGGTCTATATTGATTATTACCTTTGCATCAGGCTTCGTTTCGCAGGGGCATCTCCCCGGTGAAGGGCATTCGAAAAGAATGGCGCAATCAAACTCGTGATCGGGCAGAGTGGCTCTCACATTGTCTATTCCGGGCATAAAATCAAATATGACAGGCACTCTGTCTGTTGTGAAAATATATGGTTTTTTTCCGGCAGCTTTAAGGTACAGATATACTGCAAGAACAGATCCAAGAGCATCTCCATCCATATTTACATGGGGCATAAGCAGGAAAGTATCGGCTGATTCAACCGCTTTCTGAAATTTTAGGGAGAAACTCTCAAATGTTTCCATTATCGAAACCTTCTTAACGGCTAATTATTGTGCTTCTCAGATATCTTCTTCCTGATCCTGCTGTTCGTCATCAGAATCTCCGCCTTCAGCGGGTTTGATGCTGTTGAGAAGCTGCAGGATACGGGAACCTCTTTCGATGCCCGGATCAAATATAAAGGCGATTTTGGGAGTCTTTTTCATCTTGATTTCTTTTCCGAGTTCTTTTCTGACAAAACCCGCAGCAGAATTAAGACCGGTCATTGTTTTTTCCCGTTCTTCGCCTTCGGATAGCGTGCTGATAAAGATCCGCGCAAGGTCAAGATCCGGAGAGACCTTGACCTCGGTAACTGTAACAAACCCTATACGGGGATCCTTAATTTTTTGCAATATCTCAGCAACGGCCTCCTTAATAAGTTCGGAGACCCGTTCTAATCTCATACTGGCCATTTATCCACCTAACCTAACTGAGCTGTTCAACATCGGCAAGTTCTCTCTTGACTTCCTGCAGGGCATAGCTTTCGATAACATCGCCGGGCTGCATTCCGCCAAATTTGTCAACGCCGATACCGCACTCGAAGTTAGTTTCAACTTCCTTAACATCATCTTTGAAGCGGCGGAGCGAATCGATTTTGCCTTCGAATACGATAACGCCGTCTCTGATGACTCTGGCTTTTGAACCTCTGGTAATCTTACCTTCGGTAACATAGCAGCCGGAGATGAATCCAACTTTGGATACTTTGAATACCGCTCTGACTTCCGCTCTGCCAAGCTGAACTTCTTCAAACTCGGGTTTAAGCAGACCGAGCATAGCAGCTTTAACATCGTCGATTATGTGGTAGATTACACGATAAACTCTTATATCAATCTGTTCCTGCTCTGCGAGCCTCTTGGTGATGGGGTCGGGCCTTACATTAAAGCCGATGATGATAGCGCCTGATGCTTTAGCAAGCATAACATCGGTTTTATTGATTGCGCCGACACCGCCGTGGAGAACATTGATGTTAACTTCCACATTGGACAGTCTCTGCAGAGAGTGGCGGACAGCTTCCAGAGAACCCTGAACATCAGCTTTAAGCACGATGTTAAGATCCTTGACTTCCCCTGCCTGCATCTGACGATAGAGGTCGTCGAGGGAAGTTCTTGAAAGATTCTGGAGCTTCTTATCTCTTGTTGCAGCTTTGAGGCTGTCGGAAATTTCGCGGGCTTCCTTTTCATCTTCGATAGCCTGCAGATGATCGCCAGCTTCAGGTACGCCTGAAAGACCGATGATTTTAACAGGAGTTGAAGGGAATGCCTTTTTAACTCTCTTGCCTTTGTCGTTAAGCAGTGCTTTAACTCTGCCCCACTCGTTGCCTACCAGAACCACATCGCCCACATTGAGGGTTCCGTTCTGGACCACAACGGTGGCAACCGGACCATGTCCCGTATCCATAAAGGATTCGATAATAGTGCCTTCTGCCAGACGGTGGGGGTTGGCTTTGAATTCCTGAACATCTGCAACAAGGAGAACCATCTCAAGGAGATCTTCGATTCCCATACCGCTTCTTGCGGATACGGGGACCATAATTACATCTCCGCCCCAGTCTTCTGAAACGATGTCATGTTCAGCCATCTGCTGTTTGACTCTCTCAGGGTTTGCCTCGGGCTTGTCAATTTTATTAATGGCAACGATTACCGGTACGCCTGCTGCTTTGGCATGGCTGATAGCTTCCACTGTCTGAGGCATAACGCCGTCGTCGGCTGCTACTACCAGAACTGCGATGTCGGTAACTCTTGCTCCTCTGGCTCTCATCTCCGTAAATGCTTCGTGGCCCGGTGTATCGAGGAACACAATTTTGCGATCTTCGATTTCCACTGTGTAGGCACCGATGCTCTGTGTGATTCCGCCGTCTTCGTGGGCTGCCACATTGGTTTTGCGGATGCAGTCCAGAAGTGATGTCTTACCGTGGTCAACATGTCCGAGAACCGTAACCACAGGAGGACGGGGCGAAAGGAGCTTCGGATCGTCAATTTCCTCTTCGGGTTTGACTTCTTCTTCTTTTTTCTGCTCTACTCTGAAACCGAATTTTTTAACTATGGAAGCGGCAAGATCAAAGTTGAGGTTCTGGTTGATTGATGCCATAATGCCTTTAAGCATGAGGATCTTAATAATCTCATTAACCTGAACTTCGAGTTTCTTGGCAAGGTCGCCCACTGTGATTGATTCAGGAATTTCCATCCATTTGACGGTCGATTCCTTCATTGTAACTTCAGGCACCTTGGCTTCTCTTCTGCGTCTATCCCTGTGTCTTGAAGTAAGGGAGAAAGTTTTTGTTCTTGTTGCAAGAACAGGCTTTACTACCTTTTCTTCCTCAGGCTTTTCCTCTACTACAGGAGGAACCTGCCCTGTCGTAGGGGTGATTATGACTTCCATCTCGTCGCTTATGTCAACTTTGAAGTCTTTGTGAGTTTTCTTTTTTCTGGCTTTTGCCTTATCAGGATCGGGGGTGCTGTATTTGTTTTCAGCCTTAAATCCTCTGTCCTTTTCTTTGCGGGTCTGTTCCTTTACCTCCGGAGGCGGGGGAGCATCTTTCGGACCTCTGGGACCTCTGGTCTGTTTCTTTTCGAAAGGTTTCCGATCGTCGGCATCTTTATCGGGAACATTACCAAAACCACCGCCGAAGCCGCCTCTGCGATCGCCTCCGCCTGTGCGGGGCTGATAAGGTCTGCCTTCACCGGGTCTTCCGCCTTCTCTGGGGGGGCGCTGTCCGTCGGGTCTTCCCTGATAAGGAGGTCTTCCGCCTTCAGTTCTTCCCTGATACGGAGGTCTTCCTTCGCCGGGTCTTCCGCCTTCTCTGGGGGGGCGCTGTCCATCAGGTCTTCCCTGATACGGAGGTCTTCCACCTTCAGTTCTTCCCTGATACGGGGGTCTTCCGCCTTCAGTTCTTCCCTGGTACGGAGGTCTTCCTTCGCCGGGTCTTCCGCCTTCTCTGGGGGGACGCTGTCCATCAGGTCTTCCCTGATACGGGGGTCTTCCCTCTCCCTGAGGTCTTCCTTCGCCGGGTCTTCCGCCTTCTCTGGGAGGACGCTGTCCATCCTGTCTTCCCTGATACGGAGGTCTTCCCTCTCCCTGAGGTCTGCCTTCGCCGGGTCTTCTGTCATCTCTTCTGTCGTCTCTGGGGGGACGCTGTCCGTCCTGTCTTCCCTGATACGGAGGTCTTCCTTCGCCGGGTCTTCTGTCATCTCTGGGGGGTCTGCCGTCTTCTGATCTTCCCTGATAAGGGGGTCTGCCTTCGCCGGGTCTTCTGTCATTCTGTGGTCTTCTGTCATCACCCTGACGTCTGTCCTGTGAATAAGGAGGAGCGGTTCTTGCAGGTCTTTCTGTCTGTTCATGGCGAACAGGAGCCTGCGATCTTTCGCTTGTTTCCCGCGGGCGGGCTTCAGCGGCCGGTCTCTCGGCAGCTTCTGATTTCGGAGTCTGAACGGGTTTTTCCTGGGGAACGGGCTGATTGACAACGGGAGCGGATGAACGGACTTCTGGTCCTGCTGTTACCTGTTCTTGAGGCTTTACGGCAGCAGCCTGAGCCGGTTCAGCGGGCCTTGGAGCCTGCTGTACAGATCTCTCCTGAGCTACGGGAGCAGTTCCTGCTCTCTCAGCCGGTTTGTCCATAGCGGCCGGTGCTGGTCTTTCCACCGGGCGGGTTGATTCCACAACCTGAGGCTGCGGCTGTATAACTCTTGGAGGCATAGGTTTGCCTTCCTTCATAGCTTTCTTCCTTCTTCGAAATTCGGCAATTATTTCATTTGCCATAGTCTGATCAATCGAAGAAGAATGGGATTTTACTGTAATTCCGCGTTCGTCCTTCAAATAATCGATTAAATCTTTGTTTGAAACATCCAGTATTTTGGACAGATCAAATATTCTAACTTTTGTCATCCTGTTCCCTTTCTTGAGGTTCACCCTTCATACCGGTCTGGTTCTCCGAAATCTGCTGAAGAATCGCCGCAAGATCTCCTGACAGGCGATTTAGATGCATTCTGCGGAATCGTTTCCCGGTAAGAAACTCCTTAATACATCCATTATTCAGGCAGATATAAATTCCTTTTCCCTTTAATGTCCTCTTTTGGTCGTGATGGAGCAATCCATCTTCCGACCTGCCCATCCTCAGAAGCTCCTGCTTGGGGCGGAGCTTTCTGCAGACGATGCACATTCTGAGTGGAATATGTTTTTTTTCGACATTATTATTAATAATCGTCGTCAAAATCCATTCCTCTCCGGTTCTTTTTACTTTTTTTCTCCGGTTTCTTTCCCGTTTTCCTGTCGGCTCCACCTGGGTTTCCGCCGGTTTTAACGGCTGCTGCCACAGCTTCTCCTGCTGACTGGTTTCCGGGACTGAAACTTTCCGGCGGCAGAGAAATCTCTGTACGGGGCATTCCGTCCGGGTCAAAGGACGCTGTAAGCCCGCCGGTCGTATCTTTTGCCTGACTTTCGCTCTTAATGTCAATCTTCCAGCCGGTAAGTTTGGCCGCAAGACGGGCATTCTGTCCTTCCTTGCCGATGGCAAGGGAAAACTGGGAATCAGGCACAATTACGAGTGCTGATCTGTCGTCAGGGTTGAGCGTAACCGTCATAACCCTGGCGGGGCTTAGTGCATTGGACACAAAAGTAAACGGATCTTCCGTATAGTTAATTATGTCAATTTTTTCGCCGCGAAGTTCATCAACAATCATCTGAACCCTGCTGCCTCTCGGACCTACGCAGGCGCCGAGGGGGTCAACATTCGATTCAAGTGCCCTTACTGATACTTTCGATCTGGACCCGGGTTCCCTAACAACATTCTGAATCTCTATGAGTCCCTGCTGAATTTCAGGAACTTCAGTTTCAAAAAGTCTTTTTACCAGACCCGGATGGGTTCTGGAAAGGAGCACCTGAGTGCCTTTTACAGTTTGCTCTGCTTTGAGCACATATACTTTAATTCTCTCCGAACGTCTGAAATGCTCTGTCGGGACTTGTTCCTGGGGAGGTATCAGAGCTTCTACCTTATTAAGGTCGATAACCCAGTTGCGATGTTCATTTCGCTGAACAATACCGGGCATGATATCGCCTTCGCGTTTTGAAAACTCGGTAAAAATAATATCCCTTTCAGCTTCCTTGATCTTCTGGATGATAACCTGTTTTGTGGTTTGGGCGGCTATGCGGCCGAAACTCTTGGGGTCCTCTTCCATTATTACATCAATGTCCATACCGAGGAAGAGTTCATCTTCGTCCAGCTCGTCTTCTTCTCCCAGATCCGGCATAAGGGTGGGATCCATGGGATGAATCTTCAGAACATGGCCCTGCTTCATCTTTTTTCTTGCTGTGGAAAGAGATATTTCCTCATTTGGCTCTTTACGCCGAGGGACAATTTTTAAAGTACCGATAACTTTTATGCTGCCGGTGTTCCAGTCGATGGCGACTCTGATGTTCGGTCCCGCCTCAAAAGTTTTACGGTACGAGGAAGTAAGAGCCTGCTCAACCGCTTCCTGCAGAACTCCAAGCGGAATGTTTCTTTCCTTTTCAATCTGTTTTAATGCCGTTATAAGATCCCCATTCATCGGGTTTCCTCCTTTTAGGATGCTGACGGAAAACAGACCTATCCTCCTAATTTTTCAGAGTCGATCCCCGGCGATGCCACCTCCAGGAAATATTTTTCCTCGATTATATCCACTTCGTCGAGTTTCGCACTGAGCGCCCTGGAGAATGCTTCGCAGTCAGACAGCATGATGCCGCCTTCCTTGTTAATAATAACGCGAAGAATCCTTCGACCGTACTCTTTCACGAATTCGGTTCGAACGACCGTCAACCCCAGTTGATCCTGTACTTCATCCGCAAGTTTGCGGATTTCTTTACTTATACCGGGACGTCTCTTATTTTCCAACTCAATTCTCCTTTTTGCCTATAAAAAAGAGTGGGGAAATCCCACTCTCAAATAGTCGGAGAGTTTTTCCATCCTAATATAGCACAAACATTAGTCTTTGTAAAGTATTTGGAAAAAAGACATGTTATGTAAACACGTGACACAAGTCAATAAAAATTTTTTTATTTAAATACTTTTACATGATTAAACCCCTTCCGCCGGAATGAAATGAGCCGATTTTTAAAATATTTTTTCAGTGCCCGATTTTGAAAGATCCGAAGTGGGAAAAACAGACTCTGATTTTTAAAAACAGGCATGTTTATATTTTGTCATGTAGTTGATACATAAGGCATAGGACCGATTCGCGTTACATGTTCAAGAATTTTTAACATTTTTTGTGTTGCATTTTGTAAGTGTCCATACTACAATAAGGCTCGTCAAAGACAAACCGAAAGAAGAGATTAGTAAATGAACATAGACAGAATATACAATATACCCGGTGCAATGAGCATCAAGCGGGATGTGGAGAGAATCGCCAACGACCTCGTTAAATACGACAATATGGATCGTGTTGACCTCAGCAAAAAAGAAGGCGAAGTCGTCATCTCCCTGCGTGAAATGAAAAATGCAGGACTCCAGGAAGCTGTAAAGGTTTCAGGAAGCCCGGTTTTTACCGACAGAATTCAGTTCGCCCACATTAACTATGATGTGAAAACAAGAGAAGTCAAAGCTGCCGACATTAAAACCATCAGGGTTTTTAACTCAGCCTACGGCGAAGGAATCGGCGAGCAGAAGCATTTCCGTTTCGAGGAGAAAAAAGCTGACGGAAGAAATGTCCAGGTGTTTTACGAATGCCAAGAAGATCCCCAGACCGGAGATTCCTGCAGTAAAGCTGCCACAGTGGATAAATATACCGGCAGATTCATCAAATACGAACTTATCGACTAATTAAGCCGCAGAGCGGCGTTGATTGTATATAAATAAAACCTCGCTGTTTAAGCGGGGTTTTTGTTTTTCGGGGGATTTGTTGCAATATCCATGAATTAAGGCATAGATTGGTCTGAATGATCGCGGGTATTGGAGCGGTCTGCCCAGCTCCCGGAGAAAACTTTTGAAAAAGTTTCCCCGCGCCCACCCTGCGGGCAGGCACCCGCCAGACTAAAACTTTTGAATTGGGGGACCGACCGGGGGGGTGAGACCGATGGGGGGTTGGGGACCGTCAGAGGAAACCACGCTTTTTTGGAAAAGCGAGGTCTCCTCCGAGCCTCCTCCCTTGAAAAACAGGAGTATTGGGCTTGGGATTGGAGTGGTTTTTGCTAATTCAGCGGTATTGCGGGAAACCCCTATTACAACCGCAAGCGTTCGCCAGCGATTGTAGGAGGGCTTTGTAAGCCCGACGCGGACCCGCAGGGTTCGCCCTCACTGCAAACTCAAACCTCAAAATCCCCGAAAAAAGCGGTAAACTCACGCCAATTGTAGGGGAGAGCCAATGTGCTCTCCCGCAGCAACCTTCCGCCAACCGGCAGCAGACATCATAAAGAAAACAAAACGCCAACACTGCCGGATCGCAGGCGTCTCGCCTGTCCCACCGGTTAAACAACCTCGCATGCTCTCCGCAATCTCCGAATGGAAAATTCCTGACAACTGCGGGGTTCGAAAACAAACCTGTCTCCACTAAAAATTGAATTATGGTAATGAGGAGCTAATGGCGGGGGTCCAGTCTTTCAGGGATTTTCCGGCGTAGGTGTCCAATCCGGGCGAACCTGCCGGTTCGCGTCGGGGTTGCAAACCCCTCTTACGATCCTTTGCCAAGCTTGTGGTTA
>JAJTBE010000091.1 GCA_021287065.1 Bacillota bacterium
ATATCTATATCAGAGTCCTTTAAAGGCGCTATCATTGTTGAACGAGAATAAGAACCAATCAAAAAGGAGTCAATTATATTCATTTCTTTCGACAAAACTTTTCTAATACCCTGTTGGCGTTTAGAGATAATGTGTTTTTGAAGTCCTGTTGTTTCTATATTTTGACAAAATTTAATGAATGCTGATTTTATCTTAATAGCCATTGTTTACATGTCCCCCATATAATTGCAAGCCATAAAAATTTTGTTCTTGATAATTATGGATTTCCCTTTCTTTTTCTTATTTAAAAAGAATTCAAAACCTAAAAATACAATATATAATTATTCAATCAGATAATTATTTTCTTTTATACTACAAAGTTACACATCCAACCAAAAAAAGACACAAGCCAATCAGATCCACCTGTGTCTTTTCTTACTTCACTTAAAATATATTCCCAATGGCATCACGGAAGGCTTTGGTTGTTGATTTTACTCCTTCGGGGGTTCTGCCTGTTACTACTGCTCCTATTATTATGCCTTTGGCTCCTGCTCTGTGGAGGTCGAGGATTTCTTCGGGGCGGATTTTTTTCTGGGTTGGGATGAGGACCGGTTTTGAGGTGTATCTTGCAAGGTTGTAATAGAGGCTCAGGTCTTTTGCGGTGAGGTCTTTTCCGTACTCCTCGTGGGTCAGCAGGGTTGCTTCCACTGCGTCAACACCGGCGAGGTCGATGCCTGTGATCATATCGGGGGTATAGCTCTGATTGACGGCGAGCATATATCCCATGCCGGAAACATGACAGAGATTTACGGGCATGTGATGGGCGAATGCGTCGAGGAATGCCACGCCTATAGACTGAGCTTCGAGGATTTCGCCTCTGGTGGCGCATTTGTCAGCTGCAGGGAGAAGGCCCACAGGGATGTTTACAGCTTTTATGATATTGCGGATATTATCTTTTTCTTCCTCCCAGCTTCCAAAGCGGGTTCCACTGGCAAAATGTTCGACGTTAATATGCACTTTAAGCCCGTCGGCTCCGCCTTCTGCAGCGGCAATGGCCATTTCGGGAGTGTTAACGGGAAGGCTGACAAGCAGTGTAAATTCTTTTTCCAGTATAGTCTTAAATTTATTCATATTCAGGCTCCTTTCGGCTTTGCTATTTTTTCTCTTCTTCGAAAAGCGTTCCTGCAGGATCGACACTTTTATAAATAAGAAAAGAATGTGGATTGATTTGGACGCAAACGATTTTTCCAATACAGGGGAACAGGTTGCGGTGAGGGTTGGATGAAGGGAGGATCAATTGTGGGAATCTGATACAATAATAGTTTTGAAAAGTGGTTAGAAATATATTAAACAAATTAAATTGCGGCCGAAAACATTTTCAAAGCTCTGTTTTTTGTCCGTCGTTCCTTTTGCAGGAAGGCGAGGCAGACCCTTGAATAATAAGCTTCTGAGAGTTTTATATTTTTTATTGCCGATTGTCCGGAGGATATAATGCCCATTTACTGCCCCGACTGCGGGCTGGAAAACCGAGATGCCGCCAAATTCTGCACAAACTGCGGAACCAACCTTATTACAGGGGTTTCCAGGAAACAGATTCTTGAAAACCGTTATGAAATTCTTGGCGTCATAAAATCGGGGGCTATGGGAGCGGTTTATCGTGCTCTTGATCAGAGGCTGGGTGTTCAGGTTGCAGTAAAAAAATTATTCAATCATGCGGCAGATCCGGACGAAGCTGCGAAGGCAGAGGAAATGTTTAAGCGGGAAGCGGCAATTCTGGCAACACTGCACCATTCATCCCTTCCCAAAGTATTCGACTTTTTCTCGGCAGTTGACGAAAACGGCAGACATTCGAATTATCTGGTGATGAGCCTTATTGAGGGTGTGGATCTTGAAACGCACCTCAGCACAAAAAAACTGCCTCTGAAGGTAAACGAAGCTCTGGATTTGTTTAATAAGATTCTTGATATTATGTCCTACCTCCATGAGCAGAATCCGCCGGTTATTTACCGTGATCTGAAACCTTCCAATATAATGGTTAATAATGGAAGTGTTTATCTTGTGGATTTCGGAATTGCAAAACTCCTTGAAGGAAGAAAAACCGGAACAATGATGGGCACACCGGGATATGCATCTCCTGATCAGTGCAGGGGAAACGACAATCTTTCCAATGATATATACTCCCTTGGGGTTCTGATGCATTTTCTCCTTACAGGGCTTAATCCGGAGGATCAATCGAGGCCCCTGTTTGTTTTTGAACCGGTGAGGAAGGTAAACCCTTCTGTTCCCATTTATCTTGAAAAACTCATTACATCAATGGTGGAAATAGTCAGCACCAACAGAATCGGCTCGACGGATCTGGTGAAAAAGGCGCTTAACGGCGGATACAGGCCTCCATCCTACCCCACAGGTTCGATGAAAAAAGTTGCCTCACCGGTTTCAACCACGCCACAACCTGCTTTTCAGCCTGCTGTAGCTCCCAAACCTGCACCGGTCCCGGTAAAGATTCTCAAAAAAGAAGAATTTTTCGAAGCGATAAAAAAGGGAGATACTGCCACCGTCACTATAGCCCTTTCAAAGGGAATTGATGTCAATATAAGGGGCCACAAGGGATTCTCCCCTCTTCATTATGCTGCTTACAAAGAAAGAAAAGTTATTGCCGAGCTTCTTATCGATAACGGCGCAGAGCTGGACGCTGCGAAAAGCGACGGCGAAACCCCTCTTCACACTGCTGCCAGATATGGACATGCACATACGGCAGAGCTTCTGATTATGAGAGGCGCAAGCACTGAAATAATCGACAAAAACGGCAGAACACCCCTTCAGACTGCTGAAAAATACGGAAAAACCGAAATAGTGAAGCTTTTCGGAAGAGCAATATTAAACCGGATAAATATTGCGGCAAGCCAGGCAAAGCTTCCTTCGCAGGTCCCTCCCATTATGCAGGAGAAGCATCTTCGTTCTGAAATCACTTCCGCCCGCACCAACGGAACTCCGGACCCTTCGTCAGGTTTTTCAGCACCATCGGGCAAACTGACAGGGGAAGATTTTTTCGAAGCGGTGAGACTCGGGGATATTACAAAAATCAATCTTGGTTTAATTCAGGGCATTGATGTCAACACAAGGGATAGTTACGGAGAAACCCCTCTTCACGAAGCTTGTCTGAAGGGCCTTGCGGAAGTGGCGGAACTCCTTCTGCGCAAAGGCGCTGATGTAAACTCTGTTGAAAACGACGGATGGACCCCCCTCCACCTTGCCGCTCAGGAGGGAAAAACCGTTACAACCGGGCTTCTTATTAATAATGGCGCAGATATCAATGCAAAAAACAATGATGGATTTACCCCCCTCCATCTTGCAATTTTCTTCGGACAAAAAAACACCGCCGAGGTTCTTATTTCAAACGGAGCGGATGTAGAGGCAAAGGATCTGCTGGGCTGGACTCCCCTGCATGTTGCCGCCCACAGGGGGCAGACAAATATTGCGGATTTTCTTATCAAAAAATATGCCAATATCGAAAGTCAGGACAACAGAGGCTGGACTCCCCTTCATGTGGCATGCCACCGGGGACAGACAATTTTTGCGGAATATATGATTAAATGCGGAGCGTTTACCGAAGCAAAAACAAACCTTGGTTTGACTCCTCTTCATCTTGCTGCTCAGGAAGGACGAAGCACAACAGCGGAAATGCTTCTGAAAAACGGAGCTGATTCCAACGCAGGCAAAACATTTATACTGGGCATTGGCCTTGGTACAGGAATAACTCCTTTAAAATGTGCGGTGGATAAGGGAAAAATCGAAACGGCAGCTCTCCTGAAAAAATACGGAGCAAAAGAATAACCCGCCTGTTACTGAATTTCCAGTTCTGCCTGAAGTGCACCGGCTCTTTTTAAAGCCTGCAGAATGGTAATAAGATCTTTTGGGGTAACTTCGAGGTAATTAAGCACATCCACAACATCTTTCACTGTGGAATCTCCGCCAAGCCTGACTACGGTTTTCTGCCTTCCCTGAAGCTGATAGTTGCTGTCACCCTGCTGGTCTTTTCCACCGGGATTAGGATTATCAGGATTAGGCGTCATCTGGGGTTCCTGATTCGACTGGTTTCCTCCCACATTAAGGGAAAGAGTGCCGTGGGAAATAGCCACGGGAAGAATCTTGACATTGCCGCCCATAATGACGGTGCCCGTTCTTTCGTTTACAACAACTCTTGCAATATTATCAGGCACAACTGTGAGTTCGCCGATTCTTGACATAAACGAAACCGGATCTTCCGAGACACCGCTGACATCCACAGTTATGATTCTGTTATCTCTGGGTTTTGCAATATCTCCGAATTTAGCGTTGATCGCTTTTGAAACTCTTTCTGCAGTGTTAAAATCCGGTGAACGAAGGGCAAGGGTGAGAGTGCCGTTGCGGACAATGTTCGAATCCATATTTCTGCTGATAATTGCGCCATTGGGGATTATTCCCACCAGTGATTTTTTTCCGGCTCCGCCTCTTGTCTGACCGCCATAGCCCACCATCAGGGGACCCTGAGCTGATGCATAAACCTTTCCGTCGGCAGCTTTCAATGTTGAAAAAAGGAGAACTCCACCCTCAAGGCTTGTGGCATCTCCCATGGATGAAACCGTAACATCAATATTGTCGCCTGAACGGAATGAAGCGGGAAGATTGGCTGTAATCATAACAACTGCGGCATTTTTAGTCTGAAGTTTGGCAACTTCGCTTTCGGGCAGGGTAATGCCCATATTGGCAAACATATTGTTGATCATCTGTGAAGTAAGGGTTTTGGTGCGGTCGCCCGTACCCGCAAGGCCCGTAACAAGGCCGTATCCGATAAGCTGGTTTTCGTTGCTGCCGTATATGGTAACAAGATCTTTAATTCGCACATTAACCATATGCTCGTCGTATGCCAGACAGGGGGCAAAAGATGAAACAAGCAGCATTATTATAACGACTGAAATCACATAAACACCGGAACGGTTCATTACAGGCATCTCCCTTCGGACGAATGGCATATAGTGAATATCGGCAGGGGAAGCATCCCCGCAAAGCGGGAGAGCTTCCCCCGGCACGACTTATAAAATTCTCAGAACAGAAGCCCCCATACCCAGCGTATTACGCCGCCTCTGGGTTTGGCTGCGCTTCTCGAAATAGGCAGTCCGTTGACTTTGGCTTCCATATTCCCCACTTTGGTGGAAGGAACAGTATTGCCTGATGTAATATCTCTGGGTCTGACTATGCCTTTTACCGTAAGCTTCTGATTTTCGTGGTTTACCTCTATCTGTTTGGTTCCGAGGATAACCAGATATCCGTTGGGCAGAACTTCTTCCACCCTGGCGGTCATTGTTGCGGTGAGAGTATTTCCCTGAGTTGTTTTTGATTCCACATCAGTTTGCTGTCCACCCGACATTCCAAGGCCGTTGAAGAAGTTCAGCAGTCCCGAGCCTGAGTTTACACCGTTGTTGTAGGTGCTTTTAACAGAGCCTTTTGCAAGCTGGGTTGAAAGTGTGTTTTCCTCGAAAACCACTGTTACTATATCCCCGACCTTACAGGCTTTTTCACTGCTGTATATATCACCGAGGCCCCCGCCTTCCGTGGGAAGGAGGGAATCGGCATAAGCTGCGCCGGAAAGCATAAGGAATAAGGCAATAATTGCGACCGTTAACGAGACAGATACTATTTGTGTTTTGTGTGTTCTTTTTTCCGCTTTCATTGTTATTTCCTCATTTCAACCGTTTCCATAAATATCCGGACTTACAACATCCGGCATCTCTGCTTTGGCGCCTCCCTTATTCTCAGGGGATTTCCACCTCGGCATGCTTTTCGTCGAGTAGTCTTGCATTCACAACCTTGTTGGTATCATCCAGTTTTATCCGGACCATCTGGCCCGCTTTTCCATTCTGTTTCACTACCCCCATAGCAGTGACTCTGATATTTTTCTTGATAATTGCAACTTCCACAGGATCCCCGGCTTTTACGATGGCCCCCTCCTTAACAGAGGGTTTTCCGCTGTCCGGCGAATTACTTCCGCTCTTTCCTTTATTTACAGTATCTGCCTTTTCGTCCTTAAAACTAACCCGTCTTTTTCCCACTGATTTTCCATCACACAGAACTTCCACATTTACGGAAACGATTTTGGGATTTCCCACCTGCGCCGCTTCACAGCGGAATTCGATTTTTCCGTTTTTTGCATACAGGTAGGACGGCTTTCTTACAGGTATCAGTTCTGAAGGCGATTCTGAGAGTTTCTGCTTTTTGATAAAGTCGAGAGCAGCTTTTAAAATTTCATCTGATTCTATCTGTTTATAGTCTGCATATATTTTTACATAAGCCGGCATATTTATGGCAACCTGCTCCAGGTCTATTCCGGCAGTCTGCAGTTTAAGCCTGAGGCTTGACTCCGACAATCTCGTGTATTGTCCCGGTGAAGGCACTCTGCAGATAGCAATACCGTTGAGCTTTGCCACAAGTGCCTTGTCTGCGCTTTTTATTTTGGCGATATCGCCGAGGGTGGCGCTTTCACCCTTAACGCGGACTTCCTGTGGCAGCGTAATGGTTGTTCCACCTGCTGCGTACAGTAGGTCCGCATTTATCATTATCAGCGTTATAAGCAGGAAAAAAATGAATCGGGGCATTTCAATCACTATCTCTTAATATCAGCTACTGTGCCGAGCATTTCATCGACGCCTCTGATTACGCGGGAGTTAATCTGATATGCTCTCTGTGCACGGATCATTTCAACCATTTCTTTAACCACATCAACATTTGACATTTCCACAAATCCTGATGCGATTGTGCCTACTCCATCCTGACCGGGAGTTCCCACAACGGGGCTTCCTGATGCGGGAGTTTCCTTCAGAATGCTTCTGCCTACTGCAGTCATTCCTGCAGGATTGGCAAACTTCACAAGGGTTATTTTGCCTACTTCCTGGGGAGTGCTTGAGCCGGCCTGTGTTACCGACACTGTTCCGTCCTGACCGACCTGTATGCCTGTGGCATCGGTGGGAATAGCGATGGAAGGTTCGAGCTTGTATCCGTCAGCGGTAACAATATTGCCTTCGCCGTCGATTTTGAAATTTCCATCTCTTGTATATCCCACAGATCCGTCAGGAAGGGTTATCTGGAAAAATCCGTCGCCTTCGATTGCCATATTAAGGGGGTTGTCTGTCTGCTGAAGGGTTCCCTGGGTATAAAGCCTGTTGGTGTCAGTAGCTCTTGTTCCGAGGCCCACCTGCATTCCGTTGGGAACCTGGGTTGTATCTGATGAAGGAGCGCCTGCCATCGAAAGATTCTGATAAACCAGATCCTGAAAATTCATTCTGCTGGTTTTAAATCCGTTTGTATTTGTGTTGGCGAGGTTGTTCGCCACTACATCTATGCACATCTGCTGTGCATTCATTCCGCTGGCTGCTGTATGTAATGCTCTTATCATTTTATAAAACCTCCTGCTTAGTTGGTGGACTTACCCACTTCAGTGCTGATTTTTCCCATCAGTGTATCCTGCATTTTTACGAAACGCTGGCCCATATCAAAATTTTTGATTAATTCGATCATTCTTACCATTTCATTGAGTGAATTCACATTTGATTCTTCCAGAGCGCCTGACTGCACCAGATTGCTGCCTGTTGCAGGTTTTGCCCTGAAATTTATCATGCCGTTTCCAACATTCACCATTCTTGAGTCTGCCTGAGGCTCTGCAAGGAGAAGTGAATCCACCTTTGTTCCTCCGTCAAACACATTTCCATTATTATCTACTGTCATTTCACGGCTGTTCACGGTTATTATGCCTTTTTTTCCGAGCACATAATCTCCGCGTTCCGTAACAAGCTGATTTTTTTCATTAAGTTTGAAATGGCCGTCACGGGTGTAGAACACATTTGATCCATTTCTTACTGTGAAGTATGCCTGACCTCTGAGTGCCAGATCCTGCTGGTTTGTTGTCTCTGAAAGTGCTCCGGGTGAAGAATCAACATAGGTTGCGTCCACTCTGTCTCTCTGAATGTCGAGCTGCCTCTTGAATCCACATGAATTCATATTGGCGATGTTGTTAGAACATACATCGACGCTTCTCTGAGTTCTTACCATATACTTTGTGAGTTCTGAAAGTGCGTTCATGTTGTTTCATCTCCCTTCCGTTTTATATATCGATCATACTAACTATTATTTTAATTTAGATATTTTATGGACAAAAGTATAAATTTTTTTAGCAATGTGCCGATTAAAACAGTGGGAGATAGTACCCTGAACGTAATTAGAGCGGTGATTGAGATGAGAAAATACTCCACAAGACAGTTGGTCAGAGATAATCTGAAGAATATGGGCACTTTGCCTGCTATTGTAAAGCAGCTTATTGAAGTATTGAATAATCCATGGTCTTCCTCAAAAGACCTGGCTAAAGTCATTTCCGTTGACCCCGTTCTTACATCCAGACTCCTTCGGCTTGTTAACTCTGCCTATTACGGATTTGTTACAGAGATAGAAGACCTCCAGCACGCAATCAGCCTTGCGGGAGTGAACACAATCCGAAGCTTTGCCTTTTGTATGACGATATTCGACAGCTTTTTCGAAATCGAAAAGCGCCACGCTTTTAACAAGGAAAAATTCTGGATACACTGCCTCGGAGTAGGAACAGCAGCAAAATACATCGCTCAGGGAATGAGACTGGACAACCCCACCAACTATTTTATGGCCGGTCTGTTACATGATATAGGAAAAATATTTCAATATCAGTTTATGGTCAGGGACTTCTACACAGTCGTCAATAAAGCTCAGGCTTACAAAGTAAGCTACTTCACCGCAGAAAAATCGGTTATGGACATGCCTCACACGGAGATTGGAAGAATGGCTCTGGAGGAATGGCAGCTCCCTGAATTCCTCAGAAAAGCTGCTATGTATCACCATGAAGGAAGTCCGGACAAAAAATTTCCGGACATTGCAGATATTATTTTAATTTCTGATAATCTCTGTAAGTCAGGAGCAATCGGGTTTGGAGGCGATAATATTATTTCAGGTCTCTATAAACCCCTTAAAGAAAAATATAAAATAACCGATAAACATGTTGAGGACATCTCAGCAAAGGTAAAAGAAGAGGTTGAAAAGTTCTCAGAAGTAATTAACGGAGCAGGAACCGGAGGGGCTGGCGGAGCAAAACAACCGGTTCAAGGCAGGACTTAATCGGCGAACAATAAACAATTCAGGATATAGAAGGGAGGTTCTTCTATGAAGATCCCGGCAGATAATGACAGTGTGATGAAGATAATGAGAATCCGGAATACTTCCGGAGTCGAGAAGTCAAGTGCGACGAAAAAATCGTCGTCTGATTCCAGCTCGACTCCCAGCGTTGAGATTTCAATGGCTGCAATGGAACTTCAGGGTATCAGGGAAGATGCCAAGAATGTTCCGGATGTCAGGATGGAAAAGGTAAATCAGCTTAAAGACAAAATCGAAAAGGGTGAATACTCGATCGATGTAGATAAACTTGCTGAAATCCTGTCGAAGTACCTGAAATAGCCAGGGGGATGGATTGGCACTGGGGATTATATAGAATTTTTTAATGAGCCGGCGGAGGGGGCACCCCCTCCCTAACAGGCTGGCTTTCTGCACATCTAACTTTACTATTGCCTTCAATTTTCATTCAAGGAGTTTGCTATGTCTTACAGAGAGATTTCTATTTTCCATGCGGGCATGAATATTGACCAGATTCGTCGATTATTAATGGAGAATCTGCTCAATACTCTGGTCCTCGAAAGGTATTATTCAATCGAAATCAACGGCGCCAAGCTGCAGAAAGCAATAGAGCTTAAAAGGCAGAATGCACTTCTGTTTGAACTTGTCATGAAAGCGCCGGACCTTGAGTCTCTTGGACTCCCGCCCACAGCTATCAGAAAAATCGAACTTACTGACGAAATGAAGCCGAAATTTGCTGTGGATACTACAAAATTGTCACTTAAAGCAGGCATAATTCTGATTTCCAGAATGAACCAGGTAAATTTTCGGCTCTACCGGTCGATTATAAATTTTGCACAAAACTGTAAAAAAGTACTCTTCAACGGTGTTGAAAGCGGAGCAACCTATAACAAGTCCGGCAATCTGAAAAGCTATGAAGGGCACTTACAGGTAAATCTGAAGGCATAAGAGGAAACTACGATGAACTACATGGCACTGGGACTTGCGTCCAACACAATGTCCATAAACCGCAAAGCTCTGGAAATCATTGGCCAGAACATCTCCAATGCCAATGTTGAAGGCTACACAAGGCAGTCAGCACAGATTTCATCGTACACCTACGGATACAGCATCACCCCCGCTGACAACGGCGTGATAGATGTAAGCGCAAGAATCACAGACATCACCCGTATGAGAAACCAGACCATAGACAACAGTTTACGGAAGGAAACCTCATCTCAGGGGTCCCTGGATGCCAAACAGACTTATCTGGACGAAATGGCGCAGTTGTTCACCGATAATTCCTCAAACAGTATGTCAACATCAATCAATTCCTTCTTCAAATCGTGGAATACAGCGGCTCAGAATCCTGAAGATTCTTCAATCAGGGGAATGGTTATCAGTCAGGGCACTTACCTTTCCAACGCCATTAACACCAAGATGCAGAATCTTGATGAAATGTCATCGAGAGTCAGCTCCGACATTAAAAGCACTGTGGATGAAATCAACTCATACATCAACCAGCTTGCACAAGTCAACGATGATATAGTCAAGTCGGTATCTTCAAGCGTTGAGACCAATCTTCTCCTTGATAAAAAGGATCTTATCATGGATAAGCTCTCTGCTCTGGTTGGAGTTCAGGTTGATACCGACATCAAAAATTCCAACAATGTTTTTATCGGAGGAATTCAGATTGTAGCAGGAAAAACCGCTATGCCGATTTCCGTTACTGAAGATGCATCCCACAACTACCACATCATGTCAACCACAGGCAAGGAAATCAATGTTACGGACGGCAAACTTGCCGGACTCCTCGAAGTTAAGGAAGAGATCATCCCCCAATATCAGGCAAAAATGGATGAATGGGCACAGGGTATTATGACGGAAGTCAACAATATCCACAAATACGGTTATGGACAGGACGGAAGCACAGGACTCAATTTCTTCAGTGGAACAGGCGCTGCAGACATGAAAGTGAACATAACCGATGCAGATCAGGTGGCAATGTCGGTTCCCACACTTACCAGCCCTACCAATATGAATGTGGACAACACAAAACTCTATACTTCATTTACCCTTACTTCTCAGGCAGCCAATTTCAAAACAACTCCGGATGCCAGTGGAACAGTGGTGGTAAACGGATCATCGGTAGCCTGGGATAATTCACAGTCTCTCGAGACTATTCTTAACAACATCAAAACCGCAACAGGAATTTCCTGGAGCTTTGATGCGTCTTCGCAGAAGATAACGCTTTCCTCGCCGCCCAATTCCTCAACAATCACAATCAGTGACACAACCGGTAACTTTGGGGTTTTCACAGGGCTTGGCTCAGCCACCCTCAAAACCGGAAGCGTGGGAGACGGCGACAACGCTCTTAAAATCTATGAACTTTCAACAAAAAATATTTACGGCACCCCTGCTACGGAAACCGTAAGCGGGCGGTACCAGAGCATTTCCACCGACATCGGATACGATGCAAACATCAATCTCGGCTCCCAGTCGGCGCAAACCAGCTATGTAGCTTCGCTTCAGGAGTCAAAAGAAGGAGTTTCCGGGGTATCCATCGATGAGGAAATGATTAAAATGCTCCAGTTCCAGAGAGGTTATCAGGCTGGGGCAAAACTGGCAAGCGTAGTTGATGAAATGCTGCAGTCACTTCTGCAGATCACTTAATAAGCGGGTGATATTAAAATGAGACTCACAGATTCAATGATGAGAAGCAATCTTCTCAGAAATCTTACAACAAACCGTGATATGTATTACAATCTTCAGCAGGAAATTTCCAGTGGAGATAAGGTTATTAATGTTTCCGAGGATCCGGGGCTTTACAAAAAAATAAGCATCCTCGAAGACACACAGTCACGGGCAAGCACATACCTTGATAATATCAGCACTGCCCGCAGGGATCTCAATACTTATGAAGATCAACTCAACAACCTGTCAGATTCGCTGAGCAAACTTAAAAATCTGGCTCTTCAGGCAAACAACTCCACTTACTATTCATCATCAAAGGAAACATTCAAGCAGGAAGCGGAAGACACTCTCAACTATCTGGTTCAGATTGCCAATAACAAACAGGGTGGAAAATATATGTTTGCGGGTTCTGAAGTAGATCAGGCTCCATTTACAACCACAACTACCGATGGAGTGATTACTTCAGTTGCATACAATGGAGATAACAAGGGTAAAGTCTATGACATGGATACCAACGATAAAATAAGCATCAATGTGTCGGGAGAAGAAATTTTCAGTGGTCCCGCAGGTATGGATCAGGATATTTTCCAGGCTGTAATCGAAATGCGTCAGGATATGACCGACAGCAATTTTGACAATGCCGACACCCACATTGCAAAGCTTCAGACCATTATGGACAGAGTCACATCCAAGATAGGTGAAATTGGCAATAAGTCAGAACATATAGACGATATGGAAAACTTTATGGACAATTTCAAAATGACCGTGGACTCTCAGCATGCGGATTTAAGATACACCGATATGACCGAGGCTATCTCCACTCTTATGAATGTTGAGAACACCCTTTCAGCTGGAATGGCAGTTGCAGCAAGACTCAATAACCTCTCCATCATGGACTACATGAAGTAAACGGAGGAATTAATGAAAAAGTTCGTATTCAGACTTGAAACAGTTCTGGATATGCGCAGGAAAAAAGAAGAAGAAGTACAGATAAAACTGGGAGAGGTACTTACAATTCTTAATCAGGAAATGGCAAAGCTTGAAGCTCTTTTCGATAAGCGTAATTTCTATCAGTCGGAAATTACAAATATGAAGCCGATAGCCACAAAAGCCATGGATGTTATGATGTACCAGGATTATCTCGACAGTTTGGAAAATACAATCAAACAACAGAAAGAAATAATCAGAAAAGTAGAAAAAATTGTGGAAGAAGTCAGGATGGAGCTGGCAGAAGCGGCAAAGAGCAGAAAAATCATAGAAAAAATCAAAGAGAATGAATACGAAGAGTATATGAAAGAATTTGAAGCTTCCGAGAGAAGCATTCTCGACGAATTCGGGGTTATAGCAGTAGCAAGAAAGATGAACACAAACCAGTAGAGATGCTGGTTTTTTTATTTATAACCAACCCGACGGTTCAGGATAGTGAAAAAAATCTCAATCATTGCATATACTGTTCATACAAATATACACCTGCTATTCCGGCTTAAAATCAGCATTTTTTTATCCAGCTATTAATTTTCCGTATAACCGGCCGATAATATCAGTGCGTACTTTAACCAAAAACAGGGATGCTGTAAAGGCAGGGCAAGAAAAGGGACTCAGTCAGAAAAATTAATATTTTTTGGGTATTTTTCATAGCTGAAACAACTCTATATTATTTTTTCCACGCCTGAAAGGACATCTCACAAAACATTTGCCCTAAAACCGAATGTTTTCAAAAAGACACAAAAGACACACAAAAGACAAAGGAAATTAAGGAGGAAGAAAAAATGGCGTTGATGGTGAACAAAAATATTGGCGCGATGCAGGCTCATGGATACCTGAAACAGACAGAAAATGCTTTCTCGAAAGCAGTGGAAAAGCTGTCATCGGGTATGAAAATTAACAGAGCTGCCGACGATCCGGCAGGTCTGGTAATCTCAGAGAAATACCGCGCACAGGTTGACGGCCTCAAACAGGCTATCAAAAACTCACAGGACGGAATTTCACTGGTTCAGACGGCGGAAGCTTCACTGGATGAAACCACAACCGTTCTGCGCACGATGAGAAACCTCGCACTTCACGCAGCAAGCACCGGAACCAGCGACTCGGAAGCTGTGGCAGCAGATCAGGCGCAGATTGCAAAATCAATTCAGACCCTTGACAGAATTGCCAATACAACATCCTTCGGCAACAGAAAACTTCTGGATGGAAGCTCAGGCGTAGCAGGTACAACCACCGACTCAAGCGTAAGCTTCATCTCAGGCTCA
>JAJTBE010000116.1 GCA_021287065.1 Bacillota bacterium
CCTCATAACCGCAATAAAACGCCAACACTGCCGGATCGCAGGCGTCTCGCCTTTCCCACCGGTTAAATAGCCTCGCATGCTCTCCACAATCTACGGAATGGAAAAATAACTCAAACTGTAGATTAAGTGCCAATAATCCGATCCGAAACCAAAACTGTCTCCAATATAAATTAAATTGTGGTAATTTGAGGCTATTGGCATGATTTTCATGATTGCGAAGGACTTGAGGTTTGAGTTTGCGGCGCGGGCGGACCTGCGGGTCCGCGTCGCGGTTGGAAACCGCTCCTACGATCCTTTGTCAAACCTGTGGTTATGAGGTTTGCTGGCGGTTGGCGGTGGGTTTTGGGACCCGGGGGATAGGCGGGACGCCTGCGATCCGGCAGGTGTTGGCGGGGGGGGTGCCGAGTTTTTGGGAGATTTTTGGTTAGAGTTTGCGGCGCGGGCGGACCTGCGGGTCCGCGTCGCGGTTGGAAACCGCTCCTACGATCCTTTGCCAAGCTTGTGGTTATGGGTTTGCTGGCGGTTGGCGATTGATTTTGGGACCCGGGGGATAGGCGGGACGCCTGCGATCCGGCAGGTGTTGGCGGGGGGGTGCCGAGTTTTTGGGAGATTTTTGGTTTGAGTCTGCGTCGCGAGCGGACCTGCGGGTCCGCGTCGCGGTTGGAAACCGCTCCTACGATCCTTTGTCAAGCTTGTGGTTATTGGGTTTGCTGGCGGTTGGTGGTGGGTTTTGGGACCCGGGGGCAGGCGGGACGCCTGCGATCCGGCAGGTGTTGGCGGGGGGGTGCCGAGTTTTTGGGAGATTTTTGATTTGAGTCTGCGTCGCGGGCGGACCTGCGGGTCCGCGTCGCGGTTGGAAACCGCTCCTACGATCCTTTGTCAAGCTTGTGGTTATGGGGTTTGCTGGCGGTTGGGGGTTTGTTTTAGGGACCCGGGGGCAGGCGGGACGCCTGCGATCCGGCAGGTGTTGGCCAAGCTTGTGGTTATGGGGTTTACTGGCGGTTGGCGGTGGTGGGGGTTGGCAGCGGGAGGGTTGGGAAAACGGCTTTTTAATAATACAGATTTTTTTTCGGTGTTTTATGCGACTCAAAAAAAGTTGATAAAAACGACATGTTTAGTATTAATTATCAAAGGGAAATATAACACTTCGGAGTATAAAAGAAGTGCCAACATTATCGAAGGAGGAGAAGTATTAATGGTTACTGCCGGAAAACCTCAACCCCTTGATGCATGGGAAATGGCTGTGTCGCAGGTGGATCATGTAGCTAAGCTGATGAATCTTGATCCCAACATTAAGGAAGTCCTCTCTCACTGTAAAAGGGAACTTATAGTAAATTTCCCTGTTAAAATGGATGATGGTTCAACAAAAGTCTTCACAGGTTTTCGAATTCAGCACAATGATGTGCGTGGTCCCTGCAAGGGAGGAATCCGTTACAGCCCCGGTGTTTATAAAGGGGAAGTAATGGCTCTTGCAATGTGGATGACCTGGAAATGCGCCGTTGTTGGTATTCCCTATGGTGGAGCTAAAGGCGGGGTTATATGCAATCCCAAGGAAATGTCCAGAGGCGAACTGGAGAGAATGACCCGCCGTTTTGCATCGGAAATCAGCATAATTATCGGTCCTGAAAAGGATATTCCCGCTCCCGATGTTTACACAAATCCTCAGGTTATGGCATGGATTATGGACACCTTCAGTATGACCAGAGGATATTCAGTTCCTGGTGTGGTTACCGGTAAACCTCTTGCCATAGGAGGTTCGGAAGGCAGAAATGACGCAACGGCAATGGGTTGTTATTTTGTAATTGAAGAAGCCTGTAAAAAACTTGGAATGGAAATCAAAGGTTCAACTGCAGTCGTTCAGGGATACGGCAATGCGGGCAATATTGCGGCGCGGATACTCCATGACAAGGGAGCGAAAGTCATAGCAGTATCGGATTCAAGAGGCGGCATTATGAATCCTGACGGGCTTGATCCCCGGGATGTCCTCGCTCACAAGGAAAAAACCGGTTCCGTTGTGGGTTATCCGGGTTCAAAACCTGTTACAAATGCGGAAATTCTTGAAATTCCCTGCGACATATTAATTCCCGCTGCTCTCGAAGGCGTAATCACCGCAGAAAATGCAGGTAATATCAAAACAAAGATTATCGCCGAGGCAGCTAATGGTCCAACGACTCCTGAAGCAGATGCCATTCTCTTTAAAAACGGAGTTCTGGTTCTGCCCGACATCCTTGCAAATGCAGGCGGCGTAACGGTTAGCTATTTTGAATGGGTTCAGGATCTTATGTCCCTTTTCTGGGATGCTCCGGAAATCAACACAAAACTGAACCGTATCATGACTACTGCATTTGATAATGTTTACAAGATTGCACAACAGTATAAATGCAATATGAGAGAAGCAGCCTATATTCTCGCCATTGGCAGAGTAGCGGAAGCTTATCAGCTCAGAGGCATTTATCCTTAATTGTTTATGATTTTCAAAACTGCCTTTCATTGCGGAAGGCAGTTTTCTCCTCTCAAAACTTTTCTTAGCAAAACACCATAATCATTATATAAACGGATCTTATATCAATTCCCGGGGAGACCCGGTTTTTAAAAACCGTTTCAGCAAAACATGTATTAAATTTTAACAGGAATCAATGAATACCAGTATTCGCTAAATAATCTAACAACTTTTTTCCGTAAAATCCGCTATGCCGGGAGAGGCCCTCACCCTTGCGGGAAAGCCTGCAAATGGCATTATTGTTCGGTTATACCGGAACATGGGTATAACAATATCAAAGAAGATAAGTTTATGTAAAATTTTACGCAGAATTTGTACAAATCTATTTTACAGTTGTCATACGATAATTGGAAAGACAGTTCTTTATTTGTGGTAAATTGAAAAATATACAGAAATGCTATACCATTTTTTCAGAAAAACTGCTATGATAGGATCGGGGAGACTGTTTTAACATATTAGCCTTACCTGAGTCTGTTTCAAAGAAGCAAACTTAATGTTTCAGCAAATATTTTGTTAAAATGGTATGAAAAAAAGAAAGAACCCTTTAAAGCATCAGAACCCGTTGTTGTTAACCCGGATAAAGAACTCTTCAAAATCATATTTTCGAAAGTTTATATAAAAAGAGAGCTTTTGAAGATAAAAAGAGGTGGCAAGGATGAATAGTCAGGGTAAAGCAATGGTATGTTTGGCATGTAGAAAAAAACTCAGCGAAGAAGACAGCTATTATGTTGTCGATGACGATCATTATTGCTGGAAGTGCGGATTTGCAAAAATGACCAATGACTTCAACACTAAGTTTGAGTCGCGGGTTTTTATCCACTCCGGCAAAAAGAAGCTTCCGGAGAAGACACTTGTTCAAAAAACTCTGGTATGCCGAAAATAGCGTTTTATTCTCTGATACCCTGAAAATTCAGCAATAACCAACTTTGTGCTGATGTTATTGTATTTGACTTTTCAGGATGCCAAAAAAAATATCCATAGCCCCGGGCTGCCTGATTATAAGGAAATCAGGCAGCCCATGAGTATTATTATGGATTTTTCCCGTAACGGTTTTTTAAAAAAATCAACACGATTTACCACAACAGGAACTGTTTGAACAGACTAAAACAATTCTGCGGATTTAGTGTTGATTTATTGTCGTGTTGGAATAACTTTTCCGTTATTCCGTTTTTCTGAAAACAAGCATCTGGTAGTTGGCTTTGCTGGCATCTTCCACCAGTTTCAGGTTGTTTGCTGCAAAAAACTCCCCTACCATTTTAGCGTTCAGCTCGCTCTCATTATCGATTTCTTCATATAAAATAAAACAGGCGTTTGGTTTCATTGCTTTTACTATTGATTTCAGGAAAACTGTTTCTGAGGAGGCGATTTGCTTCTGAAGCTGTTTCTGCCAGGCTTCTTCTCCGTTTTTTCTGATAAACCCGCTTCTTTTTTCCTCCCAGTCAGGCTTTCCGGTATTTTCCATGTCTTCATTGAACAAATGGACATCAGCCATAAAGCAGACATCGGCGGTTGAAGGAGGGAGATTAAGTGTTTCGCTGTGGGAAAGTCTTGTTGTAATGTTAATAAACTTGCCCTCACCATAGCGCTCTTCCATAACTTTGGTCTGAATATTAACAGCCATAAGCTGAAGTGGGTTTATATCAAGAGCATATACTTTTCCTGACGGACCTGTCATGGCAGACATTGAAAATGTCCACCATCCTGCGCCGCACCCTATGTCAGCCACTGTGTCCCCGGGTTTAATGTATCCGGAAAGTATTGCAAAACAGTTTTCATATTCAGGTTTCCAATCCCTGAGGACCCATTTTTCCTGCATTTTATCAAAAACCTGCCAGTCATTCTGGTTCAGGGAAACATATCTTGTGAGTTGTTCGCTGGTGAGGCGCTGGGGTATGAAGTATTTATCCTCGCTGTTCTTTGAATCTCCGGAGCCTGCCGGTGCAGTAGCCGCAGTGTTTTTTACATTTTCAGCCGGGATTGTCCGGTTGCTGTTTTTTATAAAAAGAATCGCCGCAACAGTACAGATCAAAAGAGCTATGACGATAACATAAATTTTCTCCCATTTCATAACAGCAGCCCCTCCATTTATTTTATATGTATATACAACCGGTTTCCGGCATGAGCGCCGGGATTTCGTTCGTAGGTTCACGCTTTCCTATGATAATAATACTTTTGGTGATTTCAGTCAAACAGGAGGATTCGAAGCTCCTTAGCTTTGAATTTGCGAAGTACTTCTTTTTTCTATAAATTTTCTGACAAATTAGCACTTTGTATGATGATAATTTTCGCTTTATAGTTTATAATCTGAACATAGATATAAATTTAAGCCAGTTTTTCCATAATGATACCAGAAACCCGTGGTTATCAGCCTGGACGAAGAACTATTCTAAACCAGATTTTCAGAAGTGTGCTTATAGTAAAAGCTTTTGAAAATAATTGAGGTGTAAGAATGAAAACTCAGGAAGAAGTAATGGCTTGTTTTACATGTGGCAAGGAAATCCATACAGAAGACAGTTATTTTGTAGTCGACGACAACCACTACTGCTGGAAGTGCGGATTTGAACGGATGAACCAGGATTACAATACCAAGTTTGACTCTATGGTGTATATTCATTCCGGCAGAATTAAAGATGAAGAGATCGATCAACTGAATGATTATGTTGAATTCTGAAGTATTTACCTGCTTTTTACTGTCCTGATGATAGGCATCTCGTTGCTTCTCCTTTGTTATGCAGTTTTTTACCTTTACATAAAAAGTTTCCTTAAAACAGAACAAAAATCATCCTGAATGGAGATGGTTCATGCCCGTGGTTATGGGTTTCAGGTTCCGGAGATTTCAGATTTAATGAGAGATTACCAAATCCGATGGTTAAATAGTGTTAGAATTGCGGTTAGAGTTGTTTTTGCACAACCTCTGAACAGGCTGTGCCATAATTAAGATTTTTTATCAAGCTGACAGAATATATTGTTTTTCACTTTGCAGTATTTGCACTTGCAGTATTTGCAATTCATTGTATGTCTGCAACAGAAATCCGGAGTTTTATCTCAGACTGTCTCAATGCCCATGAATTAAGGTGCAATTTATCTGAGCGATAACGAGAATTTTAACCGTACGCCAAGCTCCCAGAGAAAACTTTTTGAAAAAAGTTTCCTCGCGCCCACCCTGCGGGCGGGCACCCGCCTTCCCAAAACTTTTGAATTGAGGGACCGACCAGGGACCGGGGGGATTTGGACCGACGGAGATTTAGGACCGTCAGAGGAGAACACGCTTTTTTGGAAAAGCGGGTTTCCTTCCGAACCTCCATCCTTGAAAAATAGGAGTATTGGGCTGGGAATTGGAGTATTTTTGCTAATTCAGTAGCATTGCTTCCGAACCTCCCTCCTTGAAAAACAAGAGTATTCAGGCTGGAAATTGGAGTAAATTTTACTAATTCCGTGGCATTGCAGCTTGTCTTTCCTTGTTGTTTGATACCATTTTGCCAAAAGATTTACAATACTGACTGGGTTGCTTCAACCTTTTGCGAAGGGTTCGCAATGACAATATACTGCGAATATGTTGGCAAGTTGGTATGAGTCATGAATAAGATGCTTAGTGCCATAATTACCACAGATGACAACCCGCTTCGATTATGCTGGAAAATTGGTATAAATCAGACCTGATGTTTTATTTGTAACATTTATTGCAATTCTTTATTTTAATGGGTGAATATTTGTTTTCTTTGTGTTTCTCCTGTTCTGTAAAAAGAGTAATTACCTCCTTTTGTGACTATTGAAATAAAAGGGAAGAGCGCGCTTGTGGCGAAGTTTCAACACTTATATTCACATGAGGCAGGCATGTTGACAGAGAAAAAGCCAGACAGAGAAACGCAGGAATTTGAGAGGCAAAAAGCCTTTGCAAGTGCTATATTTCCTTATCAGGATGCTAAGATATACAAATTCAGAGCTCTTAGCAAGGACGGTAAGGAAATAAGCGGGTATGTACGCGCAAAAACGAAGGATGCCGCTGTAAAGGGGCTTCTGGAAGGCGAATATACCGTTCAGGATATTCAGGAAACCACATACGAATCAGAACAGACCCTGCCCCTTATTTACAACCCCATTGCCATTCAGGAAGCTGTGGCTATTTTTTCCCGGCAGCTTCTGGTGCTTTACCGCTCCGGAGTTCCACTGAACAGAGCCGTGAGCATACTTTTTGCCCAGACTGAGGAAAAGCACCTTAAAGCAGCCCTTGCCGCCATGTATATGGATATGGTAAAAGGGCTTTCGTTTACCAAGTCTATTTCACGTCATCCCCATGTTTTTCCACAGGATTATGTGGCGATGGTTAAAGCCGGTGAAAAAGCCGGTGAGCTGGCTACAGTTCTCGAAAGGCTTGCGGATCTTCAGGAAAAGAATCTGAAAACATTCAGAAGGGTAACTTCGGCACTTACATACCCTCTTCTGATTTTTGTTTTTGCAGCTCTTGTAAATTATGCAGTATTCAAATGGGTGCTTCCGAGTTTTCTTGAAGTTTTCGAATCAATGAACGCTCAGCTCCCGCTTATTACGCTTATAGTTCTCCAGGTTGTCAAATTTATGAAGACCCCCTGGTTCTGGATTGTTACTATTTCTGCCATCGGAGGCATTGCTTACTTCTGGGTGCTTCTTGTTAAACAACCTCCCATAAGGCTATGGCTCGACAGGCTGCTCCTCAGAATTCCACAGTTGGGCGACATTATCAGGAGAGTGGTATTTATCAGAACTTTCAGGGTTTTTGCCACAATGGTTTCTTCGGGAGTGATAGTTTCCACTGCATTAAAGAATGTGGCTAATGTGGCAAACAATGAAGTTTATCGCAGATGCTTCGAAATAATGGTTAAAAAAGTGGAAAGAGGGGATAATCTTTCCGAGTGTTTTGAGAGGGAAAAAGCTCTGTTTCCGCTGATTGTCAGGCAGATGATTAAAGTGGGCGACGAAACCGGTGAACCGGAAATTGTCCTTAATCTGCTTGCTGATTTCTACGAATCGGAACTTGAACTGGCGCTGGATACTTTTTCGAGCTTGCTTGAACCTCTTATGATGGCTATAATGGGATTTGTCGCCGGAGTGGTTATTCTTGCCATATTCCTGCCATTATACAGCCTGATAAATAAACTGATGTAGGATCGTTAAATAAGTTTTATGATAAAATTCGGATTGAGAAAAAAAATCATACTGTCGTATATATTCTTCATATTTATGATTGTACTGATTTCTTATCTTGCCGTTACACAGCTTGTTACCCTCAACAACATTAACGACAGGGTTATTAAAAACAACTACCAGTCAATTTTTGCAGCTCAGGGTATGCTCAAAAATATCGACAACCATCTTCGTATTGTAAGTCTGCTTGCTTCCAAAATTCCAAACCAGAGAAAGGAAGCAGAAAAGATATTCTCAGACAACAAAAAGGAATTCCTCAATCTTCTGGATGTGGCAAAACTCAATATCCGCATAGACGGCGAAGAGGATCTGGTAAGAAAAATAGAAGTTGCGTACAACGAATGCCTTGATACAATGGAGAATCTCCAGAGTATGAATGGTTCGGAAGAAGATATTATACGGGAGAAAACGGAAGCCCGGCAGAAGCTCAGCGAACTGCGGGAATTATGCCTCGAACTTTCCGAGATGAACAGGGATGATATGTTCAGGGCAAATAAGAGAGCGCAGGATTACACTGTTCAGTATATTACCTCCACCATTATTATTTCAATTGTTGCTGTTGTGATTGGGCTTGCCCTTACTTTCTGGCTTACTCATATAATGGTGGGGCCTATGGAAGACCTTACAAAGGCGGTTACTGAAATCAGGCGGGGAAACCTCGATATTTCCGTGAGAACCAATTACCCTGATGAGATAGGAATTCTTGCCCAGGAATTCAACAAAATGGCTGAAACGCTGAAGGCATATAAGCAGGTTGACCTTGATAAACTTCTGAAGGAAAAGAGAAGAACGGAAGCTATTATCCGGTCGGTTGGCGACTGCCTTATTGTTATAGATAAGAACTACAGAATTATAACAATCAACCCCACAGCAGAGAAAGTTTTCTATCTGCTTCCCGGAATAAGCCAGGGCAAAGACCTTTGCGAAATGATTAAGAGTGAAGAACTTTACAATATCATCAAAGAACTGGTGGAAAGCGGACAGGATCCTTCCGAGATGAAATCACTTCCTACATTCAAGTGGGATTATGACAGAGAGACTAAGTATTTTCAGGTAAAGGTGTTCCCTGTGGGAAAAGAGGAAGAAGCGCTTATCGGTTATGTTATTCTTCTTGAAGATATTACAAAACTCAAGGAAGTTGATCAGCTCAAGAGCGATTTTATTTCTATTGCAAGCCACGAACTGAGAACACCACTTACTTCAATCGTAATGGGACTGGGTATGCTTCTGGACGGAACCACCGGCGAACTCAATATCACTCAGGATCAGAAAGAACTACTGGATGCTGCCAACGAGGATTCCATCAGAATGAAGGATTTGATTTCTGCACTCCTTGATATTTCGAGGCTTGAATCCGGCAGAATGGAAATGGATTTCAGCGAAATTGATCCGGTGTGGCTTGTCAGAGGCGTAGCTTCATCCTTCCATATTCAGGCCGAAAGTAAAAAGATACTGATGGATGTTCATATTCAGGATGATATAAAGCCGATTTATGCCGATTACAACAGAATGGTTCAGGTATTCAACAACCTGTTGGGCAATGCTCTGAGATATACTCCCGAAGGAGGGAAAATAAGCCTCACTGCATTTAATCACGAAAATTTTGTAAAATTTACGGTTAAGGATACAGGCAGGGGAATATCCAAAGAAAATCAACAGAAAATATTCCAGAAATTTGTTCAGGTTGAAAATGATCCCAATCCGGGAGCCGCCGGACTGGGACTTGCGGTTTCATCGGAAATTGTAAAAGCCCATGGCGGAAAAATGTGGGTTGAGAGTGAACCCGGACAGGGTGCGGTTTTCAACTTCCTCGTTCCTGTATATAAAAACGGCAGAGATACGATGCTGGCGTGAAATACGAAGGAATGAAGACTTCTTCGGTGAATAATTTTAAAAATCAGTTTTTCCGGAGGAGTTAATGCCGCCTTCAGGTTCAATCCGGATCGGAGATAAATGGACGCAGGTTTCTGAAAAGTTTGCAGAAAAAGGTGGAGTTCTCGTTACCCTTGGAGCGCCTGATACAGGCAAATCCACATTTAATTTCTGGCTTTGCAGAGAACTTGACAAAATGGGCAAAACCACTGCGGTAGTGGATTGTGATATGGGGCAATCGGACATTGGCCCTCCTTCTGCATTGGGTATGGCTATTATAAAGCCGGGTATTGAAAAATTTTCCGATCTTCAGCCTGACGGTATATGGTTTGCCGGAAGCGTGAAGCCGTCGGGGCATTTTCTTCAGGGACTGGCAGGCGTAACAAAGCTGACAGGAAAAGCAAAGGCAATGGGGGCAACCCATATTGTGGTAAATACCACAGGCTGGATTGACGGTCCGGGAATATTTTATAAACAGCAGAAAATTGATGCGGTTCTTCCCTCTTTCATTGTGGGATTTCAGTATGAACGGGAGCTTCTGCATGTGGTTTCTGCCTACAGGCGTTATGACGGGGTGTCAACAATTTTTATCGAACCTTCTCCATCTGTCTGTAAAAGAAAGAGTGATGAAAGACGCATATACCGTGATGAAAAATTCAGGCAGTATTTCAGTGATGCTTCTATGATTGCACTTTCCACCGCTAAAACAGGTATATCAGGATATGGTTTTTTTCCTGATGAAACAAGACTCGCTAACCAGATTGTGGCTCTTATTAATTCAGAGGGAGAACATAAAGCACTGGGGATTGTCAGAAAATTTAACAGTAAAAATAGAATAATCGAAATCGAAGCAAAACTTACCGATAATCCATCTGCCATCAGGCGGATACATTTTGAAAATTTCAGAATAAACGAAGAAGGGAATGATTATTCTGGGAAAGATTAAAATCTGCGTGGTTGATGACCATACAATACTACGGCAAACCCTTGTTAAATCACTCAATGATGAATCTGATATGGAAGTGGTAAATAGCTGGGATAATGCTGAAGACTGCATTAAAAGTCTGGATGCCGAACCCGGAGATATTTATATACTTGATATGAAACTGCCGGGCATGAGCGGTACTGAAGCGGCAAGGAAGATTAAAGCCCGGAGTCCGGAAGCACAGGTAATTATCCTCTCAGCTTTCAGCGACGAAAAACATGTATGCGGCGCTATTGAAGCGGGAGCCACCGGCTATCTCCCTAAAGAAGGCACTATAGAAGCACTGGTGGAAGCAATAAGGGCGGTTTTCAGGGGTGAAGCGGCAGTGGAACCGTCGATTATGAGAACCGTTCTCGAAAAATTCCGTGATTTGAAGAAGAAAAGCAGAGCTGATTATAATTTTTCAGATGTGGAAAATCAGATTATTATTCTCCTTTCAGAAGGTTATACAAATCAGGAAATCGGAGAACAGACAGGCCTTACCGAAAGACAGGTGAGAACCCAGCTTACCGAGATAGGCAAAAAGCTGGGAGCAAAAGACAGAACTCACCTTGTCGCTATTGCTTTTAAAACAGGATTGCTGAAATTAGATGACTAACCCTGCCTCCGGCAACGATCCCTTCTTTATGCTGATGCTGCCTCTGTCTGCATTTTTACTTTGTGCTGTAATTACCGGTGGAAGCGCATCAAAAATGCCTGACGGCAGCAGAAAAAAATCGACAGTTATTTTCTTTACATACTGCTGCATTACATTGCTCCTGTTTGCAGGCAGGTTTTTTAATCTCGGCGTTCAGGGAGACTTTTTTCTCCACGGACTGAGTGCATTTTGCATAGTATGTATTCCGTTTATCTACAATCTTCTTGTTCCGGATAAATCAAGAAATTCACCTGCTCCCGGAATCGTTCCCCTGATAATACCTGCTGCTATGGCTCTGCCGGTGTTTCTGGGGGGTGAAGCCGGGGGTATTTTTTTTGTGTTGTTTTTTTATACTGGCTGCGGGCTTCTGGTCTATGGAATCATCAAAAGGCGCAATACAGAGGGTTTTATAGAGGAAATAAACGGAAGCTTCACCGGGGAAATGCTCCGGCAGATTATTCCTGTGGGTGGTATTACCGCTGATCTGATTTTTCACGGCGAATGGCAGAGAACACCGATTTTTTCCATTATATGCACAGTCTGGCTTGTTGTGGAAATATACAGGGTAAAGGTTCTTAAAGAGAGAGATTATAAGGGGGAAAACCTGCCTTCATTAATGACTCCTTTTTGCCTTGTTGTTTGTGTTCTTCTCTTCTACGGATGGCTTAACGCAAAGCTTGATCAGATCAAAGGCGCCGGATTTTCAGAAACCTTCCGGATTCCCCTCATAACAGGCACTGTTATTCTTGGCGGAGCATTATATTATCCTGTTTACTACGGCATTCGAAAAATTTATCTTCGTATAAAGACTCTTTTTACCGATGATTTTACTGCAGATATTAACAGGATGGATACTTATTCAGCGCCGGAGCAGATAAGTCGGGCGGTTAAAGGGCATATACCGGGAGCAGATGTAAAGTTTCTGTATCGACTGCCGTTCACAAAAATCTTTATTCCCTCCCCTGCTGATGGTAAAAAAGGGGCGAGTGATGAGCCTTTCGGATATATACCTCCAGATTTGTTTTTCAGGGAAATCCGGAAAACGGGATTCTCCCTGTGGACTCCTTCTAATGTAGAATCCTATGCCGATCAGCACAGCTTCTACCGTGAAGCTTCAAAATTAATCGAATCCGGCGATATTCTCTTTGTTGGTTTAAGCGACAGGGAGAGCACCCCTGATGTGCTTCTTGTGGTACACTGCAGCAACGGCAAGTTAATCCAGGAGCATATATCAAAATTATTGAGACTGTCTGTGAGAATCAAACCCGGATTAATGAAAAAGAGAGAAAATATTTCTCCTGATCCTTCTTTTATTCAACCTGAAGTTTATTCAGCAGAATCAGAACAGAATTTATATTCAGCGCTTAAAGTTTTTTTCAGCAGTAATTTACCTATAAAAAAATTCGAAGTTTTTGCCGAAGAAACTAATGGAACGATTTTACCGGTTTTTTCCGGAAATAGTGAAACAGCATATGCTGACAATCTTTCTGTTTCGGATGGTTTAATTAAGCTGGAAACAACGGGAAAGCAGGTCGTTTTCGATCCGGAAAACTGTATTCTTCTGATAAACATTGATTTGGATAGTGAAAAACGGATTTTATCTGTTTGGATGGACAAAAAATTATTTCTGTCTGAATGTGGAATTGAGGATAAGCTGGAGGGTATTGTTAACGTAGCAACTTCCGTTCTGCAAAAGATAAAGCTATTCGGAGAGATTGAACAGCACCGGGAAACGATGGAGTTTCTTCAGGATAAACTTGAATCGGCAAAGTTCAGAATCGCAGAGGAACTTCATGATACTGTTGCTCAGGATATATACGCCTCAAGGCTGATAATTCAGATGCTTGAAAAGCAGGTTAGGGAAAACATGCCTGATTCAGGCGGTGATGTTGATATTCTGAAATCTTCAGTGAGCGAGGGATTATCCAAAATCCGTGAACTGATTGCCCGGCTCAGAACTCCGGGTGAAGAAAATAATTCCACATCTGAAATCGTTGATGATCTGAACGCTTTTATTCAAAGAATACAAAGCCAGAGCGATATGAAAATTCTCTTTGAAAATTCAGAGATAATCAGGGAATTTGAACCGGAAAAAGCAAGGGATATTGCTCTTACAATAAGAGAAGGCGTTAATAATGCCGTTAAGCATGCGCAGGCTGAATTGTTAAGGATAAGATTGCGGAAATGCAGCTCCGGTATTGTTCTTGTTATTGCTGATAACGGCATAGGGTTTGATCCTGATGAAGCGGTCGGAAAGAAGTCGTTTGGGATAAGAGGCATTAGGGAAAAATGCGAAAGACTTGGCGGAGACTTAAAAATCCGGACACGCCATGATTCTGGAACAATTGTAAGATTGAATATCTTTAAAGCAAATGTATATACGTAAAAGAATTAACGGAGGAATTTAATCGATAATCATAGAATGATATAAAATTCTTCAATTTTGAGGGGCATAAATGACAGATATAGAAAAACTAAGACACAAAAAGCATAGGGCCGGCCTCTCAGGAATACTGCTGGAAAGGGCTACTGGAGTGCCCTCCGCAAAAATAGCAAGGTTCCTGCGGGGAGAGCTTGATTTACTCAATGAAGATGAATATGGCAAAATCATCGAAGCATGTAACGGAAAATCCGTATTCGAAAGGCTTTTCGAAAACTGTGGCTGGAAAAGGAAGTACAGAAATAAAAAGCCTGAAGGTGAAATAATATTCACATGGCACATTGATAAAAAAGACGAAGTATCTCAGGCAAAGCATAAAGTGAAAGCACTAAAAGAAGAAAGTATGAATTTTTACCGCTCGATTTGTCTTGAAGATACAGCAGACGGACAGGTAATATCAATAGTGCAGCACTACTGGCACTGACAACCAAATAAAAATCAGAGGGTCTTTTTTTATGATACCCTGATTTTTCGCGACTTTTTTAAAAATATGGCGAATAATTTTGCAGAACGTAGGCACAGGAAGAGTTTTTTATTTGTTTAATTTTATGTTATGACGGATTGGGAGTTTTATAGCTCTGGTAAAAACAAAATACAATGGAGGTTTTATGAAAAAGATACCCCTTAAAGGAATGCTTTGCTTATATCCTCTGCCTGTGGTGCTGGTTACATCGTTAAGAAACGGCGAACCACCGAATATCGCCACTCTTGCCTGGACCGGTGAAGTCTGCTCAAACCCTGAAATGATAGCGATTTCAGTTCAGCCTGTTAGGCATACTTTTAAAATAATCCGTGAAACAGGGGAATTCGGGATCAATATGCCTACTGCTGCAATGGTAAGGCAGGTTGATATCTGCGGAGTAAACACAGGAAAAGACGCCAATAAATTCAATATGTGCGGGTTTACCCAGTTCAAATCGGAAAGAATAAGCGCTCCGCTGATTGCGGAATGTCCGGTAAATCTCGAATGCCTGGTAAAACATACTCTTATGCTGGGAAGCCACTATATTTTTATAGCTCAGGTACTGACCAAACATATTACAAAAGATTTAGCCTATGAAGACGGCAATCCCATGCTTGATAAATTGAATCCTCTTTCTTTTGTTTCACCCAACTATTACAAGCTTGAGCCAGATTCTATCGGACATTTCGGGTTTTCAAAAAATCCTTAAAAAAAACTTTTTTGCAAAAAGAGTTTTCTTTTTAAACATGCTAATAGAATTATTGAAAAGAACCCGGTGTTAGCAATAAAATCTCAAAAACGTTCGAAGCCTTTACGAAGCAACATATTCAGGAAAGATTTCAGCACCATTTTTTGAAACTCCCGCAGCAGGCGTTGAAGTATCAGCTTTTTCGCTTTCATTGCAGCAACATATGCAGCAGTATTCACAGTATTTGGATGAATTTCCGCTAATTCCGTGACCCTTGCATGCCATCGAGAGTTTATGAATAGGATCCGGGTTCTTTTTCATTTCGGGAGGTAATATATATGGATATCAACACAGCAATAAAATCAAGACGGGCATACAGAGCACTGGACCCCGTTGAAATAACGGAAGATATGATTCTGACCCTCGGCGCAGCAGCAAAGCTTGCCCCATCGTGTTTTAACAATCAGCCCTGGCGGTTTGTTTTTGTATATGAAAAAGAAACCCTTACCGCTCTGTGGGATGCACTCTCCCCCGCCAACGGATGGGTAAAGGATGCCTCACTGATAGTGGCTGTTTTCAGCAGAGCCGATATGGACTGCCGGATAAACGAAAGAGAATATTATCTGTTTGATACGGGAATAGCAACTGGTTTTATGATACTTCAGGCAGAAGAGCTGAATCTTGTTATGCATCCTATTGCCGGATACAACCCGGACATAGTAAAAAACACCCTCGGGATTCCCGGGGATATGAATGTTATAACTCTTCTTGCCGCAGGGAAGCATGCAGAGACAGCGGGAACACCTGAAAGGGAGAAGTATCTGGAAAAAGACAGAACCCGTCCTGAAAGAAAAACTATTGAAGAAATCCTGTTCAGAAACAGATTTGAATAATAATTATTTCAGATGCTTTGGCAAAATGTTTTAATTGCAACGGAGTTGCTGCTTCCTGCTGAAACAGGGTTTTAAATCAAAAACTGCATAGTTTGGTTTGAGAAGCTGGCATTAATTATTACTTTGTAGAAAGCGATTGTTTTCTGCATATAGTGGTTTATTTTGAGCTAATAATATTTACTGGTTATTCTCCCGATAAAAAGTATTCTTTCTTGTCCCGGTATGCACAAAAACACTTGAGCCGAAAAACGAGCTGTAGTCGTTGACTGACTTCTGGAATCCGCACCTCCAGCAGTAATGAATATCATCAATGACAAAATAACTGCTATCGGAGTCAATCTCCTTACGACAGCTTCTACAAGCTTTGAGTTTGATTTTTGTAATCATCCATACCACCTCGGACTTATTATATCTCAATATTACTGGTCTTTTTAACCTCTATTATTACTTTACTCCTGTGCTGATATATTTAAAATCATTAAAAATAGTGATTTGGATGATTATTAATATGGACATGTTTCATGTAGTAAAACATTACCTGTTGTCACTATTACAAACTATCCGGATATACCGGCAGGCAGTGAGGCAGGAAGCAATGCCCATGAATTGAGGCTTGGGTTTATCTGATCGATAGCGAGGATCATGCTGGCTTGCCCGGTTCCGGAGAAAACTTTGGGAATTGGGGACTGACCGGGAGAATGGGGCAATGCCACTGAATTAGCAAAACTTACTCCAATTTCCAGCCCAATACTCTTGTTTTTCAAGGAGGGAGGTTCGGAGGGAAACCTCGCTTTTTTAAAAAAGCGTGGTTCCCTCTGAGGGTCCTAAACCCAATGCCACTGAATTAGTAAGAACCACTCCAATCCCCAGCCAAACACACTTGTTTTTCAAGGAGGGAGGTTCGGAGGGTAACCTCGCTTTTTCAAAAAAGCGTGGTTCCCTCTGAGGGTCCCCAAACCCCCGTCGGTCCTAGCCCCTCCGGTCGGTCCCCAATTCCAAAAGTTTTGGGATGGAGGTCCGGAGGAAACTTTTTTCAAAAAAGTTTTCTCCGGGAGCTGGGCATGCGGATATAATCCTCGTGAGCGATCAGATAAATCCATAAATCTATTTAATTCGATTTTTCCATTTAACCGGTTTTAATTCATTACCATAATAAGTGAGCCAATAAGTTCGCCGGAAATAAACTCTAATCACCTGTAAATATCATTGCCGCAATAAAACACAAGCGACTGCCGGCAGGGGTTGGCGTTTTGTTGCCGCGCTTTTGGGGGATTTGTGGTTTTTGTTTGCGGTGGGGCGGACCTGCGGGTCCGCGTCGGGCTTGCAAAGCCCTCCTACGATCGTTGGCGAAGCTTGTGGTTATGGGGTTTGCTGGCGGTTGGCGGGTGGTTTTGGGACCCGG
>JAJTBE010000135.1 GCA_021287065.1 Bacillota bacterium
AGGGATACGGCATTGTTACCGGAACAGTAACTTCAAATGACGGTTCAGGCGTAGTAGCCGGAGCCACCGTAACAATCGGCGAGCTTACAGCAACAACAGCCACCGACGGAACATACACCCTTTCGAATGTTCCCGCAGGAAACCAGACAATCGCCTGCACAGCCACCAATTTCCAGCCTTATCACGGCACAGTAACAGTAGTTGCCGACACAACAGTAACTGCAGACATTACCCTTTCACCCGTAACAACCGGTTCACCCACACCTTCACCGGGATACGGCAATGTTACTGGTAAAGTTGTCGATGCCAACGGCACAGGTCTCGCTGATGTAACAGTTTCACTTCAGAAAGGCACAGTTACAACAGATGCCAACGGCGCCTATCTGTATGAAAACCTTACCCCCGGCGTCAGAACCCTTGCCTATGCAAAAACAGGTTATGACAGTAAGACTCAGGATGTTACAGTAGAAGCTGACACAACAGTAACAGCTACCACAGTAACCCTTACTACAACATCAACAACAGGCGTAACAACCTGGGTATCGAAAAGAATCAACCTTCCTGAAGTTAACAATGCTATTGACCCCGACGTATCAAACGACGGTTCAAAAGTTGCTTTCACCAGCAGCGGCAATGTTATCACTAACTGGAACAATCCCTCAACAATAATTTCACACATCTATATATGGACAAGAGCCACCGGCACCATCACCAGAATTTCAAACAACAATCTCGTACCAGGTTCAACAGCCGGCGGCAATGGCAGTTCAACAGTACCCGCCATCAGTGGAAACGGTGAATATGTTGTATTCAGATCAACAGCAACCGATATTCTTGCTAATGGTCTCGCAACAACAAACAACGGCGACATCTTCATCGTCAGACTTTCTGACCTTGCAATCGCCAGAGTTACAAACTCAGCAGCTAATGCCAACAATGGCGGAGATGCTTCATCAAACTTCCCGGACATCAATGGCGACGGAACCAAAGTCGTTTTCCAGTCAGTAGCAACCAACATTGGCAACATCACCCACACTGCCGGATACAGCCACATTTATTATGTAACAGTAACCGACATGGTCCCCGGTGTAAGAAGAATGCTTGACATTACCACAGCCTCAGTTGAAGGCTCAGGTCTTCCCGGAAACCCCATATCAGTGGCACCATCAATTTCCTACGATGGCAGATACACAGCCTTCCAGTCAGCAGCCAACAATATCACATCAGCAGGCGCTGGTGTCCCTGCAGGCGGCGGACTTTTGCAGATATTCAGAAACGACATTAATACCGACCCCGCAACCGGCTGGAACATTCATGTGTCAAAGCACAATGGAACAACTGCCAATACAGATTGCACAGCGCCCGTAATCAACGAAGGCGGTACAAGAATAGCATTCCAGTCTGCATCAACCAACCTCGGCAACTCATCAGCTGCCAACCAGAACATTTACCTCTGGAACCTCAACAGTGCCGCCCTTACCTACGTTTCAATTCCTCTCTCAGGAACAGTAGGGAACAGCACCAATGCAGTTATGGACAGAACCGGTCAGTATGTTGGATTCCTTTCAACAACAGTGGGCCTCGTTTCTGACGTAACCAACAACCTTGCCAGAGTCTATGTAAAAGACGTAGATGCAGGAACCAACGTTTATACCCTCGTTTCAAGAGGCTCATCAGACCAGGTTCCCGATGTAGCTTGCGCCAACCCCTCAATGAGCGGCGACGGCAACTATGTGGTATGGGACTCAGCAGCCAAAAATCTCACCAATGACAGCTACACCACTGGCATCATCGACATCTTCGTAAGAAAATGGAAATAAGTCTGGTTTGGCAGTTTTAACCGGAGCAATCCGGATATAAGTAAAAAAATCCTCCGGGTTACCGGGGGATTTTTGTTTTCGGTGATTTTCCGGATTCTTTTCCAAAAGTTTAATTCGGGTTTTTTCTGAGAATGATAAAGTGAATTTTTAAAAGTAACTATTCAATCAAAGCCCTTCGTAGAAGAAGTAAACTTCGCCTTCCACCCCTCTGTTTCTGTTTTCCTTTATCATAGAATCTATCAGATCTTTTTCAGCTCTGTATTTGCCGACTTTCAGCAGTAATCCGGGGAAAATTCTGTCGTGGTAAGGTGCGGCAAGGTATTCATCAAATAGCGAATCCATCTCTTTTTTATAATCGGCGAAATTTCTTCTGTAAATCTGCGGACAGGCATAATCCACATATCCCTTTTCCACCCAGCAGATCCAGTCCTGCAGGTATTCATCCCGGCTCCATGGATATATTGAAGGGGACGAGCTTATGATAATTTCAGGTTTGATTTTTCTGAGAGTTTTTGAAAGCGTTTCCATATACAAAGTGAGCCTGTCGCTTCTCCACTGGACCCATTCAGCTTCCCTGAAGTCAGATGGAGGCTTTTTTCCCGTTTCTTTTTCATACAGAGCGGAGGTTACAGAGTCATATCCGCCTTCAACAGGCATAGCAGGCAGTCTGTCATCTCCCTGCACTCCGTCAACTTTATATTTTTCCACCACTTCTGAAAAAAGAGATGTCATAAGGTTCTGCACTTCAGGGTTCAGGCTGTTCATCCAGTAGAATCCGTTTTTAACCACAGGTTTTCCGTCTTTGCCTATGCAAGCCCAGTCGGGATGGATTTTCAGAAGGATTCCCCCGTTATCCTGATATGAGGAGGCAAAGCCAAATTCAAACCAGGCATGAACCTTTATCCCCCGTTTGTGCCCTTCCTTGATACATTCCTGAAGGGGATCCCTGCCTTTCATATCTTCCTGAATTTCGATACCGGTCAGCTTTTTCATAACATTGCTGGGATAGACCGTTCTCCCCTGCCGCCAGACAACAACATAGGCATTGTTAATGCCCAGCGTTTTCAGTTTTTCCATAGCCGCTGCAATATTCTGCCGTGAATATAGAACTTTGCTGTCGGTAACGGTAATCCATACTCCCCTTACAGGTTCCCTGTTCCGGGCAGTTTCGGGAGATGTTTCCACTGCAGAAACCGGTTGGAAAAATGTAAAAAATGCAAGCAGCAAAAACGCAAACAATTTAATAACACTATGTTTCATAAAGTCAGACTACGCCTCCGTTGGGTATAATTCAGGAAGGTTATTTCTCAATGCCCATGAATTAAGGCATGGATTTATCTAATCGCTCACGAGGATTGTGTCGGTTTACCCAGCTCCCAGAGAAAACTTTTTAAAAAAAGTTTCCTCCGGACCTCCATCCCAAAATTTTTGGAATCAGGGACCGTGGGGATTTGGAGACCGTCGGAGGGAACCACGCTTTTTTGGAAAAGCGAGTTTCCCTCCGAACCTCCCTCCTTGAAAAACAAGAGTATTGGACTGGAAATTGGAGTAGTTTTTACTAATTCAGTGGCATTGAGGTTATTCCCTAATATTAAATTTCGGGAAACTTACATCCTTTATTTCGGAGATTCATAAATTTACCAAGGAGGGCGTTTTATGAAAAATAAAAATTCACCGGATTTCAAATTTATCTTAAAAATGATTTTGATATTTATTATTCCCGTTATTGTTATCGGTTGTTCGGGAGGTTCAGGGGGAAGCGGTTCAGGTCCGCAACCGACTCCAACAGTTACTTCAGCTCCATTATCCATAGGTGAAGTTACATCATGGGCTATTCAGCTTCAGAATATTGAAACCGATGAATCAATGGGAGCACTTGCTTCATCCGATTACGACATGCTTGTTATTGAACCAACCCGGACGGACTGGAGTTCGGAAAATATGAATTTCGACACTGCAAAACTTGTTTCGGAACTACAGTCAACCCCAGCCTCCGACGGGATTCACAGAAAGCTTGTGATTGCTTATGTGGATATCGGACAGGCGGAAGATTACAGATGGTACTGGACATGGTCGAAAAACTGGACTCCCGGACAGCCTTTTCCTGATGACTGGCCCTCTTTTATAATTTCACCGGACCCGGACGGCTGGGCAGGTGATTTTCCTGTTGCCTACTGGGATCCCAACTGGAAAGATATTGCTGTTTACGGAAAGAACCAATCGTCATCTCCTTATGGAAATTATACAAGTATAATAGATGAAGCTATAAGGGACGGTTTCGACGGAATTTATATGGACTGGGTGGCGGGCTATGAAGATGAACAGGTTCTTGCAAGAGCAGAAAAAGATGGTGTTGACGCAGCACAAGAGATGAAAAATTTTATTTCTGAAATCAGAACTTATGCACATCAGAGAAAACCCGGTTTTATAATGATTCAGCAGAACGGTTCCACTCTGGATCAATACCAGCCTGATATATTGAATGTAGTTGACGCTATTTCACAGGAAGCTGTGTGGTATGAGGGAGCTTCATTTGACGACTGGGATGCTGCGGACGCCGCTGATATCTCTGTTGATACTGATCTGACAAATGAATACATCACCAATCTTACAAGATGGAAAAAGAAAGGTATTCCGGTTTTCAATGTGGAGTATGCAGTGAATAATGCTTCCGAAGCCTATGAGAAATCGAGAGCCGAAGGTTTTGTACCTTACTGTTCAAGAAGGCCCCTTTCACACCTTTCCACAACTCCTCCATTTTAAAAACTAAAGTTAACATGTAAAAAACCGGAGGATTCCTTCGGGTAACGGCTAAAATTATATTATAGAAAATGCAGTTTCAGTCGGAAAGGAGTATTTATGGGTAAAACATTTGCCGAAAAAGTGCTTGGCATGAAAGCCGGCAAAGATGTGGTTCCGGGTGAGATAATCGTGGCAAAGGCAGACCGCCTTATGTCCCACGACAACACATCTGAAATTTCCAAAACCTTTAAATCCATCGGGGTCAGTAAAATGGCGGATCCCGACAAGCTGGTTATTATACTTGATCATTGCGTTCCGGCAGCCACAGAAAAATATGCTGCAAACCACAAAATAGTCCGTGAGTTTGTAAAAGAACAGGGTATTAAAAATTTCTTTGATATTCATTATGGAATATGCCATCAGGTATTTGCCGAGCAGGGATTTGCCCTTCCGGGAAAATTAATCCTCGGTTCTGATTCACATACCACAATGTACGGAGCTTTAGGCGCTTTCTCAGCAGGAGTTGGAAGAACGGAAATGGCAGCCCTTTATGCCACAGGCGAACTCTGGCTTAAAGTGCCCCAGTCGTTTAAAATAGTTGTTAACGGAAAATTCCCCAAAGGAGTCAGCACAAAGGATCTGGTCCTTCACATAATAGGAACAATCGGTGCAGACGGCGCTCTTTACAAATCCGTGGAATTTACCGGAGAAACAATTTCCGATATGAGCATCAGCGACAGAATGATTCTCGCCAATATGGCCGCAGAAATGGGCGCCAAAAACGGATATATCGCCCCTGACGAAAAGACAAGAGAATTTCTGAAAGACAGGGCAAGAGAAGAATACACCGAAATATTCCCTGATGAGGACGCCCATTACGAAGAAGTGATGCATATCGATGTTTCAAAACTGGAACCGACGCTTGCCAAACCACACACAGTAGATAATATGGCAGTTATCGGCGAGCTTAAGGGTATTAAGATCCATCAGGCGCTTCTCGGAACCTGCACTAACGGCAGGCTTGAAGACTTTGAAGCGGCAGCATCGATTCTCAAAGGCAAAAAAATTCATCCTGAAGTCAGAATGCTTGTTTTCCCTGCCTCAAAAGAGATTATGCTCAAAGCTATGAAACTGGGATATCTTGAAACTCTGGCAGAAGCCGGCGCAGTTCTGATGAACCCAGGCTGCGGACCCTGCCTCGGTGCACACGAAGGTATTCTTGCCGCCGATGAAATCTGTATTTCCACTGCCAACCGCAATTTTAAAGGCAGAATGGGCAACAAAGACGCCATGGTTTATCTGGCATCACCGGAAACAGCAGCAGCATCAGCCCTGAAGGGCGAAATAGCCGATCCCAGGGAGGTAATGTAAATGATAAAAGGAAAAGTATGGAAGTACGGCGATGACATAAACACCGATGTTATTTTCGCCGGTAAATACACATATACCGTTACCGACAGAAACGAAATGGCAAAACACGCATTCGAAGATCTGGATGCGGAATTTGCAAAAAATGTCAAACCGGGCGATATAATAGTTGCAGGCAAAAATTTTGGATGCGGTTCATCAAGGGAACAGGCGGTAATCGCCCTTAAAATGGCGGGAGTTGCCGCTATCATTGCTCCCAGTTTTGCCCGTATTTATTTCAGAAACGCCATTAATGAAGGCCTTCCGACACTGGAAAACAGCGAAGCTCCATTGCATATAAACCACGGGGATGAAATTTCCGTTGATTTCGAAGAGGGAAAAATTATCGCCGCCGACGGAAAAGTTTTCAACTTCCCTCCCCTGCCGCCTTCAGTCAGCGAAATCGTGCAATCAGGCGGACTGGTGCCTTACCTAAAAAAGAAACTCTCAAAATAAAAAAAACAGGAGGACATCAATGAAAAAACTTACAGTGATCGCTGTAGTTTTGCTGGCAGTATTTGCACTTACATCCATCTGCCAGGCAAAAGAAGCAGGCGCACAGAAAAGCTTTATGGAAGGGTTAAAACTCTTCAGAACCAAGGAATTTAAACAGGCTATACCCAAATTTGACGCAGCTATCAAAGCAAACAAGGGATTTGTCAAAGCTTATGTTTTCAGAGGACTCAGCCAGTTTATGCTTGAGGACCAGAATAAAGCTATCGCAGACCTCAACATAGCTCTCCAGCTCGATCCTCAGAATGTTACGGCGCTTTTCGCCAGAGGCGAAGCTTACCTGCTTATCGGAGACTCGAAAAACGCAATTACCGATTTCAGCGGCGTTCTGCTCAAACAGCCTGAGAATTCACTTTCATATCTTCACAGAGCAATGTGCTATTATCGTCTTGGAGACGACAAGAAAACCATTTCCGATGCCAGCAAGGCAATTTCATACAACCCCAAAAGCGCAGAAGCTTTCTTTATGCGCGGCGTAAGCTACTGGATTCAGGAACTCTATGATGCTTCAGTAAAAGATTTTGAAAAAGCAGCTACCCTGAAACCCAATGAACCCTATTACCAGCTTTTCTACTATGTGGCAAAAGCAAGAAACGGCGAAAAATCAAACGCCAATCTGAAGGCTTTCCGTGCCAAAAATGCCGGTAAAGACGAAGAATTCCCCAACTATCTCATTGATATGATGGTAGGAAAAAAAGAACCCGCAGACTGCCTGAAAATCGCAAATCAGTTTGAGCCTGAAAGACTCAGACCCATCGTTCTTCAGCAGACACAGTTCTTTGTAGGCCAGTATTTCTTCATTCAGGGCAACAAAGCCAAATCCGATGAGTATATCAAAATGGCATTGAATGGACCGGAGAAACTCTTCCTTATTCAGGGACTTCTGAAAGCTCAGTTCTATGAATTTCTGGGAGACAAGAAATACAGCGATTTATAATCCACTGAAAAGATATGAAAAGGACCTGCCTGTCGGCGGGTCTTTTTTGTTTATGAGGGTGTGCAATGCCAGTGAATTAATAAAATTTACTCGAATCCACAGGATCGGCAGGGGATCGTTGGCGCAGCTTGTGGTTGTGAGGGGTACTGGCGGTTGGCGGAAGGTTGCTGCGGGAGGGCACATTGGCCCTCACCTACTGTTGGAGCGGATTTACCGCGTTTTTCGGGGGATATGTGGGTTGAGTTTGTAGTGAGGACGAACCCTTTGGGTCCGCGTTGAGGTTGCAGAGATGGTGTAAAAACCTATTTCTAAGGTTAATTTTTCAGGATAAAAAATCAAATAATCCCAAATCAGCAGTTACGGTTGAGAGGGAAATTCAACAAAAAGGGACACCACTAAAATGGTTAAAAGGCCGTGGTTATGAGGTTTGCCTTCCACTGGATAAAAACAATGTGTTGATTCCAGGGGTATTTGGTTTAGCGGGAAACAGCAAAATTCGATATTTTAATAGGTTTGGAGTTGTAAATACAAGTAGCGCAAAGCTTCAGCCTTGCTGTCCGGGTTAAAACCAAGATAATTGATACTATATGCTGTATGCTTCATTTTGACAAACAACTACATAGCAGGTATAAAGACCTGCGCTGCGTCGATTGGGTTAGCTTGTAGCTACGAGGTTTGGCGAACATAGCCGGTGAATTAATGCTTTTACTTTTCTGCTTCCGGTTTATTCATGCCTAATCTGGTGGTGATTAATTCTTTCAGATCGTGGCCTGATTGAACCACATCACCGACTGCTATGGCAGCTATACTTCCGGCTGCTAATCCCTGGGCTGCTCCCACGGGACCTGCTAAGGCCGCGCCTGCTGCTGCTCCTGCGATTGCGCTCAGATAAATGGGGTAGTAGCTCGCCAGTGATTTCATGATATCACAACCTGTGCTGAAAACCACGCTGGCGCCTTCCATCTGCTGGAATGCGTTAGGAGGAACCACCTCTGCAACACCGAGGTAGTTCATTGACGGAACTTCCATTTTGTTTTCGCCTGCATTGAGAGCGCGCCAGACCAATTCGGAGCAGTAAAGTTCATCGTCATTTTTCGAATTAAGGTATGAATCGTAAGGTTTTCCAAGTTGTTTGTAGGCGTAATTCACACCGGCTTTAACATCCTCTTCGGATTTATAATTTGGTCTGATTATTTCGATAGACTGATTGTATGCAAGAAATTCATCGAGTGTTTTTTCAGTAACGCCTACTCCTGAAGGTTCACAACAGTTGGCTTCAATAAGTTTGTTATCGCCAACATAATAAGCGGCATGGGAGAAATCGGAACCTGCAGCTATCTTCTCAAGAATCTGTAAGCCCGGATAACGGTGGTCCGTTTCGAGGATTATATCGCCGGGTTTGATTTTGCTTTTTATCTCTTCAACCTGAGCGGCAGAGATTTTCGGAACGGTTGTGGGTATAGGAACATTCATCAGCTTAACAAGAAGGCTCTCACCTTTTTTATACTCAGGTGCGGGCGTCTGGGCAGAAGAAGAAGATTCGAATTTATCAACAGGAGCCTGCTGCGAATTGTTCTGTGCCGCAGAACCAGCGTTTCTGACTCCGGTGTGATTGTTTGATGTAATATTTGATATTGAATTTCTGATAAGATCCATGTTAATTCATCTCCCATCCGTTTCAAAGATTTTAACACTTTCATGCTCATAATACAACAAAGGAAAAGTTAATAAAAAGTAAACAGATAGTAATGAATCGATAACAGACTACGGAAAATGAAAAACCCCGGAGCTATTTTTTTACTCCGGGGTTTGATTTTTAAGATCAATTTTTCACCAAAGTAGTGTATCACATTGCCATCTACGGTTACCGGCAAAGTTGCTTTTTTGTGATACGGGGGCTTTGCGTAACGGGATTACCGGGATCAGGAGGCTGCTACCACTGATTCGAACTTTACTATTCTTGCAAAGCTTTCCACTTCCAGTGAAGCTCCGCCTACCAGTGCTCCGTCGATGTCCTTTTCGGCCATGAAGTTGTCGATATTCTGGGGTTTTACAGATCCGCCGTAAAGGATTCTTACTTTCTGGGCAACTTCGTAAGATGAGTTTTCAGCGATAAGATTTCTTACCATGCTGATTGTATCATTAGCGCCCTGAGGAGTATCGGTTTTGCCTGTGCCGATTGCCCAGATGGGTTCGTAAGCGATGACCAGTTTTTCAACTTCCGAAGGTGTAAGGCCTTCGAGGTCAGCTTTAACCTGGCTGCCCACCCAAGCCTGAGTTTCGCCGTTTTCTCTCTGCTGGAGTGATTCTCCCACACAGAGGATGGGATTGAGTCCCCACGAAATGGCAGCTTTAAGTTTCTGGTTGATAAGCTCGTCGGTTTCGCCAAAAATGTTTCTTCTCTCTGAGTGTCCGAGAATGACATAGCGGCATCCGATTTCTTTAATCATTTCAGGTGAAACTTCCCCTGTGAAGGCTCCGTTTTCCTTAAAATACATATTCTGGGCGCCAAGTCTGATATTGGTGCCATCGATGGCTTTAGCCACAGCATGAAGGGCTGTGAAAGGGGGGCAGACCACGATTTCTCTGTCTTTTATCCCTTTTGTGTCATTTATTAATCCTTCCACCAGGTTAAGTGCCTCGCGGACGGTTTTAAACATTTTCCAGTTTCCTGCAAGAAAAGGTACTCTCATTGCTTCCTCCTTGGTTTTCTGTTTTTTTATTTTTTCTTATATTAGCTCAACCAAGCTCTCCTACTTCAAAAATATTTTTGCACCTCTCGGTAAGAGATTTTGAGAAGAGGTGTCGTACCTCTTTATGTGCGTAGTCAAGCCATTCTTCGAGTTCGGAAAGCCGGATTCCGTATCTTCTGTCCATGCAATAGTTAATGTCAAACAGCAGTGAAAAAGTTTTCTCTTTTTCCATGATTTCCGAGATTTCCGAGTGAAGAAGAATATAATCCCGTTTTTCCCTGTAGTTGATACGCAGGGATAGTTCGTATTCTTCAAAATCCTTGGGGAACTCAGGGGGAATCTGTGGATAGATTCTCAGATACTTGTCCATATTTGCAGGAACATCGTTGATATCAAATCTTGTGATGTATCTGAGTCCGATTTTATCGAACCCTTCGGGTTCCGCAGCATTAACATACTGATTCAGTGCATATTTGATAAGGGATTTAAAGACATCCCATTTCAGCACTGCTCTGAAAACATTAACAGACAGCACATTGGGGCTGACCTGCATGAGTATGTCCTGGGGCTGGTTAAAAAACAGAAGCCTGGGGGGAATTGGTTCCAGTTTCTGTTCAAGCACGCCTTTTTCGTTTGGTCTGAATGCTACGCCCTTGCCCACTTCCTGTCTTTTTATGGGGAATTTGTCCTGAATGTTGTTGTATATAATCCCTGGAATTGTCATGTCCCAGTCTTCCTGGGGGACAAAGAAAAATTCGCAAAGAGCCTCTGTCAGAGGGTATTTTTTTCCTACTTCAGTCATCTTCCTACCTCTCTCTACGATGATTACTATACACTTCGACTCATTATCGAAACACCCCTTTAATAAAAATTATTTTTACATGGGGGGTTGACATATTGGAATCAGGAATGTATAATCCCGTTTAACCTGAAACCGGTGAGAAAAAGGTAATAAAATGTCGAAGAACCGTTATTCAGGAGGATAAATTATGGAAAATTCAGCAATTTAATCTATACATACAACAGAATAAAAGGGAAATGGATATTATCCGACAGAAAGTCCCGTTATTCTGTCCCCTCATCATACCGTATTTATAACCCATTCAGACCGATTTGGTTTATCAGACAAGTGTTATTTATACCTTAGTTTTATCTTGTCTTTTATCCGGGTTGAAAAGAATGAGGATCCCCCCCCAAGGAGTGTGAACAACATGATGTTACAGATATACTGGTTATGGCAAAAAGGCATGGAAGAACTTTTCTCAGAACCTTCCCATCAATCTTACAAATAAGATTGTGGCAGAAGCATCAATCCACCTCGGGATCGACCATAAAGAAACCTTTCCGTTGTTTGGACGACAGCGGAATCTGCCAGGAAATTCTTTATGGCCGATCCTCTTTTTATTTTTGATCATAATAAACCTGCTTTTTGATCGTTTTATAGCTAAATATGTATTTTTTGCATCATGTAAAAGTAATTTTTGAATTTTCCGAATTTATTTTTCCAAAAATGCAAAAAAAATCATTCCTCAACAACGAATGTAAGATTATACAAAGGACCTGTATTAAAGGTGGTTTTACAGGAAAAAATGTTTCCGGCAGAATGATTGTGTTATGACCCAATATCACTGAATTTAGGTATGGATTCATATAGTCACTCACAAGGCTTGTGTCGGTTTACCCTGCTCCCGGAGAAAACTTTTTGAAAAAAGTTTCCTCGCGCCCACCCTGCGGGCAGGCACCCGCCATCCCAAAACTTTTGAATTGGGGGACCGACCGGGGACCGTGGGGTTTGGGGACCGTCAGAGGGAACCACGCTTTTTTG
>JAJTBE010000147.1 GCA_021287065.1 Bacillota bacterium
ATTTGTCTGAATGCTCACGAGAATTATAACTACACGCCAAGCTCCCGGAGAAAACTTTTTGAAAAAAGTTTCCTCGCGCCCACCCTGCGGGCGGGCACCCGCCATCCCAAAACTTTTGAATTGGGGGACCGACCGGGGGGATTAAAGGACCGGCCGAGGGGGATTCTGACCGTTCGGTGATTCAGGGCAATGCCCATGAGATTTATTTATTCGCTCATGAGAATTGGAACGGTTTGCCCAGCTCCCAGAGAACACTTGTTGAAAAAAGTTTCCTCGCGCCCACCCTGCGGGCGGGCACCCACCATCCCAAAACTTTTGAATTGGGGGACCGACCAGGGAGATTAAAGGACCGGCCGGGGGGATTTGAGAACCGTAGGGATTTAGGGACCGTCATAGAGAACCACGCTTTTCCGGAAAAGTGAGTTTCCCTCCGAACCTCCCTCCTTGAACAACAGGGGTATGAGGTTGAAGATTTAGTGGATTTTACTAATTCAGCGGCATTGTCCCCTGCCCCATCTTCACCTTAATATGAATTTCAACTGAAATCAAAACTTCTGAATAATGTATCCCAGACAGGTCGTTTTTTTGCACCTCTGTTAATCAGCAGTCTTTCAATTTCGGGCCTGCGGTTTGTTCTGGCAATATCAAGGGGAGTATTTCCTTCTCTGTCCGGTTCGTCAAAATCAGCTCCTCTGTCAAGAAGAAGAGTTACGATAATTATTTTCCCTGCAAGAACTGCATGATGAAGGGGCGTCCAACCTGCAAAGTCTTTAGTATTCAAATCAGCTTCGTATCTGAGCAGAGTTTCCACAACTTCAATTTTTCCCATTTTTACAGCATAATCAAGAGGTGTATTTCCGAAAGTATCCTTTGCTTCCTTATCAGCACCTGCTTCAAGAAGCGCTACTACTGCATCCTGCCCCCCGGTGGAAGCTGCAAGATGAAGGGGTGTTGTCAAATCTTTAGCCGAACAACCAACATCGGCACCATCTTCGATCAACTGTTCTATAACATCAGCATTTCCATTTGCTGCTGCAAGGTGGAGGCAGGTTTTTCCATCACTGTTTTCAGCTTTTACACTGGCTCCCCATATAATAAGAAGGCGGGCAATGTCTATAAGATCCCTGTCTATGGCAAAATGAAGGGGGGTCCAGCCATACTGAGCCTTTACATTCACCTGAATGCCGGAATTCAGGAGTTTTTCTGTTTTTATATAATCACCTTCCATTACAGCTATGTGAATGGGCCTCATTGATGCTTCATCCTGAAGATCAATGCTATATTTTCGTTTAGGTCTCAATTCCGCCTCCCGCAAGCTTTTTGAAATAACTTCAGCTTTATGAATCACAATCTTATTACTTTTAATTTTGCTAAGTATCTCCAATGCAGATTTTGGTCTTTTTTCAACTGTAAGTTCAAGCATGGACATAATAAGAATTTCTATATCCTCCGGCACTTCGGGATTAATCTTTCTCACAGGCTCATGTATAAATGTCGGATGCTGTTCGTTTTCCGGATCAACTCCCGTAAGCAGATAATGCATGACTATACCGAGGGAATACAAATCGCTCCTTGGTTCCGTATAACCCGTATATTGTTCAGGAGCAGCATAACCGGGTGTTCCGATAAGTGTTCCTTTACTTCCTCTGTAATAAAGCCTGGCTATTCCAAAATCAACAAGAAAAACCTTGCCGGGCTGGTTTTCACTATCCTCACCGCTGAGAGCAAATTTGAAGGGATATTTAATCATAATATTTGAAGCTTTCATATCCCTGTAAACAATGGGAGGAGTGAGCGAATGAAGATAGTGGAGAATTTTAAGCAGTTGTTCAAAAAGATTGATAACACTGTAAAACGACAGAGGAGCATCTTCCCTGTCTCTCATTATGGTAACAAGATCCTTTCCCTGAATGAATGTCATAACCATATACAGAGCAGGTTTTGGCGAATCGATGGAAGTTGCCTCAAAAAAGTCTTTGATTTTCGGAATTCCATCGTGATGGAGAGTTGCCAGAAATCTGGCTTCATGGCGAAATTTTTCCTCGATGTATTTTCTGTCTTCATCAGTAAGCCCTGATGTGTGCATTTTTTTAACAGCAACTATTTCATCAGTTCTGTAATCCTTTGCCATATAAACACAGCCCATAGCTCCTGCTTTGACAACCTGAAGAATTTCGTAACGGTCGCGAAGCAGCTTCTTCCTGCGGGGCACACCCGGCGCTATGGGTTCGCCGCATTCGAGGCAGTATTTGCTTTTATCAAGATTATCTCTTCCACATTCCGGACAATAGACGGACAATGTAATCTCCGACCTTAGTTCTGTTCTGCGTCAGCAATGCGACGGTAGAAGAAAGTGAAAATCATAAGAATTAACATGATTATCACACCATAAGTAGATGCAAGTCCAAAATTCCAGTTTTCAAATGCCTGTTTGTAAGCGTAGGTAACAAGTATTTCAGTGCGATGGTAGGGTCCTCCGCCTGTAACAAGATAAATTACATTAAACATGTTAAAAGTCCATATCACACCAAGCAGCACAGCGGGCAGAGCAATCGGTTTAAGAAGGGGCAATGTTATTTTGAAAAATTTCTGGATTCTGCTGGTTCCGTCAACGACTGCCGCTTCATAAACATCTTCGGGAATAGACTGAAGTCCGCCGAGCATAATCACCATCATAAAAGGAACACCGAGCCATATATTTGTAACAACAGCCGCCGCCATAGCCCATCCGGGGCTTGTAAGCCATGCCACGGGCTGCATTCCCACTTTTACCATCATAAGATTGATAAAACCATAATCATAGTTAAACATCCAGTTCCATGAGAATGCGGATATAAAAGACGGCACAGCCCATGGAACAAGGAGCAGGGTTCTGTATATTGCCTGTCCTTTGATTTTTCTGTTGAGGAGCATTGCAAGCATAAGGCCGAATACAACATGAAAAAACACACAGGAAAGAGTCCAGACCACAGTCTGAAAGAAAATTCTGATAAGCTGGGGATCTTTAACAGCTTCAATATAATTTTTGAGAAAAACCAGATGGTATGAGGGTTTTACATAGGGAGTGCCCATATTGTACTGGTTCATATCCGTAATGCTGTAGAAAAAGCCTACCACAAGAGGATAGAACACAAGCGCAGTCATAACGAGAAATGCCGGCAGTATATAAAGATAAGGATATATTGTAGTTTTTTTTCCGAACAATTTTTACCCCTCACATAACAAGAATACTCCATCCTTGTTTATCTTTTCTTCCAACAGCGTTGAAACCCTTCAACATCTATTTTCCGAATTCCCGTATTATTTTCTCCCTGATAAGATTTTCAAGATATTCACCAAATCCGAGAGTCTTTCCGGGTACCAGATTGTAAGGATAATTCATAATAGAATTCTGAACGGATCTGTAAATATTCTGATTTTTACCTAAACCGCCTTCAAAAATTCCTGTTTTCAGAACTCCTGTACCTTTTCCGATGTAGTTTTTCCAGGGGCAGTTCTGTTTTACATATTCCAGTTTTTCAGTTTCACTGAGTTTCAGAAACCGTTCTTTTGTAATTTTTCCGGGATCTTCTGAACTTCCGGGCACAAAAAACTGCTTTCCGTATTTTCTCGTTTTCCATCCGGGATCGTCATAAATGCTGCCGCTTCCGCCATATTCATCATACAATTCGGGAATGGAATGCATCAGTTCGTGAATGTGGGTTACAATCATGTCATTGTATGCAAACCAGGGGTTTCCGATTTTCCATACGGTAAAAGTTCCGCCTCTCCCGAACGAGCCTCCACCGTAATTATAATTCGGAATTTCCCTCGGATTGGTGTTTGCGATCATCACAGGCAATATATTCCTGCCGTCATATTTCAGATTTGCTCTGTAATGGCGGTTTAGATCTTCTATAGCTTCTGCGTTCACAGGTTTTATAAGCTCCCACATGATCTGATTGGTTAGTTGTTTGTAAGGTTTTCCTGATTTTGGTATTTTTCTGCAAATCCAGAAGTTAAAATGTTTATCAAACCCCGGTTCACTGAAAGGCTTAATCTGCATCAATCCATATCGGTTTTCTCCATTTAGCGCTATCATATCCTTACAGATTTTTTCAAACTCTTCGAAAGAATTATACTCTCCTCCGATAAAGATGATGTTCAATCTGTTGCTGCGGATGTTGTTGTGTCCGGGGTAAAGCTCATCCACAATGTATTTGTTTTCAGTACAGAAACCGATGCCCTGCATTAAAAATAATGAAAAAGAGATTATCAACAGCCTGAGTATTTGTTTCTTTGCAAATTCATAAAAAAACAGAATCCCATTCATCCCCTGAAACCTACCAATCTTTTCGAATATTAACAACCATAAACCCGGTAAGAAGCACAACCGTATAACCTGCAATTCCCGCAACAGGACAGTTTTCAAGGCCAAAAAGAACTGAATACCCGCATATCCGGCGGTTAAAATCAAACAGCGGAGATGCGAGCAAATACATACAGGCAACCCACCCCATGTGAACCGAAACGGGCATCCAGAGAGATCGGGTTTTTATATAAATTATGGAAAGGATGGTTCCCACCAGAAATAATCCGATAAAATACATTACCTTAAATGGTGGATTTCCCGGACGGAACAGGTGGAGGCATGCAAAGAGCAGATTGACGACGATAATTGCCAACGGGGATGGAATATCATCAAGAAGCCTTGTATATACATATCCCCTGAAAAAGATTTCCTCAACAAAGGCAAACAGGAGCCCGAATAAAACAGCTTTTAAAACTTCTGTCAGAACATAATAAAGATCAGCACTTTTAAAAACTGTATGTCCGGATTTCAGAAGTAAAAAAAGGTAACATCCGAAAAGAAAAAAAACAATCAGCAGGTTTCTCAATGTTTTGAAAATCACTTTTTTATCAAGGGAAAGTCCAAGATCTTTTATACCTGTCCCGCCTTCCCTGACAATAGAAAAATGAATTGTGGACAATATCAATCCATACAACAGAAAAAGCCAGGCAACATTGATAACAATGTTGTTCCTTGCAGCGGTAAAAAATTCAACGGGATTGACGGCAAAAACGGCGCTTAGCAGCAGAATTATCCCCATCCAGCCGCCAATCAGAACAAGAAACAACCTGATTATTTTTTTCATTTTCAGTTAAATTACTTTTTCTGGCTCAGCTCCAGAAGAACGCCGCCGGTGCTTTTAGGATGAACAAAAGCTATCTTCATCCCCATTGCCCCTTCCCGGGGTTCCTTATCAATGAGCTTATAGCCTTTTTCTTCAAGTTTTTTAAGGGCTTCGTTTATATCGTTTACTTCGATGCATATATGCTGAATCCCTTGCCCTCTTTTTTCAATAAAGCCGGCTATGGGGCTGTCGGGTGAAGTGGGCTGCAGAAACTCAAGCCTGCTGTCTCCGAGAGGAATCACCGCTACTTTTACTTTCTGTGAAGGAACTTCCTCGTATTCAATCTCCACATCATCAAGAAACGCCTGATATGTGGCAACTGCGGTTTCGAGATTTTCCACCGCTATTCCGATATGATGAACTCTCTGCATAGTTACAACCTCCGTAAATAATTTCAATATTTTTTCACATAAAAGACTTATCCTTCAATCAGATATAGTTAATTTGAAACATAGGATTTAATCAAAAAACGGAGAAATCCAGACTGTAAATAATGAGTGGGAAATCAGCATTCCATTGGAGGAACCGACTTGAAATTCAGCCATAAAATAGCCATAGGACTGATTACCGGTATCGGACTGGGCATACTATCCAACTATATGTTGGGTGGAATAAGACCAGATGCCCCTTACTGGGTTAAATCAGCTCATTTTGCAGGCAATCCGGTAGCCAACGCAGGCAGTATAATGCTGACTTTTTTCAATGCAGCCGGAGATCTGTTTTTAAGACTGATCCAGATGATTATTCTGCCCCTGATTTTCGTTTCCGTAACATATTCGGTGGCAAGCCTCGGCGATGTAAGAAAACTTCGTAAAATTGGCGGCTATACCCTGTTGTATTATTTTGGCACAACAGCTATTGCAGTGTTGATAGGCCTTGTAATGGCAGATATATTCACACCGGGAACAAATGCAGGGTTGAAAACAACAGTATTTTCCGGATTAGCGGAAGCAAAGACGCCATCAATAATACAGACCATTATCCGTATTGTACCGGACAATATATTTTCGGCAATGGCGAATTCTGAAATCATACAGGTTGTTTTCTTCAGTATTCTGTTTGGAGTAGCTCTCGGAATGATGAGAAACAGCTTTAAAAACCTGATGACGCTTCTTGAAGAACTGAATGACCTTGTAGTGCTTGTCATTTCGTGGATAATCAAACTTGCTCCCTTTGGAGTATGTTTCCTCCTTGCGAGATCCATCGGGCAGGCAGGCATCGAATTAATCGCACCTCTTGCAAGGTATCTCGGAACTGTTCTTACAGGTCTCGGCATACATATTCTGATTGTTCTGCCGATTCTGCTGCTTGTTTTTGGAAAAATGAACCCCCTTAAAGCCTTCAGAGGCCTTTCCGATACAATCGCCACAGCATTTTCAAGCGCTTCCTCGTCAGTTGCCCTCCCTGTTAATATTCAAAACTGCAACGAAAAACTTGGAGTGCCCAGAAGAATAGTCGATTTTGTTCTTCCCCTCGGAATTTCCCTCAACAAAAACGGCACCGCTCTTTATCAGGCAGTTGCTTCAGTTTTTATTGCTCAGGCATACGGAATAAATCTGGACATAAACCAGCAGATGGTAATTTTCATAACAGCTACCTTAGCTTCGATAGCTGCAGCAGGAATACCCCAGGCAGGTCTGTTCACAATGATAATCGTTCTGAGATCCGCAGGGCTTCCCCTTGAAGGTATCGGACTTATCATGGCTGTGGACAATATTCTCGATATGTGCAGAACCACTGTCAACTCTCTGGGCAATTCATTCGGAAGCGTTATAGTATCCAGGCTCTCCGGTGAAACAGAGGAAGATCCGGAAAATGCACCAGCTTAACCCATAAAAAGGAAACCTGAAATTAATCAGGCTTGTTAATCTCTTTGTCAGAAAGCAATTTATCAAGGAGTAATTTGTATGCAGACACCTTTTGATGACCCCGGTAAAGAAACAAAGGAAAAAGTCATTATCAATGACAGAACATACACAGGCAAGGAGATTGCTGCATATTTTGATGATGTTCTCGAGCAGCTTTCATCAGGCTTGAGATCATCATGGAACAGAGTTCAATATACTCTGGCAGCACATATTCTGATTAATCAGAAAGAATATTCCAAAGCTCTGGCGCTGCTTTACAGAGGGCTTCAGTTATACAAATACGAACCCCATATGATTTATCTGACCATACATGTTCTTATAAAGCAGAAAAATTTTGCGGAAGCTGACAGAATAGCCAAAGAATACCTCAACGACAACCCCGGTGATTTTTGCATAAAACTGACCGAGAGTAAAATCAAACGGGTTGAAGGAGATTTCAAAGCTGAGGAAATCTCTCTTCTCCAGTTGATAATTACCCCCGGAAGCGATTATCTGGATAATCGTTTTAAAATGGCAGCATACCAGCGCCTGGCAAATATTTATATGAAATCAGGCAGATTTGAACAGGCTGAAGCTATGGTTGAAAAACTTATGCGAAGAGATCTGGATGAATCGGTCTGGTCGATGTATTTTGACATTCTGCACAATCTCAACAGAAAAGATTCTCTTGATAAAGCTAAAAATGATTTTGCCAGATACAGAAGAGCCTGTATTTATTTTGAACAGGGAACAGAATACGAAATAGCGGGAAAGTTCAGCCTTGCCCTCAGCAATTACAGGAAAGGTCTTGAAATATACGACAAAGACTCTACTGTAAATATCAAAACCGGAAACATCCTGCTTTACAGAAAACGCTGGTATTCAAAAGCGGAAACTTATATCAGAAGAGCTGTGGAACTTGATCCCGAACAGGAAAATTACCTCACAACTCTGATTTTGTGCCTGAGAAATCAGGGAAAATATACAGAAGCTTTTGAATATGCCAAAAAAGTCATAGCTATGAATCCGCAATCTGAAACCGGAATATTCAGAATACTTGCGAAAAAAATCGACAGAACCAATGAATTTGTAGCGATAGCCAATCAAACCATAGAAAACGACAAACAGAACTTATTTCCGAAAATCAGGTTTGAACTTGCCGAGCTTCTTGATGAAAGAGGAGATGCTGATAAAGCACTTCAATACTACAGACAGGCTCTTGAAATCTGGTTTAAACAGGCAAGAAATTTCCCTGATGACTGGGAACTTTATTTCAACATAGGCAAATGCTATCTGAAACTTGGCAAGGACGCCGAGGCGGAAGCATCATTCAGGAATGCGGAAAAACTCAGAGGATGCAACCTTCCGGAAATTTACATCGAACTGATTGAACTCTACAGGAAAACCCACCAGCCTCATAAACTTATTCCATATCTGAGGAAAATTATCAGGCTAAACCCTGTGGATTTAATTAACTATGTTGATCTTGGCATCAATTACGCTTCACTGCTTACAGCGAACCTGAGACAGAAAGAATCTAAGAAGAAATGGGATAAACACATCTGATCAGATTTCAGGAGGGAAAGTATGGCTTCACCAGCCGGAAAGACCGATTTTGCCCGTAAGAACACCGGAAATGAACACAATGACGGTTCATTAGTACAAGATAATCTTACGGCAATTCCATCAGAACAGATCGAAACAATCGATTCGGGCAGCCTTGAAACAGCTGCTGAACTGATTAATATTCTGATAAATAAAAACCTCCTGACTGAAGCTTTGGGTATGGTTGACAGGATTCTGGAAAAAGAGAGTAAAAATCCGGTTTTTCTGCTGAAAAAAGCCAGCATTCTGCAGGAAATGAGGCGTTATGAAGAAGCTCTTGTAATATTTGCTGCATTGACCAGAAAGGACCCGGACAATCCCAGATATTACTATCTTATGGGAGAATGCAGCAAAGCAGCAGGCAACACAAAAAACGCCTTAAAACAACTCAGAAAATCCATCGAATGCCCAAGAAGGGATATTGTATCTCTTTATGACGAATTTGATGCGAGGGAAAGCCTTGCTTTTATTTATTATGATCAGAATAAGCATGATGATGCACTTGAACAGGTTAAGGAAATAATCAGAAAAAATTCAAGACACCCGATATGGCGGCTCTATTTCAAAATACTTGAATCAAAAAATGATTTGGCAGAACTGGAAAACGCAAAACTCTCGTATAAAAGAGCCAAAAGCGCAGAAAAATTTTACCTGAGAGCCGACGATAACCTTCTCCGGGGCGAAAGGGAAAAAGCTGTGGAGTATCTCCGCAAAGCTATAGCAACATATCCCGGAGAGCCGGAATATCATTATGCCATCGGTAATATCCATCTGGAAAGCAAGGATTTTGATCTTTCAGAATTCTACCTGACCAGAGCAATAGAGATTTTTCCGGAAAACGAAAGATACCTGCTTGCCCTCACAGGCTGCTACATAGGAATGAATAAAACAGAAGCAGCTTATGAAACAGCCAGAAAAGGGATGTCTGTTTCTCCCGGCAATTTCCTCGACAGCTACGAGCTTTTATGCAGAAAACTTGGAAAATCAGGGGATTTCAAAGACATTCTCGACAGAATATATCAGAAGGATAAAGGAAGAAAATTCCCCCTTCTCCCCTACAGGCTTGCAATATTCCTGAAAGATACGAACAAACCCGACGAATCAAAGAAATGGTTTGAACTTGCCATCAAAAATCTCAAGGCAAAAATTACCGAATCTCCCAGCAACTGGGAAAATTATGCATGGCTTGCCGATGCATACAAAGAAACCGGAAAACTCTCCAGTGCATTAGTCAACTACAACAATGCAAGAGAGTATATAAATGACAGACAGTATCCCCTCAGGGCATCAATTCTTGAAAAGAAAACAGCAGAAATATTCACTGTTACCGGCAGATATGACGAAGCTATAAAAATATACAGGCAGCTTGCCAAAAAACACCCCGAAGCACCTGAATATTTGCGGGAACTGGGAATAAACCTCATAAGAAAAGGATCATTAAAACGCGCTGAAGCACAACTGGAAAAAGCTCTGGGGCTGGATGAAAGAGATTCGCTTACCCTCTATTATACATCTATTCTGAACTGCAGAATGCAAAACATAAGCAGATCCGTCAAGTTTCTTATCAACGCAATAGCAATCAATCCTGGAATTCTCGATACCGCAAAACGGGAAGAACTGCTTGAGCCTCTTTTTTCAGCAGGGCTTATTGACAATATCATCAAGCGTGAAGAACTGGACAGAAAATTCAGAAATCTGGCTTAACCCGGTTATTATCTGTCTTCTCCACACAAAAGAGCCATTGCCTGTCCGTGTGAATCAGGAATGGTAAGAAGCAGAACTTTGTCTTTTTCCTGAATCGTCCAGCTATTTACATGGAAATGAAACTCTTTATTCCGGGCAACTCCAATAATCGAAGCGTCCTGCGGAAGCTCGATTTCGGAAATAACTTTACCGCAGGACGGCATACTGGCAGTAATACTTATCTCTCCAATGTAAGCTTGTTCGTTATGATAATTAAGGATGTCATAAATCTGGTCATGTTCCACTTCTTCTTCAAGTACGCTAACCAGAAGTTTAGTCTGGTCAAAAACATGATTAATCCCAAGTTTCCTGAATATTTCATAGTTGTTGGGATCATTTGCAACTGCTAAGGTATGGGGAATACCAAACATAAGCGAGCCGGTTTGACAGCATACGAGATTCACATGGTCGTAAGGAGTAACGGCAATGAGAGCCTGAGCCTGACGAGCCAGAGCATCTTCAAGTATATCGGGATCAGTTGCATCACCGTTTACAACAATTACATTGAGCCGACGGGAGAGATTTTCGCATTCATCCCTATCCGCATTAATGATGGAGACACTGTCTCCCCTTTTCATATAAGCTTTGGCCAGAAAGAATACAATTTCTCCTCCGCCTACGATAATAACTCTCATAAACCGCCTCTATGCAAGTTCTGCCGGATAACCGGTTTCAAGCAGAACTTTACGAATTTTTTCAACATCCACACTTGAAGGAGTAACTTCCACTCTTTTTTCCTCAAGGTTTACATATACCTGATCGACTCCATTCAAAGAGAGCAGAGCATCTTTTATCAATTGTTCGCAGCCTTCGCACTTCATTTTAGGAACTCTCAGTTTAATCGTCATGAGCTTTCCTCCTCTATTGATTTGTTTTTGGGGTAAAATCACCTTTTGTGGGGTCTTTTACCTGTATGGAATCAATGATATTGTTGAAAACCACACTCTGGTTTCCGTCAATATCATCGTATGAGGCATAGATGTAAGAAGCATTGGTTCCCATTGGCGTGTTTACGGAGTAATAGATATAGGCTTCCCTCCAGTGGTTTTCGTTTGGAGTAACGCCTTTCTTTTCAACTCCGTGAGTGTTAATGGTCTTCATCGAACCTTCAGACTGAATCTTATAGCCTTTTTTAAAGGCGATATTATACTTCAGCTTCTTGTGTCCGCTGCTGATAGTCAGCTTCTTATCTTTGCTTCCCGGATGGTAAATAGTATAAATAAACGAGTTTCCCTGACGCCTGTAGTCGAGCTGGTAGTCTTCCCTGATATTAAAAGAACAGAAGTCGCCGTGATAAGTCACATATTCAGCCTGCTGAGCAGTAATGCGGGAATAAATCAGACAAGCAAGGGGGAAAGAAATAATGATCCCAAGTATCATGATTTTTACAAATCTCGTCATTCATTTACCTCCGTCAGCAATAACAAAAAAATATGGCAAATAGTTCAGGAGAGGTTGTTATTCACACAAAAAATCGTGTAAAATCCGGGTTAGATAATAGCATGTTCTATTATTTTTTTATCATTCCTTCCTTATTTTTCAAAAGAAAAAAGGAGATTTTAACATTAGTTTTAAATAATAGGCTGAAGAGTCATAATAAGGAGTATAAACATGAACACGGAAGAAACCACATTGACAATGGAAAACGAGAACGAAATCAGCGAACATAAGGAGATGCGCATTAAACATCTTCAGGATCTGAAAGAAAAAGGCATAAATCCTTATGGTTCGAGATTTGCATACACCCACACCATCGGCGAGGTAATAGAAAAGTATAAAAATCTTGCTGAATCCGAAGAAGGCGAAGAAGTCCTCGTCGCAGGAAGACTTATGGCATTAAGGGAACACGGCAAAGCTTCATTCGGAAATATTGAAGACAGCACCGGAAATATTCAGGTTTATTTCAAAAGTAATCAGGTTGGCGATGAAAATTACAAAAATCTGAAGCTGGTTGATATTGGCGATTTCATCGGTGTAAAAGGAAAAGTTTTCCGCACACGCAAAGGCGAACTCACAATTTTCCTCGACAGCTACACATTCCTGTCAAAAGCTCTGCTTCCCCCTCCTGAAAAATTCCACGGACTCAAAGATGTGGAAGCAAGATACAGACAGAGATATGTTGATCTTCTGTCAAATCCCGATGTCAGAAGCACATTTATCACACGTTCAAAAATCGTGTCAGCAATCCGCACCCTTCTCGACAAAAAAGGATTCATCGAAGTTGAAACACCTTCAATGAATATGATTGCAGGCGGAGCAAACGCAAGGCCCTTCATCACACATCACAATGCACTTGATATGGACCTTTTCTTCCGCATAGCTACCGAACTCCACCTCAAGAGGCTCATTGTCGGCGGACTCGACAGAGTTTATGAAATCGGCAGAATTTTCAGGAATGAAGGCATAGACACAAGACACAATCCCGAATTTACCACAATGGAGCTTTACTGGGCTTATGCCGACTACACCGATATGATGCAGATCACTGAGGATATTTTCTCTGAAATCTGCGAAAATGTTATCGGCAAAACAGAAGTGGAATTTGAAGGTGTTACATACAATCTGAAACCTCCATTCAGAAGACTCACAATGGAAGATGCTTTCAGAGAGTATGCTGGAATAGAAATGAAAAAACTCCGCGATCTGGATTATGCCAGAGAAATGGCGCAGAAATACAAACTGGATCTCAGCCGCAAGGAAGATGTAGCCTATATTATGGATAAAGTCTTCGGCGCCGCAGTGGAACCTCATCTGGTTCAGCCCACATTCATCATTGATTATCCCATCGAACTCTCCCCTCTTGCCAAAAAGAAGGAAGACGATCCCACAATGACCTACAGGTTTGAACTTTTTATGGCAAATATGGAGATGGCAAATGCATTTTCAGAACTCAACGATCCAGAGGATCAAAGGGAGAGATTTACTTCCCAGATGAAGAAAAAGGAACTTTTCAACGATGACGAAGCCCACCCCCTGGACGAGGATTTCATTACCGCCCTCGAATACGGAATGCCCCCCACAGGCGGAATCGGCATCGGAATCGACAGACTCATAATGCTGGTTACAGGCTCACCCTCAATCAGGGATGTTATCCTTTTCCCGCTTATGAAACCCAGAGACTAAATTCTTTTATTCAATATACAGGAACCGGATTGTTACAGACATTCCGGTTCTTTTTATTATTGCCTGAAATCAGGATTAAATCAGCAAAATTACTCTTATGATAAACCTAATACCCCTGTTTTTCGAAGAAGGAGGTTCGGAGGGAAACCCCGTTTTTCCGGAAAAAGCGTGGTTCCCTCTGAGGGTTCCCAGAATTACAAATTTTTGGGAAACCCGCTTTTTGAAAAAAGCCGGTTTCCCAAACCCTTCCGACAAAAACTTTCAGTGCATCATTTTTCTGTTCTCTTTAATTCTGCTTTCTGTATATCGACACAAGCTTTGATCAATATGAAAATTCCTACAGGGACAAGCCCAATGCTACTGAATCAGTAAATTCCCTCTGGTCGGTCCCCCAATTCAAAAGTTTTGGGATGGCGGGTACCTGCCCGCAGGGTGGGCGTTCTGGCGGTTGGCTGTGGGTTTTGGGACCGGGGGACAGGCGGGATGCCTGCGATCCGGCAGTTGTTTCCAAGCTTGTGGGTATGGGGCTTGATGGGGTCCAGTATGCTTTTTGTATCCGGTAATGATTATACTTTAGAGAAAAACTTTCTTCGGCAGTAATAATAATTTTAAATTTATTCAATTTTTTCTAAATATTGCACACACTTATGCCATTGTGTATAATAATAAATAGAAGTTATTCAGCAGCAAGTTTTTTTTTATAAAATTTAAGACAATTATCAACCAAATTGTTAAACTCATACCATTTTTCCAAAATGTCTGCGTTATGCCAATACGAGCAAGTCACTCATAATTCTGATGACTGACCGATTAGCATAGCCAGCAAGTAACAATTAATAAAGGAAAGCTGGTATCAGAAAATCCGGAAATTATTACCCTCTCCATCAAATAACAAAGGAGAGAATCCGATGGCAAGAAGAAAAGGAAATTATTCATGCTACGAGCGGATGTTTGAAAACCTGCTCAGACAAAAAGAAGTTGTTTATGTTGCTACAGATGAAAACAGAAGACCGGTCAGCAGATACGGAAACATAAAAAACTTTGATTTTATCGTTCATTCTTCAAAATGTAACTACACAATAGATCTAAAAGGCCGTGAATTTCCACAATCGATGAAACCGGGACGTCCGGGCCTTAAATGGCAGAACTGGATAAAACTGGAAGATATAAACGGTCTTGATTTCTGGCACAGAATTATGGGGAACAATTTCAGCCCGCTCATTGTTTTTGCATACAAGATTCTTAAACCTGATGATATTTTTCTCTTCTGGGATCTCTGTAATTTCGAAGACAATTCATTCGGGCTTATTGCAATCACCCTTGATGACTACAAATCCAGTGCAAAACTCCGTTCTGAAAAATGGGGGGCTTACTCACTGAAAAAAGCGGATTTCTTAAATGCAGCCAAACCATTAAGGTTTTTCATACCGGAAATAGCTCCGTAAGCCAATAGAGGGTTTTTTGCAAAAAAATCTAAAATATTCATATTGGGAAATAATTAAGGAGGATGTATATGAAAAAAATAACCGTAACAGTTCTGGTATTGTTATTCGTGGTTTGTTTCACAGCCGGAGCATATTGCAACGAAGGCGCCGAGCAGCAGGTAAAAACATTCTACTCCTACATGCAAAAAGGGGATGTCGAAAACATGCTTTCAATCCTCTCCGACGACATTCTCAAACAGATTTCAGAATCAAAAGAACCAAAAGGCATCGGCCATGATCTCGGTCTGGCTGTTGCAGTAACAGGAGCAATAAAAGAAAAAGTCCTGTCGGTCAAAATCAATGAGCTAAAAATGACATCGGAAGATCGCGACAACGGAGTTGTTGCTGTAACAACAACTTATAAGGTTGTCATCACCAGAGACGGAAAAGTTGAAACGGAAGAATCAAAAGATACTTTCCTTCTCAAAGAGGAAAATGACAAATGGGTTATCTTCGATCTTAAACAGTAAATAACTGACTACTACCTAAATTGAGGACTTAATGAAAATTGACGAATATGTAAAACGCAGTTCTTCGCATTTTCAACTTGACGGACTATCCCCAAGGGATTTTATCCCTCTGACAAACAGACTCAGACAGGCCGGATACAACGAAACTGATGTTTTCCATAGACTGGGTGTTAATGACATCGAAGGAGTTATGGCAAGAACACTGCCGGTATTCCTTAGAATGAAACTCAAAGAAAACACTCATCTGGACAGACTAATCAGACTGTTTCTCCTGTCCCGCAGAGTAAACAGAGCAGAAATCGAAGACATATTCGAAAAAACCGAAATCGAATTCTACAAAAAAATCGGACTTTTCGATGAAGATGAAACTGGAATATTTTCTCCTGTGGATCTTTTCCCCTGTCAGGGCGGTTTTTTTGCAACAGATCATTTTTTCACAATGACTTTTCTGCCAAGACATGTCTATCCCCTCGGAGTGGATTCGTACAGGCTGGCAAGAGGCATGATTGATTCACCCTGCGGAAGAGTTCTTGATCTATGCACAGGCAGCGGAATTCAGGGAATTCTTGCCTCCCGTTTTGCCAATGAGGTCTATTGCGTCGATATCAATCCGAGAGCTGTTAACTTTGCAAAATTCAATGCTTTGTTAAATCAGGCTGAAAATGTGAGAGTCCTCCAGGGTGATCTATATAGTGCCGTAAAAGGCATGAAATTTGACAGAATTTTCTCCAATCCCCCATTTGTTCCATCCCCGGAAGGAAGACTGTTTTTCAGGGATGGGGATGTTACCGGGGAATCAGTGATGGAGAGAATAATATCAGGCTTCCCTGAACACCTCAACGATGGATGCTATGCCCAGATTGTTACTCTGATGGTATTTATGGAAAATCAGGATTATTGCAGCAAACTGGATACATGGCTCAACAGCAATCCTTATCATATTCTTGCCCTTAACGCAAGAAATATCGAACCTTCGGATTTTATATTCGGACACATCAACACTGATGCCACATTCGAAGCATATTCGGAAAAGCTTGTCCAATGGTTTGAATCCTATGAAGAAAACAAAATCGTTAAACTCGCCGATGCCCTGATTAACTTCAAAAAATCGGCGTCTTCCCAAAAGCTTCACAGGATTATGGAAATCAACACCCTAAAGGAAAGATTCGGATCCAACATCATCACTTTCCTTGATACAGCTGATCTGGCAATCGATGACAATGCTCATCCCGGTTTTGAAAATGAAATGTTTTGCATATCCGACGATGTGGAATATCACTGGGAAGCAAAAGGCAAAGGCGGAGCAGCAAAATACGGAGTCCTCTTCAAACCTGAAAGGCTCTTTTTCAATGAAAATGTAGATCAGTTCCAGTCAGTTCTGCTCAGTATTCTCGGTGATAACAAAATCGGGAATTCGGAACTGAAGCAACTGTTTTCGGATCAAACATCAGGTATCGGAAGCATTCCCGATTTCACCTATGAGGATGCCATCAGGGAACTCCTGATGAGAGGAATCATAGAAACAGTCTGAACTGAAATCTTCTGACAATAATCAAGGGGAGCCTGCCATCCATAAGGACAACAGGCTCCCCTCTATATATCAGCTATTATTTCCGTCAATAAATCAGTTCTTTTCAACAGGGAACTGAATCTCGGTTATACAGTCATTTTCGTCTTTTGCGCCGGTATCGGTACACTGAAGATAAACTTCCCTGCCTGGTCCCGCAATTCTATATCCATTTTCCTCTATCCATTTCATCAGAATCCCATAGGACTGAAACAACGTGTTGTAAGGTCCATGATGAATCAGACATGCTGCATTTTCTATTGACGCAAGGGTGTATGTTTTTATTCCATCAGAATTAAGTTCAAATCCGGTTGTGGGCATGGCAGCTTCCACATCCACATCTTTTTCCTTGTATTCCGTATCATAATACACAGCTATCCCTGGCGCTTCAAGATTTCCGCCCTTTGACATAATGGTTTTGCAAAGCTTCTCAAAGAGACCACCCACAGCAGGATAATTTTCCACAACACCTCTAAGTCCAATCACTTTCTGGGCATCCACTTTTTTAAGCACTACATCGATATTTCCCATTTCTTTTTCCTCCACATCAATCATATTAAGCCTTGTTTCCACCCGCGACAGTCTTTCATGTTCAAAAACGATCTGCTTTTCAATCTCGGCTCTCTTTGCTTTAAGAATCCCCTTAATCTGGTCTGTGGAAATTTTACCACTAATCAGAAGCCCAATCTGCTCAAGACTGAATCCCAAATCTTTCAGGGCGATTATCCGGTTTAACCTGGGCATCTGTTTTGCAGAATAGAATCTGTAACCTGTTGCAGGATCCACCTTATCAGGTTTAAGAAGCCCCAGTTCGTCGTAAAACCTTAACGCTTTGGTTGAGACGTAGCTTAGCTTCGAAAATTCGCCGATTCTGAACAATTTTTGATTCCTCCGTTCAAACTGTTTCCGGGTCCATATTCAGATTATAGAGTTTGCCGTAAGGGGAAGGTCAACCCCCAGTTTTTTTATTTTTCCGGATTGTCCGGGGCGCCTAAGTCCAATGCCACTGAATTAGTAAAAATCCACTCAAATCCACAGTCCAATACTCTTGTTTTTCAAGGAGGAGGTTCGGAGGGCAACCTCGCTTTTCCAAAAAAGCGTGGTTCCCTCTGACGGTCCCAAATCCCCCCGGTCCCCCGTCGGTCCCCCAATTCAAAAGTTTTGGGAAGGAGGTCCGGAGGAAACTTTTTTCAAAAAGTTTTCTCTGGGAGCTGGGCGAATGGCTATAATTCTCGTGAGCGATCAGGCAAATTCATGCCTTAATTCATGGGCATTGCGCCTAAGTCCCCTTTCTTTTCTACCGGAAACTGTATTTCAGTGATACAGTCTTTTTCAGTGGAAGCTCCAAAACCTACAAGCTGAATGTATGATTCCCTTACCGGACCAACGATCTGATATTCATTCTGTTCTATCCATTTCATCAGTATATCGTAAGATTTTATAAGAGTATCATATGTTCCGTGGTGGATTAAACAGGCAGCCTGCTTAACGGCAGGCAGTATGTAAGTTTTGATTTTATCTTCATCATAGTCAAAACCGCTCACCGGAATCGAGGCTTCCATGTCTATATCCGTTTCTTTGTATTCGGTATCATAATAAGTAATAGTTGCCGGAGGAATCAGCTTTCCCCCTTTTGCAAGAATTATTCTGCAAAGCTTTTCAAAAATCATTACAACACCTGGATATCTGTCTAGAATCTCCCGTTCTATCAGATTCTGACCGTAAATTTCCGGCATAAAATCAGCGGGTGCATAACATTCGTTCACTTTTTCCCTTATACCGATAACTTTCTGGGCTTCAATCCTCTTCACTACAACATCTATATCGCTGAAAAAGCTCATTTCCCCTTCAATCAGCTTTAATCTTGCCTCCACCCGCAGTAATTTTTCCTGCTCCATAGTAATCTGACGCTCTATTTCAGACCTTTTGGCATTTAATATGGATTTTATCTGTTCAGCAGATATCTTACCGCTGAGAAGAAGCTTTATCTGATCCAGTGTAAACCCCAAATCCTTCAGGGCTACAATTCTGTTGAGCAACGGAAGCTGCCCGGCAGTGTAATAACGATATCCCGTTGAGGAATCCACCCTCTCAGGTTTTAAAAGCCCCAGCTCGTCATAATATCTCAAAGCTTTGATTGATACATAGCTTAATCTCGAAAAATCACCTATTCTGAACACAGAACCCCTCCATCATTCATATTATTACTCATAATTGTCAGGTCTTCCCCGGGGGGAGAGTCAAGCAGATAAATTAACTTTTTTTTACATTTCCGGAAGCCAATTATTAAAGGATTTTAACATTTTAAATGGAATTAAGAATAAAACGGAATAAGGAGCAGGAAATGGCATATATGATCACCCGCAGCTGCATCCAATGCGGGGCTTGTCAGGCAGTTTGCCCGAACAATGCAATTATAGAAAACGATGGCACATATCTTATAGATCCTGCTCTGTGCACCGAATGCGCCCCAGTGCACGAACTGAGACAATGCGCAGAAGTTTGCCCGGTAAAGGCCTGTGTGGCAGACCCAGCCCATCAGGAATCAATGGAGCAAATGCTTGCAAAATACGACAGAATCCACGCATAACCCTCCCCCACTTCAATAAAACCCGCCAACTCCTTATTATGGTTTAACTGTTCCCATAGATTATTAAAAACAACATTTTCGTTGCAAATTAATAAAAAGCCTGATTTTAGTTATTTGCATAACTACACTGAGAATAAATATTTTTTCAGCCTTCATAAAAAAACCTCCCTCGAACCTCCTTACTTTCAACCCATGCATAAAAACACTTTATCATTATACTCCGGTATTCTGCAGCGAATCTTAAAACAGCTTTCCATATTATTCTCACATTGTTATCATTGCAAACCTTTAACAGAAGAACGTGGCAATCCCGTTGGTATAGCAAATTTTCCGGGAAAATGATTTTATACCGTTTTCCCAAATATCAGCATTATGCCAATAAGGGCGAGTCAATCACAATTCCGGTAACTGACCGATTAGCATTGCAAGAGTACAGCAATTATAGTAATCCCATTAAATAGGTCATGATATCCGGTCAGGCAATTTTCCTGACAGAGTGTTTTTTGTGGTTGATTAATAGGAAAGACTATATATTGGAAAGTTGGTATTAACCATTTCTATTCCAATATTGTATATTTATTTTATTGTTATTTTAAATTTGTGCCAAATTTCTGCCAAAATTCTGCCAAAATGCTTCCATTTAACCCCCATTTTTTCCCTTTCCCCCCCATTCCCCCCGAAAACAAAAAACCCGTCAATCCTTAGATTTAACGGGCTTTTATAAAGCCGACGGTCCGATTTGAACGGACGACCAGCTGATTACAAATCAGCTGCTCTACCCCTGAGCTACGCCGGCATTGTGGCTTCCCACGGACAGGATTTTATCACATTGTTTTATGTTCTGTCAATACAATTTTTCGATTTTTTTTGCTTTTTTTTGAAGTGGTTTAATGAGATTGTATCAAAGACATTTGTCAGGATCATTTTTCTGAGTATATAGTAAAATCCGGTATCGATTATAATCGGGGGTTAGTTTCAATGTCCATGAGTTAAGGCTTGAATTTATCTATACGTTAACGAGAAATATAACCGCTTGCCCAGCTCCCAGAGAAAACTTTTTTGAAAAAAGTTTCCTCGCGCCCACCCTGCGGGCAGACACCCGCTATCCCAAAACATTTGGAATTGGGGACCGACCAGGGACCGGGGGGATTTGGGGAACGTCGGAGGTAACCACGTTTTTTTGGAAAAGCGAGGTTACCCTCCGAACCTCCCTCCTTGAAAAACAGGAGTATTGGGTTGGAAATTTGAGTAAATTTTACTGATTCAGTGGCATGGGGGGTGGCCGGGCATGTGGCTATGGGGGTTTGCTGGCGGTTGGTGATAGTTTTTTGGGACCCGGGGCAGGCGGGACGCCTGCGATCCGGCAGTTATTGGCCAGGCTTGCGGTTATAGGAATTGCTGGCGGTTGGCGATGGTTTTTTGGGACCCGGGGCAGGCGGGACGCCTGCGATCCGGCAGTTGTTGGCCAGGCTTGCGGTTATAGGAATTGCTGGCGGTTGGTGATGGTTTTTTGGGACCCGGGGCAGGCGGGACGCCTGCGATCCGGCAGTTGTTGGCCAGGCTTGCGGTTATAGGAATTGCTGGCGGTTGGAGATAGTTGGTTGCGGGAGGGCATAGAGAAGTTGCAGGCAAAAAAAAAATGTCATGAAAGATTAGCACATTGGCCCTCCCCTACAGGATTTCCCATATTTACGGGATTGCAGGCAATGCCCATGAGTTAAAGCTTGAATTTATCTATACGTTAACGAGAAAAATAACCGCTTGCCCAGCTCCCAGAGAAAACTTTTTTGAAAAAAGTTTCCTCCGGACCTCCATCCCAAAACTTATGAATTGAGGGACCGACCGGGGACCGTGGGGATTTGGGACCGTCAGAGGGAACCACGCTTTTTTGGAAAAGCGGGTTTCCCTCCGAACCTCCCTCCTTGAAAAACAGGAGTATAGGGGATTGGGATTTGAGTTTTTTTTGCTAATTCAGTGTCATTAGGACCGGGGGGATTTGGGGAACGTCGGAGGTAACCACGTTTTTTTGGAAAAGCGAGGTTACCCTCCGAACCTCCCTCCTTGAAAAACAGGAGTATAGGACCGAAATTGGAGTTAATTTTGCTAATTCAGTGGTATTGGGGTTGGTTCCAGGGTGTCAGGTTTAGTTGAAGACTACCAAATGGGATATCAAAACAGGTTTGGAGTTGTAAAAAACAATTTTCACAAAATCTCTGAAGCTTGTAACAGCCGGGATTAACGCTTTATATCCGTTATATTCCTGCTGCCGTCGGATTTCAAATCGGGTTAGATTTGCTACGGGTTCTTTTCCCTGAATAAATGGCTGAGAATTAGTTTCCTAAACAAGTTGTCCAAGGAAGCTTGTCAGGGGCAGAAATTTGGGAATTGCGGGATTTGATGAGTTATAGCTGAAGGCTTCGCCGCAGGAGAAAAAGCCGAGTGCGAACAGAGGGTTGCTTTTGAACCTTGCCTGGGGGGTTTTAAATGTGTTTTCCGTAAAATCTGCGAGAGCACCCATCAGAATACCTCTAATCAGTAAATCCACGATGTTTGCTCTTGCCATTGCATAATGTTTTTCCCTGCCTGAAAGGAGGCTTCCGAATATTACATACAAAACTCCTTCTTCATCCATAAAAATATGGGATGAACGGCCCTCCATGATGTTCTGAATATTTTCCGGGTTCTCCCCTACTGCTTTTACGAAAATGGGAGAATACCCAAGGGCAAACATAAAACCGCGGTTAAAATCGTCGATTTCCCTGCCTGAGATTTCAAAATGGACTTCCACTTCTGCAGCTACCATTTCGGGAACTGCTGATTCAGCAAGCCTGTTAACAAGCTTTCCGCCGGGATTGTTCTGATGGTGGAGTTCCACAATACTGACTTTGGGTCCAAGATCACCGGTAACAGTTAAAACCGTTTTACCTTCGGCAACCCAGTTTTTTATTTTTTCCTTTTTTTCCGGGAACTGGAGCTGAGGTTCAACAGGTGTGTCAATCTCGTCATGAAGCTCTATTCTTCTCAATGTTTCAAGAAGCTTGGAATGCCCTTTGGATCTTGCAATATCACTGGCAAGCTTACCTGATTTATCTCTTATTAAAACATCGGCATTATTGGCGATTAGCTGCTCCACGATTCTTGTGAGGCCCAGGAGAACCGCAATATGAAGGGGAGTATTGCCTTCATTATCCTGCACATTCACATCTGCACCTGCGGATATAAGCATTCTTACCGCATCGCTTTTCCCGTTGAATACCGCAAAATGAAGAGCTGTTTTTCCTATAGAGTTCTGTTCATCCAGTGCTACTGATTTTGTAAGCAGCAGATTGATTATTTCGTTATTATCTTTTGTTACGGCATTATGCAAAGGGGTAAGTCCTGATTTATCCCTTGCAGACAAATCTGCGCCATCATGCAGAAACTGCTTTACTTCCTGAAGATCCCCTGCCCTGATGGCATGATGGATATCCGTATATCGCTTGGGAAGGCCTGCTTTAAGCCTTCCTGAAAGGGCATCGTAGCCTCTGGATTCTGCATATTCCCAGGGAAATTTTCCGGCTTTATCCTTTATTTTACTGTTGGCTCCTGATTTAAGAAGAAGCTCGACTATTGGCCCGCTTCCCTGAGAGGCAGCTATGTGAAGGGGCGTCCATCCGAAATTTTCGGTAGAATTAACATCTGCGCCAAATTTAACAAATAATTCCGCAATATCGTGTTTTTCAAAGAAAGCTGCAGCGTGGAGAGGCGTCCAGCCTTTGTCATTTCTGTTGTTATCTATATCAAAACCGGAAACAAGAAGCTGTCTTATGTCCTGTATCCCATTTTCCATAATTAAACCGAACATTCTTTCTGTCCGGGACTTTTCGACGGAATCCCTGTCATCAGCAGGTTTAGCATCAGGCTGTTTCTGACGGTTCTGTTGTTCCGCATTGCTTCTTATAGTCTGATCCGGTTGTTTTGCACTGATATTTATGGAAATATTTTCGTTTGCCTTTTTTCCAATCGTGCTGAAAAAGCCTGAGATTTTATCCAAAATACCGGATTTGGAGGGTGCTGAATAATCCTGAGGTTCACTGAGTTTTACAGTACGGCTGCTTCGTTTCAAAGTTTCGATAATATCGGCCGCCGATGAAGGACGTTTTCCCAGCTCCGTTGCGGTCATATTACTAATAAGAGATTCAATCCAGTCTGGTACATCAGGATTCAGATCTCCTGCGGGTTCAAAAATAAAAGGTGAAGTTGAGGGATCTTCAGGATCTTTTCCTGTAAGCATAAAATGCATTAACACACCGAGGGCGTAAATATCGCTTTTTGGTTCCGCATATCCTTTATATTGTTCAGGAGCAGCATAACCGGGAGTTCCGATTACGGTTCCTTTCTGTTGTGGAGTAAATACTCTTGCTATACCAAAATCAACAAGGACCACCCTGCCGTCATCCACCATAATATTGGATGGTTTCAAATCCCTGTATATAATCGGCGGACTCTGACTGTGGAGGTATCGCAGAATTTCAAGAATCTGCAGCATATAATCAAGTGATTTCTCCACAGGATAAGGCTTATTCCCCCTTGCAATGCCTATGGATTCCAAATCCCTGCCGTTGATCAGCGTTTGTACAAGATAATAGGCAGGCTTTCCGGTATCAGGATCATTATCAGAAAAAGAATCGGTAACTTTGGGAAGTCCGCTGTGGTGGAGCTGGGACAGAATTCTCGCTTCTTCCCGGAAACGGTCTCTGGCATATTTTCTTTCTTCGTCTGAGAGGTTTGAATCAAGAACTTTTTTCAGGGCAACATTAATCCCAAGGTTTAAATCAAAAGCCTGATATACACTCCCCATCGCCCCGGATTTGATTAATCTCTTTATTTCATATCTGTTGTTGAGAACAGCAATTTTTCTTGTTCCCTGTTCAGGGAAAACACTGCTGCAGTTACAGCAGAATTTAGCTTTTTCCGGATTTTCCTCACCGCAGTCAGGGCAATATTTTGGCACAAAGACCACTCCGCAAAATAAAAATAATCAGAGTAAAAAGCCCGAATCCGAAGCTGAACCCGATTTGCCGGATTCAAGTTCTTCTTTGAAAACCTCATCCAGAATTTTCATTTCCTTATCTGATAAAACAGTCTTTTCTATGAGATCGGGTCTGCGGACAAGGGTTCTTCTTATTGCTTCCTTTTTCCGCCATTCTTCTATTTTTTTATGATGACCCGAAAGCAGAACTTCAGGCACAGCCATGCCTTCAAAAACCGGAGGTCTTGTATAATGTGGAAAATCAAGAAGGTTAGATGAAAACGATTCGTTGGCGGCAGATTCCTCATCAATGGCTCCGGGAATGAGTCTGACTACGGAATCGATAATAACCTGAGCCGCCAGTTCGCCTCCTGAAAGAACATAATCACCGATAGATATTTCCATATCAGCCAGTTTTCTTATTCTTTCGTCAAAGCCTTCATAATGGCCGCAAATAAAAATAATCTCCTCTTTTTCCGAAAGCTGTTTTGCTATATCCTGATTGAATGTTGATCCCTGGGGAGTGGTCAAAACCACATTGCCTTTTAAGCCAAGCTGGTTTCTTATATAAAAAACCGCTTTGTACATCGGCTCTGGTTTTAACACCATACCCGCTCCGCCTCCGTATGGGATATCATCCACAGTGCGGTGGCGGTCGGTTGTAAAATCCCTGGGATTTATAAAAATAAACTCAACCAGTCCCTTATCTCTTGCTCTTTTGATAATGGACTTTTCGAGATATGTAAACACTTCCGGAAAAAGAGTAACTATTGCTATACGCATATTACAATTCAATTAAGCCTTCAATAGGATCTATGATCATTTTGCCGGCTTGCAGATTAACATCCCTGATGAACTGCTTACAGGCAGGAACCATATTAACTTTGCCGGTTTCCGGATGTTTCATTTCATAAACATCGTGTGCTCCGGCAGGGATTACATTTATGATTTTTCCAATAAGCGTTCCGGCTGTATCAAAAACTTCCAGTCCTATGAGTTCGAAAACATAATATTCATCCTGCTCGAGTTCCATAACTTCCTCTTTGGGGATTTTCAGAAGCCATCCCCTGTAAAGAGCGCCTTCTTCAGGTGTTGATATGAAATCAAATTTGAGAAGGGCCTGATTTTTATGGAATCTTGCGGATTCAATAGCTACCTCTCTGGGAGGAGCTTCTGTTCGTTCATTAACGAGCAGAATTTTTTTCATCTCAATAAAACGATGGGGGAAGTCGGTGAGGATTTCCACAGCGACTTCACCCCTAATTCCGAAAGATTTGACAATTCTGCCTATAGCTATCAGGGATTCCTGATTTCTATTACTTTCCAATCTTTTATCACCACTTCGGTCCTGGACAATTTCTCAAGGACATCGTCCCCGACCTTGATCTGTACTGAGCCTTCAAGGATTCTGAAAGGAACCTCTGCACCGTCGTCAACATTGTGGATTTCCTTAACCTTCCAGTCCAGTTCGCCTTTCATTCTGAAGAGACTTTCCTTATCAAGGTCCATCTGCTTCTTCATTTCCTTGGCTTTGTCGGGACTGTTGAGTTCCAGTGCTGAGACTTGCTTTCTGCCCTCATCTTCGAGAGCACGCAGATTCTGGTCAAGACGCCCGATTGTATCCTGCGCCTCGTCAATCAACTGCTGCCTGAAGTCTGGGGTCATAACGACCTTCAGCATAACAGGTCTTTTGAGATCGATAAATTCCACGAGTTACCCACCTCCGTTATATTATTTCAATCATCACTCTCTTGCCGTCTTTTACAGCTGCTGCTTTGACTATGGTTCTGAGAGCCTGGGCAATTCTGCCCTGCTTGCCGATGACTTTACCCATATCATCAGGGGAAACTCTAAGTTCGAGAATGACCGATCTTTCTCCTTCGACCAAGCTGACTTCGACATCATCAGGTTTATCCACCAGAGATTTCGCCAGATACTCCAGTAAATCTTTCATAAATAAAGGCACCTCCACGGTTGCATTCGATTCTTACAGGATTTGGCATACCCTGTTAAACGGGTAGCTTATTCCTAAGCTTTTGCTGCTTTGGCCTGGGTATATTTCTGCCAGGTGCCTGATTTTTCCAGAAGTCTCTTTACTGTGTCTGAGGGCTGTGCACCCTTTCTGAGCCACTCCAGTACTTTCTCCTCGACAAATTCAACTGTCGGGGGCTCTGTTCTGGGATTATAGTGCCCAAGCAGTTCTATGAAAGCGCCGTCTCTCGGGGCTGTTTTCTCTGCTGCAACAAGCCTGTAAGTAGGCTGTTTCTTTTTTCCCATTCTTCTGAGTCTCAAACTGACCATTCGTTCACCTCCTAAGTAGTGCTGCTGTATGTGTGCAACTGGGTTTGCAATTACATTTAACGGCAACTGAAAGAGTGCTAAGATTCTTCCCGCTGCCTTCGATTCCTGCAATGGATTACCATTTTATCTCATAAACGGCATCTTGGCAATCCCCCGATGCTTACCTTTTTCCAAATCAGTTATGGATTTCATCATTTTCTTAACCATGTCAAACTGTTTCATAAGACGGTTAATATCTGCGACTTCCATGCCTGAACCTTTTGCAATTCTCTTGCGTCGGCTTGCATTGAGGACCTTGGGATTTACCCGTTCTTCATGAGTCATTGAAAGAATAATTGCCTTAATTCTGGCAATTTGCTTCTCATCAAATTCAAGATTTTTGAGCTGGGGGTTTCCGGCCATTCCGGGCATCATACCCATAATGTCCTGCAGACTCCCCATCTTTTTAACCTGTTCCATCTGTTCAAGAAAATCTTCGAGGGTGAAGTCCTGCGAGCGGATTTTCTTTTCAAGCTCAATAGCTTTTTCCTGATCAAAGGACTGTTCTGCTCTTTCGATAAGAGTGAGGACATCGCCCATTCCAAGTATTCTTGAAACCATTCTGTCAGGGTGGAAAGGTTCGAGTGCGGCCAGCTTTTCGCCTACGCCCACAAATTTGATGGGCTTGCCCGTTACCGCTCTCACCGACAAAGCGGCGCCGCCTCTGGCATCACCGTCAAGTTTGGTAAGAATTATACCGTCAACGCCAACAGCTTTATTGAAGCTGTCTGCCATTGTTACGGCATCCTGACCGATCATGGAGTCAACCACCAGCAGCACTTCGTGAGGTTTTACCTCGCTTTTAACTGCCTTCAGCTCGTCCATAAGCTGTTCGTCTATGTGCAGACGGCCTGCGGTATCGATAAGGATTATATCAAGCCCTTCTTTTTGGGCATGTTTCATTGCACCTTTTGCGATATTTACCGGTGAAGTTTTATCACCCATCTGGAAAACAGGTATATTAATCTGTTCGCCAAGAACTTCAAGCTGTCTGATAGCTGCGGGTCTGTAAATGTCAGTGGCGACCATAAGGGGATGGTGTCCCTGACTTCTGAAATAAGTGGCCAGCTTGCCTGTGCTGGTGGTTTTACCGGCTCCGTGGAGACCGACCATCATAATAACAGTTGGGGGACTATCAGCGATATTAATCTTCTGATTAGTTGCTCCCATAAGTTCAACCAGCTCATCCCTGACCAGCTTGATAACCTGTTGGGCGGGAGTAAGACTGTCCCAGACAGCTTCGCCGATTGCCTTTTCCTTTACATCATTCGTGAATTTCTTAACTACTTTGAGGTTAACATCTGCGGCAATCAGTGCCATGCGGACTTCACGAAGCGCCGCATTTACATCTTCTTCAGAGAGTTTACCTCTTCTTTTGAGGTTTGTAAAAATATTCTGAAGCTTTTCCTGGAGACTTTCGAACATTGCCATTTTTAAGCTGCCCCCGTTCCCGACAAGAAAAATAATGCCCCTTGACACTAATATGTCCTATGTTTTTCAACATCCTGCACTTACTTCGGAAGGTATTTGGGGCATAAAGTGAAATAAATAATAACACAACACTGGAAAAAAGTAAAGTATTTACAGAGGTAACCAAATGTCCAAAGGACTCATTCTGCTGGCTGAAGATGATGAATCTTCCCTCGATATTCTGCAGTTTCTCCTGCATCAGTGGGGATACAGGGTTATTACCGCAGTCAATGGTAAAGAAGCTATGGAAAAATCGGACAGCATCATGCCCGATCTTGTAATTTCAGATGTCATGATGCCTCTGGCAACCGGCTATGATTTATGCAATCATGTAAAATCCAGATACAAAGATGTTTTTATCCCGGTTATCCTGATCACGGCAAAATCGGATCTGGACAGCAAAGTAGCCGGGCTGAATATCGGTGCGGATGATTATGTAACAAAACCATACTCTCATCACGAACTGGAAGCAAGGATAAAAGCACTTTTCAGAATCAAGGAACTTCATGACGAACTGATTAAAAGCAATAAAGAACTGGTTGAACTGAATCAGAAGCTTCAGAAATCCCTTGATGAAAACAAAAAGCTTCAGGCTGAACTGGAAGAAAAAAACGAGCAGCTTCTCCAGCTTTCAAGACATGACGGCTTGACCAATCTTTACAACAGAAGAACATTCTACGAACTGATGGACAACGAACTATCAAGAGCCAAAAGGTATTCCCTTCCACTGTCGTGTATTATGCTTGACATAGATCACTTTAAGAGTGTAAATGATACTTATGGTCATCTTGCAGGGGATTTTGTTCTCAACAAAGTGGCTAAAATTCTTCTGAAAAACTCCCGTCAAAATGATATTGTCGCACGATACGGAGGAGAAGAGTTTGTACTGCTTCTGCCTAATACCAACTCAAAACAGGCGGATATTGTGGCGGAGAGAATACGAAAAGAGATAGAAACCACAGGCTTCCTCTTTAGTGATCATAAAATAGCTATGTCTATAAGCTGTGGCGTGGGACAGCTTTTTGATGAGGACGAAGATAAAAACATGTTCCTCAAAGCCATAGATGAAGAGCTGTACAGAGCCAAAAGACAGGGTAGAAACCAGACCTGCGTGAGAGAAGATATTTAAAGGAGAAAAAATGCCTTCCAGCGACAGGGGAATAAGAATACTTACCATTGCAGACATTCCTGTAAAAATAGATATGTCATGGTTTATTATTCTTGTATTTGTAACCTGGAATCTTGCTATGGATTACTTCCCCAATCAGTTCGAAGGTGAAACATACCTTTTTTACTGGGCAATAGGAGCTTTAACATCACTATTTCTGTTTTCAAGCATTCTTCTCCACGAAGCAGGGCATTCGGTGGCAGCCCGATTTTTCGGAATAAACATTAAGGATATCACCCTGTTTATTTTTGGCGGTGTTGCCATTATGGAAGAAGATCCGGGGAATCCCGGACAGGAGCTGATAATTGCAGCGGCAGGTCCTTTTATGTCCCTTATCCTCGCACTTTTTTACAGAGCACTCAGCACAATAGTTCTGTCAAACTACGGATTCAATATTATTTCATCTATGTTTGACTATATAGTGATTGTAAATATCGGTATAATAGTTTTCAACCTGATGCCCGGACTGCCGCTTGACGGTGGCAGAATCCTCAGGGCGATCTTATGGAAAATCAACGGAAATATCCGTAAATCCACATCCATAGCATCCACAACAGGGAAGATTATCGGATTCATTCTTATGGCAATTGGGTTTATAGAGATAATCCTCCATATTTTAAGCGGATTCTGGCTGATTCTTATTGGTATATTCCTGATTCAGGCTGCAAAAATGTCTTACGAATCTGTGTTTATTTCAAGCCTCATCGGAAATCTGAAAGTAAGCGATGCTTTATCCTCAAACAACCTCAGGATAAAATCAGATACCACCGTCCACACCGCAGCAAGAGAATATTTTATGAAACACCCCCACAAAGGGTATCCTGTAATTAAAACCAATCCGGAAACCAAGACCGGAGAAGAAGGGAATAATTCGGAAGAAAACTATACAGTAATCGGTTTTGTAACTCTGAACGATCTGTTATCGATTCCTAAAAAAGAATGGGAATCAACCAATCTTGAAGAACTTATTATAAAAAAGAAACTGCGCTGGTATAAAACCGAGCCGGATACAGAAGCAAAACAGGCTCTTATTCTGATGAAAAATACCGGGGAAAGCAATCTGATTGTAATGAAAGATGAAAAACTTGTCGGGATTATCAGTTATCAGGATATTATGAATCTTGTTGATTTAAGGCTGGCGCTGGAAGAGCAGGTGGAAAAAGAATGAAAAGATATCCCTTTCATGGAACTTACACCGAGTTAATCGACTACGGATTCAGGCTTTATCTTGATCATTTTAAAAATTATATTGTAATTTCTTTTTATGCATACATGCCTTTTTTCATGCTTCTTTTTGCGTCTGACTATTATGCGGCAATAAACGGAATTCCACTCCAGATGAATTGTATGTCATCCTTTCTTGCAGTTGCCGCAACACAAAACCCGCTAATCTGGATCGGCAATGCTCTTATAGTCTATTTCTCAGGTTTATACATAATGGGAAAAGACGAATACACAGCAGGCTGGAAAGCAACAATCAAGCAGGTTTTCTGGAAAGTCATAGCTGTCAGAATTCTGATACTTCTCATAACCACAGGTTTAACCGTAGCATCAATACTCATACTGCCTCTGGCGCTGCTCATTTATTTCGGAGTTACACTTTCTATGAGCATTCCGGTTGTTATGCTTGAGGGCAAAGGGATTACAGAAAGTCTGAACAGGGCGGTTGAACTGACAAAGCCGCAGTTTGCAAAAACCGCTGTTGTTCTATTTCTAACAGGAGTTCTCATCTCCATCCCCCAGCTTGCTTTCAACACAGGCCTCGCCGGAGCGCAGCTTGATCAACCCTGGATACTTCTGGCAATCAGGGTTGTTACCGCTATTATTACAATTATCGTTCAGCCTTTGCAGCATATAATCCTCACATTCCTGTTTTTTGATCTCAAGCATAAAACCGAATGTGTGGATTTATTCCTCGATGCTGAAAAACTTGAAGAGGACTCAGGTTTTACCCCACAGGATAAAGCAGAACTTCTGATGAAAATGAAGAGAATAAAGATTACCAAAGATATGCTCGGCACTAATGGGGAAAATATCTATCAGGTATTTAATACGGACGAGATTAACCAGGAGGAACCTGAGAAAAACGCCTCATCGGGATCAGGGGATAAAATTCTGATTACAAAAAAGATGCTCGGAGGAGAGGATCAAGCTCCTTCCACTGAGTCTGGGGACAACCAATAACATATACACCGGAGGTTTTCTATGCAGGAAAATACAAACACCCGTCTTATGGATTCCGGCCAAATCATTGAGAGTATAATCAACCACTCGGTTTATTCAGGGGATCGGAGCCTTCCGCTGCTTCAGGACCTGTTTGACAATGAAGACAAAATAGTAAGCGCCTATGCAAAAAAAGCACATGAAATTATCACAAAACGAAACGGGGCGGAAATCCCGCCTGATTCTATACCGGTTATGCCCGGGTATCTCAAAAATTCCGATGACAAAACAAAGATGGATTCCATCAAAAAGATTGTTGACGGCAAATATCAGAATTTTCTCCTTGCTCTGATAGATCTTGCCTCAGGTGAAAAGGATGAATATATCAGAAGCTCCGCTGTTGTGGCAGTAGGCACAGTCAGTGCTGGGGATGAAACCGGTTTTATCGCATGCTTTCTCAAAGATCCATCTCCCAATGTCAGATTATCAGCCCTTACCGCCCTTTCCATCGGAAACACACCTGATTTGGCAATTCTTGCCGCACCTTTGATTCTTGACGCCAACAGGGAGATTTCATCGATGGTGGAGAGAATCCTGAACAATTCATCTCCTGAAAAAAGACAGGAAGCTGTTTCAAATCTGCTGGAATCAGAAGTCGATTACTCAGGACAGATATATAAAATAGTTACTTCCGTTTCATTTTCCAGAGATTTCCTCATATTTCTGCTTAAATCCGACCGGTTCTCAGCTGAATATGCCGAAAAGCTGGCTATTTTCATGCTTTCCAGATACGAAACTTCTCCCGATATGACAAGACAGCTCAGATCCGCACTGGACAACAGAAATCCGGGGTCCACCGATTATTCCGCAATGAATCCTGCGCATTCCGCAGTTACAAGAATTCTTGAGGAAAGCAGTTCGGACGGCTCGGAAGGAGAAGAGGAAAGAATTCTTGCATCACATTCACCTGATGATCCGGACATCAAAAAAGGCAGGGATTTTATTCTGAAAAAGCTTGCAGATTCAGGAATAATGAAACTAAAGCCCTTTGAGGTGGAAACTGACGATTCTCTTTTAAAACTGACGGAGCAATACAGAAGTCTTGCTAAAAAACTGGATGATAAAAATGACGAGATGGTGAGAACAGAAAACAAACAGGTTGAACAAAAAGGCGGATTTTTTCAGCAGGCTCTGGGAAGCCTTGGAAAAATGGGAAATGTTGCAAAGATCAAACTTGAGCTTTCCCAGTTGCAGCTTGATATGGATTCTCTCAGAAACAGGCTTGGGGAACGAATTCATCATCTCTGCCTTATAGGCAAGATTTCAGATGAAGACCTCAACAACCTTTCCGGCAAATGCCAGTATGCTTCTATTAAGGCAAAACGGGAAAGGGAAGCTGAAGAAAAGAGAAGAGTTGAAAAAGAATCCGCCGCCATCGAAAAAGGCAGAGCTTATTTCGAAAAAGCAGGTGATGTTTTCAACAACTTAACAAACAGAGCTGTGAGTTTTACACGAACCCAGACCCTCACAGCTTCCATAGAAGGAGAAAAAGCCAACAGGACCGCTGCCCTTCGCGAACTTGGAAATCTTGCATATACCGAATGCAAGAAAGGAGCACCGATTTTCTTTATACCGGAAGAAAGAATAAATGCCATAGATGAGCTGAAAGGCAAAATCCACCTACTCGAAATGGAAAGCAAAGGCGGCAAAAGCAGTCTTACAGATAAACTTCAGACAGACGGCAAATCTTTCCTCGATATGGCTTCGAATATTATGGGCGACCTGAAAAGCCGCTCGGAAAAAGCGAAATCCCTTTTTGATCTGAATAAGGAAATCGCCGACAGGAAGAGAGAACTTGACGTAGTGATTATCTCAACAGGCGAAGATTTGGTATCCTCTTCTGTTGTAACGGAAAGTGCTGCAGCAGAGCAGCTGAAAACAAGAATAAGAAACCAGAGCCTGAAAATCCGGGAGATTGAGGTTGAACTCAAAAAGATAATGGAAGAAATCTCAAGGGATGATCTGGCGGTTATGCTGCAAAAGCGAAAGGATCTTGAAGAAGATGTGAACGGGATCAACAGGGAAATTCTGGAAAAATACGGACAGCAGCTCACGATAATCTTCACCGACATGAAAGGGTTCACTGAAAAATCATCCCAAAAGGGACTTGTAAAAACCATGGAAATGCTCGAAGAGCACGATAAAATTCTTATTCCAATCATCAAAAGATGCAACGGAAGAATCATCAAACAAATCGGTGATGCAATTATGGCCTCCTTCAGACAGCCTGCAGATGCGGTGCTTGCAAGTATGGAAATACAAAAAGTGCTGAAAAAACATAATGAAACTCCGGACGAAGAAAAACGAATTCAGGTTAGAATCGGCATAAACTGCGGTATGGTAATCGTAAAGGAGTCCGATTTATTCGGAGATACGGTGAATATAGCCTCACGGGTTGAAGGACTTGCCGACGGTGAAGAGATCTACATTACCGAATCAGTCTATGATTATCTCGACAAGGAAGCAATCAGTGTGGAAAAGCTTGAACCAAGACAGGTCAAGGGTATAAGGGAAGCTATAAGGATATTTAAGGTTCTCTATTAAATTTAAGGAGGCACCTGAATGAAAAAGACAATCCTGAAACTGACTTCAACAATTCTGATTTTGTTTGCAGTGGTTTTACTTTTTACCCCTTCTGCATTTGCAAAACAGAAAACACCACCGGTTCTGGGAAAAGTAAAAACAGAGATTAATTCCCTCCTTGCCGGAATGGATAAGGATCTTGCCGAAACAGCAAAAATCATAGGAAAAGCAGGACTTACTTCAAAAGAATCAAGAAAAGCTATGCAGGAAATCCAGTCGAAATACCAGTTTGTAATAGACTGCTGCACTGTTGACACAAAGGGAAAAATCGTAGCTGCCGAACCTGATTTTTTCAAGTCATCCGAAGGCAAGGATATAAGCTCACAGGAGCAGGTTCAGTTTATGCTGAAAAACCATAAACCGGTTATCAGCAGGTTATTCTTTGCCGTAGAAGGCATGGATGCACTTGATTTCGAAAGACCCGTTTTTGATTCAAACGGAAAATTCATCGGCGCAGTCAGCCTTCTGATTGATAGCGAGAAGCTATTCGGCGGCATAATTGATCCTGCAACTGCAGGTGTTCCTGTGGATATTTGGGCAGTTCAGACCAATGGAACAGTTGTTTTTGATCCCGATCGTGAAGAAATCGGCAGATCAATTATCAGCGACCCCATTTATAAAAACCACAAGGGCCTTGTGGAGGCAGCCAAAAAGATGCTGATAACCCCTGAAGGGCACGGATATTTCGATTTTCAGGCTCTCGGCAAAGACAAACCGGCTCAGATTGAAGCAACATGGACTACCATCACATTCCACGGAACAAAATGGAGGCTTGTTGTTACACAGACAAGGAACGGCGATGCGAAACTGGGTATAAGGACATTATCAAGCCTCGGACTGGTAAAGACAGACGAAGCTCTCAGAAAATTAGCTGCAAATCCTGACTTTGTAGCTGCTGTAGCTGCTGATGACAGAGTGAAAATGATGAAGTATCTGTCTGACTTTTTCAAGGCAAACAAAGGTTTATACGCCGTTGAATGGGCAAATAACCGGCAAATCAATGTTTTTGGATATCCTGAGGATAACAGTCTGAGAAATTACGATTTCAAAAACAATGCAATTTCAAGCCAGAAGACACTGAAGGCATTGCAAACCAAAGGTGAAGCTTCATATGAGGAGCCCCTTATTGAGGGCAAAACCGGGAATTACTTTATGGTACCGGTATTCAAAGGTGACGAATATCTTGGTTCCGTCTATTATATAATACTGGAAATTCCCCACAAATCCAAATAAGCTGCAAATCAGAATTTGATCTGAGTTTCTATTTTAAACAAATTCAGCTTGGGCATACTCATCGGAGGATGAGGTTTAGGCTTGAGCTGTTCTTTTTTTATCCTAATTGTTTCAGGCTCAATTATCTGTTTCAATCCCGGAGCCTGTCCAAGATGATAAACCCCGAATGAGAAGTTACCGGTCCATTGAAAGCCGTTTCTGGCAAATTCCAACCACTTCACACTCCCCTATACAATTTTATGTTAAAAAGAATATAATACCAACAGGGATTTGTCAATATTAGATCTAAATGGGATGAAAATTTAACAATTTCAAAGGCAGCAAAAATGAAAAAACTACTCTTTATAATAAACGCTATGGGTGGAGGCGGTGCAGAGCGGGCAGCCTCCCAACTCCTCGGAAGCAAGGTTTTTCGGGAAAAGCTGGAAATTCACCTGCTTTTACTCGAAAACAAAGTCAAATACGAAATTCCTGACTATATTAACATCCATTACGCATCAGACCTCAATGAGAAAGCAGGCAGACTCTTGAAAGCCGCTGCTCTTCCCCGGATGACAGGTACGGTTACAGCCCTGAAAAAAAACCTGAAACCCGATGTAAGCGTCAGCTTTTTAACACGGGCAAACATTATCAATGTTATGACAGCATCACCCGGAGACAGGACAATCATCAGCGAGCGGAATGATCCTTTTAATACCTATGGGAAAAAATCCCTTATAAAACCGATCCATAAAGGACTTCTCTCCTTCTGCTACCCGAAAGCTACAAAAATAATCGCAGTTTCGGAAGGTGTTGCAAAAGGATTGACTGATTTTGCAGGCATAAAAAGTAAAAAAATCGTGGTTGTTAACAATCCTTATGATACGGATGCAATCAGTGCACTGGCAGGGGAAGAGATTGAGGAACAGTATAAAAACTTCTTTTCAGAAGGCAAAATTCTTATAAATGTGGGCAGACTTACCCGCCAGAAAGGGCAGGATATTGTTATACATGCCCTGACGAAACTACCTTCCGATGTAAAACTGGCAATAATAGGCGAAGGAGAACTGGAATCCGATTTAAATAACCTCTGCGAAAAAAACAGTTTAAAAAATCGTGTATTATTTATGGGTTGGCAGAAAAATCCGTTCAAATACATCAGCAAATCTTCAGCCTTTGTTTTACCCTCAAGATGGGAAGGTTTTCCAAACGCCCTCGTTGAGGCAATGGCCTGCGGGGTTCCTGTCATTGCCGCAGACTGTCCCAGCGGACCTATGGAAATTTTCGAAGGTGATAAAAACGGAATCCTTGCGGAATCGGAAAATCCTGATGATTTAGCGAAAAAAATCGTTTATCTGCTTGAAGATCCCCAGAGAATTGAAAGATACGGTAAAGCAGCGCTTTTAAGATCTACTGATTTTCAGGTTGAGAAGATAGCACGGAAATTTCTGAAGGAGATACTTTAAAAGCTTTTTTCATAGTATCCCAAACTGACAATGGCGGTGGGTTAAGAGCATATTCTATCGCAACATCCGCCATTTTTTCCAGTATCCAGTTATAATAGTGGGGAGTAACCACTTCAGGCCTTGCATCGGGAACCTGATTACAAAAATCTATAGCATAAGGAATACCGTCTTTAATAGCAAATTCGACGGAATTCATGTCATAATCCAGAGTTCTGCAAATATCAAGGGATTGTTCTGCGATCAGATCCCCAAGTTCACCGGACAGGTGATGGTGATCAACTATATAAGCAGGCTGCTCGGGGTGAAATTTGTGAAAGGGATTATATCTGATGGGCAAAACATGCTTTTTTCCAAACACAAGGACCCTTACATAATGATCAAATTTGATATATTCCTGAAGAACCATTACTTTGGGACCGCTCAAATCATAAGCGTCCATCAGCTCATCCATATCTGCCACAATATAGACATCCTGCCAGCCGCCGCCTTCGGCGGGTTTTAAAACCAATGGAAATCCGCCTGCCATAGCCACTACCCTGCCCCATATTATTGGATAAGCGACATTGTCGATTTCCCGGTTTCCAATGCATGGAGGCAGGTGAGAAGGCGGAATCAGAACTGTTTTAGGGATTTTGACTCCAATCTTTTCAGCAACTCCATAACCAAAATATTTTTCAAGAAAAAACCTGAATGGATTGTTGATAACATAAGTGCCTGAAAGGAATGCATTCTTTGTGTATTCGCGGAAAAAAGGCACGCAATGAGAAATCCGATCGATAATAAGATCATAAGGACATGGTGAACCTGCAGGAACGGCACCGACTCTTATAGCCTCGGCGACAACTCCTTTATCAAGATTGTTTATTACTTTTATCAAATCGTATGGAAAGGGGCCTTCAGGTCCGAAAAGAAGACCGACTTTCTTTTTAGCAGATTCAGACATTTATACTTTTTGCCATTTCATAAATTGCTTCAGCCATTCTCCCGGCTCCGCCCGGAGGTCCGAGCCGCTCAATGCCTATTTGAGCCATTTTATTATATTTTTCATGATTGTTGAGTATATCCAGCGCCTCAATGGCTACATCCTGAGCATCCCGTCTTGTGATTGCAAGGGAATCTCCGAGAAGTCCCTTCTGACGGAGCCTGTACCAACCGAGCTTTTCACTTCCGGCAGAATCAAAGGAAACCACAGGTTTTCCAAGCCCCACAGCTTGTTCGTTTCCTGTTCCCGCCTGCCCGATTACTATTTTTGCCATATCTATGGTATTCCCGAATCGTCCCCTTAAAAGCTGTATTTCAATATCTTTTTTATTCAGCTTTGCCACAACCCCATCGCTTCTTCCGGTTCTGTTAAGTTCAAACCCGGCTCTTCCCGCACATTTTTCCAGTTCGTCAAGTTCTATGGCATCCGCAAGGGGCGCAATAAATGCAGGTTTTTTCTCAAGGCTTTTGTCAATAAAAACTGCAGCATCAAGGAGAATAGGAAAATCGGCATAGGCAAAATCCCTGCTGCCTGGTAAAAGAGTGATAACCATAACATCTTCGGGAATTCCAAATCTTTCATCGGTAATCCCAAGGTTATCCATCATAGCATTTCCCACCCATTTTGCACTTATTCCCGCTTTTCTCAGGCTTTCTGCAGTTATTTCATCTCGGGGAAATACCATTCTGCAATATTTTCTGAAAACTTTCCGTTCTGCGGCGGAATATGGATAAAAGTAATCGGATTTTGCAGTTCCGATAAAAAGCAGGGGTTTTCCCGTAAAAACACCGCCGATTATCACCGGAAAGGTATCGCCAACAGCTACTACCATTGAGATATTCTTTTTCAGTTTTCTCAAAGCACCTATCTGCTCGAACATCAACCTTCCAAGTCCTGATGAAAAGTCTTTCCAGAGATTCTTTATCCACCCGCCCGGTATCAATCCGCCGCTGGGCATATTTTTAACCGGCGCAACAATGCTGACATTGCCGTTTTTATAAGCTTTGCCTTCTCCCACAAGTGGAAATGCAATAATATCATCATTTGAGATATTTTTTCTCAATTCCTGAATTACACTGGTAGCAATGGTGTCTTCACCGTATCCGTTGCTGATAAAGAGTATCTTATTGCCTGGTTTCATCATTTGTCCTTATATGTCAATTTTTTGCATACCGGTTTTTAATCAGCTCATACTCAAGCTGCTGAACTGAAGGTTTTATACCTGACTGCGCCCTGATTTTAATTTTTCCGAGATAATTTCCATGACAACCTGCCTGAAAAATATAGGTGCCATTGATAAACAACGGGGTTTCCAGAAGTGTATGAGTATGTCCCCCTATGATAAGATCAATACCATCCACTTCCCCGGCAATCCGGCTGTCGTCTTTTATGCCTAAATGTGAAAGAAGAATCAGTATATCAACTTCCCTGCCAAGTTCTTCAGCCATTTTTTTTGAAACTTCCAGCGGATCAAGAAACCTGAACTTAAAAAAAGGAAGCCAGGCAGAATCGTCATTATATTGAACCGGAGTCAGACCAAAAATACCAACTTTTAAGCCTGATAAATTTTTCACAATGTAGGGTTTGAAAAAGCCTTCGGTTTTTCCTTTCAAATCGATGAGATTAGCAGTTAAAACCGGAAAATTTGCCTGTTGCGCCCTGATTTTCAGGACCCATCTGATGTAGTTAAGCTCCCTGTTTCCCATAGTCAGGGCATCATAACCAACCTTATTCATCTGAATAAGGGTCTCCTCAGAAAGACGAAACACAGTGCTTGAACCGGCAATAGCATCGCCTGCATCAAGCAGAAGAGTATTACTGTCTTTCCGGATATTTTCAAGCTCCCTGAATATTTCGCATCTGGCATGTATATCGTTGGTATGGTAAATTGTTAAATCAGAAACTTTCATAAATACAGTTGTCGATTTCGAGCCTGTAAAGGGCGTAGGAAATATCTTCAGCAAGTTCGCTGAAAAGCTCCCGTTCTTCATCATCTTTTGCCGATTCTTCAGGAATTCCTGCAGATATCAGTCCATAATAACGGCCTTCAAATTCAAGCTTTGTTGTAAATACAAACTGCCTGGTACAACTATCATTAAGATAACAGCCCAGACAATAAACCTGCCTGTCAAGAATTACTTCGATTTTATTACTCTCAATAGCTTTAAGTGCACAATTAGGTATGTTTTCACTTTCAACAAGAGCCTTGAATCTTTCGAATCTGCTGCCAATACCCGCTTCTGCGGATTTCAGGATTCTTCTGTTTTCATCAAGAAGAAGAATCCATGCATTTACATATCCTCTTGTTTCGATAAGAATCTGACAGGACTCCTGAATCAGCTTTCCGGGGTCTGATTCCCTTGCAAGAAGCTGATTTACATTTCTGATGGCAAGCAGAGCTTTATTGAGTCTTGAAAGCCTTCTTTCAGCTTTTTTCCGTTCGGAATTCAACATAACCTGTGCAACCAGATCTGCAACTTCACCTGCGAAAGTAATTTCATCAGGCTGCCATATTCGCTTCTCTCCTATGTGCTCGTGACATACAACCCCAACGAGCTTCCCCCCCACCCTTATTGATGCATCCATCATTGATGTAACGCTGTGGGGCATAAGGTATTCACTGATAAATTCGCTTGTGCGGGGATCTGAAAGAGTATCTGAAGTTTCAAGAACTCTACCCTTATACAGAGCTTCGAAATATCTGGGATAATCTTTTGATTCAAGAATAACATCCGATATATGAATATCAGTGCGTTTTTCGTAAATATCAACAGCTGTGAGTTTACCGCCATCATTAGAGAGAAGCCAGATACCGACTCTTTCAACATCAAGGGATTTGCTTATTATCTCCGTGAGCATACAGGAAACTTTTTCAACATTTCCCTCAACAAAATCCTTATTGTATGTAAGCCTGAGAATAGCTTCCTGAAAGGATCTGGCTCTATCCATCCGTTCCCGTTTTTCCTCAATAGCGTTTACTTCTGCGGTTGCATCATGCATAAACGAGAACAGAAGCAATATTTCGCCATCCTCATCCCTGATAGTGTCGGTTCTCTGCCATAATGGGAATTTTCTGCTTCTATAGTCCTGAATATTTACAATTCCTTCCCATGAATCCCCGGTCATTGATGGCGGTTTTTCTTTTGCTCTGATAATCTCATAAGATTCAACGGTAAAAATATCCTGAAGATATGAGGAGCCAGATTCCATGGACTGAATATCAAACAGATTCAGGAATGCAGGATTGGCATGAATTATCTTATCATCGGGATCGATAATTATGATAGCTTCTTTCGAAGTTTCCACGATAGTTTTAAAAAGCGTTACTGCTTCTTCATATTTTTTTCTCTCCGCAATAAACCTTGCCTGCTGCAGATTCTGATATGCCATCTGGGACATCTGGTTTGCCATAAGGTAAAGAGCTTCGCAGACTTTTCCGAATTGCTCTGTGGACATAACTGTAACTTCTTGTAAAGCTTTACCGAACTCTCCCCGGTCAGCACCGATTTCATCTGCATATTTCAGCATTTGTTCTTCATTCTGGGCATCATTTCTCACCTGACCGATCAACCAGTTGGCTATATGGTTATCGCCGGCGGAAATACTCGCTCCACCATCCCAAAGCCCACCGCTCAGACAAGGCTGCATTATGGGACCTCCGGGGTTCAGCCTGCCCAAAGCTGCATCTGAATTCATGCAATTGCAGAGGCCTTTTTCAGTTTTTCGGATAATATCTTTGCAAAGCCGGCAGAAATTGCTCGGAAGGGTTAAAGGCCTTCCGTCGGGATAGGTAATAATAGATGCAACTCCAGTTGCATCTGCAAACGCATCCTGAATCTTCTGGATTTCATTGATATTAAAAAGATCAAGAAAAGAAACCGCAGATTTATCACTTACAGGTTTGGTAAGTGAATTGAGCTTCATATGTATTAATTCTTCATTTTTCTTACGGTCTGAAATGTCACGAACCGCGCCGGATATTTTCAGGGGGTTTCCCTGATTATCCCTTATTGTCTGCACATTAACCGAGCAAGGTATTCTATCACCGCCGCCATCAATAATATTAATTTCGAAATCGGTGATTTTATCTTTTTTAAGAACTTCCGGGATGAAGTTTTTATTGAAAGGAGCTGTTAGCATATCAGGAAGAAACTGTCCCAATACAGACTGTCTTTCAATTCTGAATAAATCCTTTACGGAAGGGCTGACTTCAATGATCTTTCCATCCAGTGAAATTTCAAAATAAACATCTTTAATATTCTCAAATATCTGCCGGTATTTTTCTTCACTTTCTTTTTTTGCGGATTTCGCTTTTCTGGCATCAATAGCCCTGATTACGGAATTAACAAGTTTTTCCCTGTGAACAAAGCCTGCCAGCTCTTTTACAAAATAGTCGGAAGCTCCGTGAATAAAAGCTTCTCTGGCAACATCTTCATTACCCTGCCCGGTATAAAAAATAACGGGAGTCTCAGGAGACTCCGCTTTTACCGCTTTGAGAACTTCCAGCCCATTCAGTGAGGGCATTTCGAAATCAGTGATGACTGCTTCGAAGGAATCACTCTGCAGGGCTTTAACCACATCTTTACTTATGTTCAGAGGCGTAATATTAAACCATCGCTTGTATCTAAGCTGAAAGAAATCAAGAAAATCCCCATCATCATCTATATGCAGTATTGAAGGTTTATATTCCAAGATTATTAATCTCCACCTTACTTTTCACATTAATTATGTAATTTGTCCCCCAACTCTCTACACCGGATTAATGTCTATATTTTTTTCAAGCCAAAAATTAATAACTAATATATTTCACTGACAACAGTTTTCCAATATAGTAATTAAATAGACACTGCAAAAATTCCTCTGTAAACCACCCCGCATCAAACCAATTATCTTCGTCAGTTACTTTTTTTCTTATTATGATTCGGTTTCTTTACATTTTTTCCCAATTCATCCAGTTTTTTGTCAATTTCATCCTCACTGTTCTTTTTATCTTTAAGCTCTTCTTTATTTTTTCCATCTGATTTTTCCGCTTCATAACCAAAAGGTCTGTCCTGAAGTTTTGCTTCAAAATACCCCATTCCCTTGCTTTGTCTGTAAAATGCAACTTTCAGCCATTTTTCATTTTCAAGCACAATAGTGCTTTTATAAACAGCTCCTGTTTCTTCTTCCTTTATGCTTATGTTGTTATTTCCCTTTGGAAGGCTTTTTATAAGTGAAAAGGGCGTTCCGCTTTCCACTTTCTGTTTTTCGCCCAGCACTTTGCCGTTAAATTCAACAGTAACGGTAATGGCGGATTTATCTTTTTCGGAAGCCTGATTTTCTATGGCAAGGTGAATTTTTTCTTCTCTGGCTGCAGACGAACCAGCACATGATGCAACACAAATCAGCACAACAAATGAAATTAAAACTGTAAGATATTTAAACAAACCGGATTTTTTCACAAAATGCCCGCCTTTAAATGAGATTATCAATTATATCACTTTATCGGATCCGTTTGTCAACAAGTTATTTACAACCTATCTTACACTATTGTGAAGGAGAGTTTAAACAACAATCGAATTTGTCTTCATACAATCAGAAATCATAATCAGGAGGATGACTATGTCAATTAAGGAAAAAGAAGATGCCATGATGCAGGCAGGAGATAAACTTGGCCTTTTAATGAGCAAAACATCACCGGAACAGAAAGAAATCCTGAAAAAGATAAAAGATGATGTTGAAAAATATGCTTCAGAACGGGAAAAAGAAGGAAAATATATTGACAGGTCTTCGATGTATGCTGTAGCCATCATCCTTGACGACAATCTCAAGGCAGAAGAGGAACTGATCACAGCGGCAAAAGAATTTATCGATGCAGATTATGAATACATTAAATGCCTTAAAAACGCAACTGAAGCTTGATAACTGAAGCCTGAAATTGCAGGAAAAAATCCGCCCGCCTGTCATAGGGAGCGGATTTTTTTATTTTTCAAAATATTCTCACACATATAGCAGCCAATTTGGTGAGAGTTTCAGGAGAACCTTCATTTGCCGGAAACTCTCACAGTATTATCCCATAACCGCAATGCCCATGAATTAAGGCATGGATTTATCTAATCGCTCACGAGAGTTGTGTCGATCTGCCCAGCTCCCGGAGAAAACTTTTTGAAAAAGTTTCCTCCGGACCTCCATCCCAAAACTTTTGAATTGGGGGACCGACCAGAGACCGTAGGGATTTGGATACCCTCAGAGGGAACCACGCTTTTTTGGAAAAGCGGGTTTCCCTCCGAACCTCCCTCCTTGAAAAACAAGAGTATTGGGCTGAGGGATTTGAGTGGATTTTTACTAATTCAGTGGCATTGCCTGTAACCGTTAAAGTTTGAGTTTGTTTTTCAGTTCTTCCATTTTTCCGAGACATTCCTCAAACTCGTATCTGCCCAGCATTACCTTGATTTCCCTGATTAGATCCGCTATTTCGGAACCGGAAACCATAGCAGCGAGCTTATCGAATTCCTTAACCGATCTTGTATCATCATCAGCAAGCAGTTCTTCAAGTTCAGCTATCAGCTTTCTGACTTCTTCAGGGTCGAAACTTTTACTGACTGAATTACTTTCAGAACCGGAATTGTTCTCTGCGGATTTTTCATATTGGGAAATCTCTTCGAGAATAGGATTCAACTCATTAAGGGTCTGCTTCAGAAGATTTCTTATTTCTGACTCAGCCGCTTCCGACTTTACCGCAGATTCCAGTTTTCCTGAAACATCCTGCAGCCTGCCTGCTCCCAGATTGCCTGCAATTCCCTTTACAGTATGGGCAAGCCTTCGAGCCAGTTCCATATCTTTTCTGGTTAAAGCTTCCAAAAATTCGGATTCAAAATTACTCTGACTCTCCCTGAATTTGAACAAGAGCTTACGGAAAAGCTGCGTGTTCCCCTGCACACGCCTCAGTCCGTCGTTTATATCGATTCCTGTTATGTCAGGTATTTCATTTTCATTGGAAACACCCTGGGTTTGGTTTTTCTTTTCTTCCACAACAACCGGGTTAGCTGGTTTTATCCATTTTTCAAGAGCTTTGTAAAGTTCATCCACATTAATGGGTTTCGCAACATGATCGTTCATACCGCATTTCAGGCATTTTTCACGGTCTCCGCTCATTGCATTGGCAGTCATAGCGATAATGGGAAGATCCATAAATTCAGGGTTTGATCTTATTATCTTTGTCGCTTCATATCCATCCATTTCAGGCATCTGAATATCCATCAGAACACCGTCGAAATGATATTTTCCAACTGCCTTCACAGCTTCTTTACCGTCACTGACCACTACGACTTCAATTCCGCCGTTATTAAGTATCTCTCTTGCCACTTCCTGATTGATCGCATTATCCTCAGCAAGGAGAAGTTTTGCACCCTTTATCATCTGCGAAACTTCAGCTTTCTGCCTTTTCCGCCTGCCCTCCCATGCCACTGCAGTATCAGTTTTACCCAATGCTTCCATAATTGTATCAAGCAGAAGCGATGGAGTAACAGGTTTTATGAGGAAGCCGCCAAGGCCTATTTCCTGTGCTTCTTTCATAACTTCATCTCTGCCGTATGCTGTAACCATAATCACAGTCGGAGGCAGTTCGATTCCCGGATTATCCTGAATTTTCTTTGCCGTTTCCAGACCGTCCATTCCGGGCATTCTCCAGTCGAGAAGAACAAGCTCAAAAGGTTTGTCCTTCTGGCTTTCCTCAATTTTCCGAAGTGCATCTTCTCCCGAACCTGCAGTATGAACGATAAATTTAAATGAAAGAAGGATTTCTTCGAGGATTTCCCTTGCAGACTGATTGTCATCCACAACAAGAACCCTTAATCCGGTGAGATCCATAGGAGGCATAACTTTTCTTGAAGCTACTTCCTGTTTTTCAAAGACAGAATTAAATGAGAAAATGCTGCCGACTCCGGGAGTGCTTTCCACTTCGAAGGCTCCACCCATCATCTCAACAAGACGCCTCGATATAGCCAGACCAAGGCCTGTGCCGCCGTATTTTCTCACTGTTGAAGTATCTGCCTGAGTAAAGGCTTTGAACAATTTATTCTTCTCATCTTCGGTCAGGCCAATACCTGTATCTTTTACAGAGAATTTCAGCGTTACATTTCTGTCGGATTCTTCCACTTTTGTTACAGCAACAACAATTTCACCTTTATGGGTAAATTTAACCGCATTACCCACAAGATTGGTAAGAACCTGTCCAAGTCTCAGGGGGTCTCCAACCAGTGCCGTCGGAACCTCAGGAGCTGTATAAACCAGAAGCTCAAGCCCTTTTTCCTGTGCCTTTATTGATGTAAGATCCGTCAGGTGTTCAAGAACATTTTCCAGCTTGAACCCGGTTTTTTCCATTTCCAGCTTTCCAGCTTCAATTTTGGAGAAGTCGAGAATATCATTTATGATTCTCAACAGTGAATTAGCTGATTTGTTGATTTTTTCAAGATAATTCATCTGTTTCGGAGTCATTTCAGTCTGCAGGGCAAGATGAGTCATTCCGATAATGGCATTCATCGGGGTTCTGATTTCATGGCTCATATTCGCAAGGAAATCGCTCTTGAGCCTTGTTGCATCCTCTGCAGCGGTTTTGGCAGTCATAAGAGCGTCTTCCACTTTTTTATGCTCGGTAATATCATGAATTACTGCAAGTAGAGCATTTTTCTCGCCAAGTTTAATGGGAATAGCCATTACATCAGTGGGAAGCTGGGTTCCGTCCGATTTCATATGGGTCCATTCAAAACGCTGGGCAATGCCTTCAAATGCTGCTGAAATCAATTCCCGGCTTGATGCAGCAGAGACGCTTCCATCAGGCTGCAATTCCGGAGAAAGGGGATAATCACCAGGGAATAATCCCTGAATCTGTTCTTTATTACGCAAACCGAACATATCGAGAGTCGCTTTATTACAGTCAACAATTCCGTCAGTAGAAACAAAGAGATAGCAGTCAGTTGAGTTGTCAAATACTATCCTTACTTTTTCCTCTGCCTGAATTCTCTCGGTTATGTCATTGACCACCGCAATTGTGGCAATAAATTCGCCGCTTTTATCTTTCAGAATGGTGGAACGCACATCAACCCATCTGATATTTCCATCTTTTCTGATATATCGTTTTTCACATTTGAATGAATCAAGTTCACCCTTCTGCATTTGTATCAGATAATCCCTGGTTTTGCCTATGTCGTCGGGATGTGTGATTTTTACAGGCGACAATTCCAGCATTTCTTCAACGGTGTAACCAACAATATCGCAGAATGTGCTGTTTACTTTGATAACCTTACCATCTTTGCCGCTGCTGGCTATACCTACGCCTGCGTTTTCATAAACAGCTCTGAAGTATTCCTCACTTTCGATAAGGGCAGCTTCCATTTTCTTACGCTCGGTTACATCTTCAAAATAACCGTTCATAATGACTGTTCCGTCTTTCTGCCACTGTGGGAATGCTCTTCCCTTAACCCAGTGTGTGTCGTTATCCTGATTTATTATTCTGAATTCCTGAAGCCAGGGTTTAAGGGTTTTTGATGATTCTCTGATGGATTGTTTCATCTCTTCCTGATCTTCAGGGTGGACAGCTCTGATCATAGCGCTGAAATCACTGAGAAGAAGCTCTCGGTCGAGTCCGAGAAAGTGTGTTATTCCATTACTTAAAAAGCTGAATCTGACTTTTCCATCTGTTCCGGTTATTAACTGAAACACAACACCGGGAATGTTATCAGTGATTTCTGTAATCAGTTTCTGAGCTTTGCTGGCTTCTTCCTGAATTTCCTGGAGCCTGGAGTTCTGTTTCTGCACCTGTTCGTATGCGGTTTCAATATCTTTTTGTCTATTGGCGGCTTCATTCCTCAGCTTCTGGTTTTCCACATAGGTATGATGAATCTCATCAAAAGCCCTGAGCATGTCTCCTATTTCATCTTTTCTTTCAAGGTTTTCAAATATAGCCACCGGTTCTCCCCGGGAAAGCCTTGTCATGTTGAGACTCAGCACCTTTAATGGCTGAATAAGGGTTTGATTGGCAAAAAAGATGGCAAGGGTGTAAGCAAGAAGAATCGCCAGTAGCATAGATATGAGCATATTAAAGAAAAATTCGCTGGTTCTCGAATCAATGCTGTTAGCTTCCAGTGTTTTTGTAGCTTCAACCACACTGCTCAAGGCATATAATTCTCTGAAGAGTGCTCTGGCTTTATGATCGAATTCAACAATTAGTATGACCTTTGCTTTATTCTGATTTCCATTCAGTTTTTCCTGACCGGCGCGTTTAACGATGATGCATAATTCATCAAATCTCTCAACATAACTGTCAAGTTTTGTAACTTCATCAGGAAGACTCTTTTTGGCTTTATAGCAATAAAGTTCAAATTTTGATTTAATCCCGTCAACCTCGGCAATCTTTGACTGAAGACTGAGCTGGTCATCTTCCGAAAGCAGACTCTGGGCGGTAAATGCAAGTTCGAACAGCTCCGCATTGGCGCTTGGAACTGCAATCAGAGCATTACAGGCATTTCTGACAATATCATCATAGTTGGAACTTTCATTGGTAATCTTCATCATACCCACAACGGCAAGCGTTGTAACAATAATAGTAAGAATCGAGAGGATGATGAGGATTTTTTTGGGGATGGTCAGGTTTTCAAGAAATTTTGACATATTTCTGCACCGTCGTTTTCAGCGTTTTTTACAATTCTTTATTTCAACCCATGCTTAATTAGTTCTTCAGAATCAGGTATAAACCTTCAAAAAACAACTCACGCAAGTGTATTTAAGTATATTTTTCACAAGTGTTCCGCAAGCAGGACAAAAATGGTATAAATTATATAAGACTAAAAACAGAAAGGTATATATATGTGCGGAGATTCAAAATCAGAAAACCTCGGATTAAAGGAAAAAAACAACTGCACTCATGATGAGGAGCATCATATTGATGAACTTCTCGAATCTATCTGGGATCTGCGCGAAAAAGGCAAGGTAACTTCAAATCATTTCGAGGAATCGGGAGCAGGAAAAGTTATTCTTAAAAATATGAATCTGCTTCAGAGCAGACTTCTGGTAAAACTTCAGGATGGACATATCAAATTTACTGATGAAGGCGAAAAAAGAGCAAGAAACATCGTACGCAGGCACAGGCTGACTGAAAGAATGCTCACGGACCTTTTTGAAATTCCGCATGGAAATATTGAAGCGCCGTCATGTGAATTTGAACATATTCTGAGTGATGAGGTAACTGATTCTATCTGTTCATTTCTGGGTCATCCCCCAAAATGCCCCCACGGAAAACCCATTCCTCCGGGCGAATGCTGTAACAGGATTGTAAAAACCATCAGACCCCTTGTTATGCCCCTTGGCGATCTGATGCCCGGAGAAAAGGGAAGGATCGTTTTTATCGCTTCCAAAGACCGCGTCAGGCTTCAGCGTCTGTCTTCCCTCGGTATAGTTCCCGAATCCATTGTTGTGGTGAATCAGAAACTGCCCACTCTGGTTATACAGTCCGGTGAAACCGAGATCGCTATTGATCGTTCCCTCGTCTCCGAGATATTTGTAAAAAGGGTAAACGGCGGAGCATAACCGGGTTTTAGTTTTCTCCGAGCCAGGTATCTATCTGGGTAAATACATCCTCATAAATCTGCGAACCCTCATCGCCGCCTCTGATATAAGCGTGGCTAACCGGGAATGAAGATGTTTCCCATTTGGCACATATCGAGCTTATGTCGTAAGCTGCGCTGTGAGCGCCTACCATTCCGTCCACACTGGTATCACCAAGAAGTATTTTTGTGAGTGTTTCGCCAAAATACTTAATTGTCCAGTATGTTGTGAGCTGTTTGCCGTCCGTACCTGCAGCAGCATAGATATTGCAGTTGATAACCGTACCTTTGTTTATGCTGTTGAGAAAATCGGATCCGGGTGAAAGATCGGAAATCTCAGGTATAAAACCGGGCAGATATTTATTTGTGATCAGTGAAAGCAGAAATGCGGCGAAAACTCCGTTGTGAGGGGTTCCCATTGTAATAAGAAGCCGTGTGTACTGAGCGCTTCCATGATTCTGTAGCGCGCTTCTTGAAACCAGCCCCCCCATACTGTGGGCAAACAGATCAAGTTTTCCGCCTGAAGGCATTCTTGATGAAATGATATTCGCAATTACTGATCCGGTATCGTCTATGTGGTAGCCGAGACCGTAGTCAACAGCGTAAATGCCGTCATAATTCTGAGTTTCGCTCAGATGGATTCCCAGAGCGAGAAGATCAGCAGATGAGCCGTTGATTCCGTGAACCAGCAGAGCAACCTTCGAACCTGTCCAGTTGTCTGTGTTTTCAACCCACTGGCTTCCCACCAGTTTAGAAACTTTTACGGTAGGTGTTGAACCGGAATTGTCGATGACAGGCACATCAGCAGCGGCAATATCAGCCTCGTAAACAGTTTCATCTTTTGAGCCTGAAGCTGTAGTCGATTCGTTTACAAAGTTTACTTCTCCCGATGCCCCTGTTGAACTTTCGGCAGCATTGAAAAGTGTGTGTTTGCCGTTGTTATAAACACATATAAGAGTCTGTGTGGGCAGCGAGGTATCCATCGTATATTTGATGGAAATATTTGCGCTCTGTGAAAGAGCAGCGCCTTCGGTTCTGATTTTAAAATTGTGTCTGAAAATAATTTCGGAATTTTCAGGCTGGGCAATACTATCCGTATCAGTAACCGTCACCTTTGCATTTCCAAAAAATGCACCTTCAGGGAAAGTAATTTCCGGTGATCCGTCAGCATCGGGCATTTTCACCGTACCGCCTTCAGGACCGATTTCAGCGGTAACCTGATTGTTTTGAGAAGAACCGATATCGGACGAACTGCCGCAGCCGGGAAAGATCGATAAAAACGGCAGCATAACCATCAAAAAAGCCAGGATATAAAGGGCGCGTTTGTTTTTCATATACATCACCTTTCTATAATTTATGATGCCTGCTCTTCCCGTGAGCTTTCGATAATTGAATCTATCCATTCCCTTTCAGCTTCCACCAGTCTGACAAAAGCTTCCACAACCAGCGGATCGAACTGAGTGCCTGAATTCTTTTTGATTTCATTAACTGAGAAATCGGTATCAAGCGCTTTTCGATAAGGTCGGTCTGTGGTCATTGCGTCAAAAGCGTCTGCAAGGGCGATTATTCTGGCAGGAAGAGGTATTTCCTCACCTCTCACACCGTCAGGATACCCGCCTGAAGCGTATCTTTCGTGGTGATGATACATATAAGGCAGAATCGACTGAAATTCTTTTACATGCCCCATAATTTTGGCGCCAAACCCGGGATGTTCGCACATAATTTCATATTCTTCCTTGGTAAGCTTGCCGGGTTTATTCAGAATCTCTTCTTTTATGTTGATTTTGCCGATGTCATGAAGCAATGCAGCATAACGGATTTTATCAATTTCTTCTCCATCATATCCCATGTAATCGGCAAGTTTAACGGAATATTCAGTTACTCTTTCCGAATGTCCCCTGGTGTAGGCATCTCTCGCTTCGATGGCATTTGCAAGAGCTTTGATTGAATTCACGAAAAGATCCCGCAGCTTGTTGTGAAGCTCTGCATTTTCAATAGCAATGGCAGCCTGCCCCGCAAGCATGGTCAGCAGTTCAAGGTCAGAACCGTCGAAATTGCTTCCGTCGTTCTTTTCCTTTACATTTATCACACCTATAAACTTGTCCTGAAAAATCATGGGTACGCATAGAGCTGACGGGAATTCCCTGTTATCTCTGCCACTTTTTGAATCCTGAGTCTGAAGGCCTTTTTTCAGAAGCCTGGGTTTTCTCTCTCTGGCTACTTTGCCGGATATTCCCTCACCTATCCGAACTTTTGTATCTCTGATGACATGTTCCGGGAGTCCGACTCCCACTTCAATTTCAAGAAGCTGATCCCCTTCGTTGAACAGCATAAGGGAACCTGCTGCGGCATTGAGAAGTGCAATGGCATTTTCCATGATTTTTTTCAGAACTTCTCTTCTGTCCAGAGATGAAACTATAGTGGCGCTTAAATCAAACAGAGCGGAAAGCTCGTCTATCTTACGCTGAATCCTCTCATTGAGGCTTGCATTTCTGATGGCGTTTGAGACATTTGCCGCCAATGCTTCAAGCAGTTCCTGATCTTCATCTTCAAAATCCTGATCGTGCTTTTTCCCGCTGACATTGAGCACTCCAAGGATTTCCTCATTTGAAATCAGAGGTACTGAAATAGCTGAGTTCAGTAATGTTGCTGATTTCTGAATACTTGATTTATCGTCTTTCACGCCTTTTTTAAGAAGCTTTGGTTTGCCATCTCTGGCAACTGTTCCGGAGATCCCCTCGCCTACTTTGATAAGTGTACTTCTGATAATTTCTTCAGATAATCCGTTGGCTACAAAAATGGTCAGATGTTCTTTCAATTCGTCAAAAAGCAGAACGGAACCGTTGTTTGCCTCGAGAAGTTCAATACTTTTATTAAGAACCAGTTTCAGAACTGATTTCAGATCTCTCTCTTTATTCAGTGATGCGCTGATTTCATAAAGACTTGACAACCTGTTCATATTTTTGAGTGATCTGATTTTCTCTTCATATAGATTGGCAATCATTCTTCCATAGGAGTCCATAATCCTGACTGCAACCTTCTGTAATGTGCTGTTCAGAGAAATTACGCTGTCAATATCCGTTTCGGTTATGGTCTTATAAAACTTATAAAGCTTGTCGCAAATTTCAATTTCGAAATCACCACAGACTTCCTGAATATAAGGTCCGCCTACTATAAAACCGATATGGCCGCTGGTTTTTTTATAATGGATAGGCGACACAATAAAGCAGAGATCAATCTGATCTCCAAGCTTAAAAAGTCTGGGTTTTGAATTGAACTGAAAACTTAGAAGTTCTCCGGAAATATATTCTCCAAAATCTTTGAGAACATCATCAGGATACTTCATAGAAAAACCCGGAGGAAGAATAATATTGCCGTCAACATCAACAACGGTAATATCAAGCCCTGAAGTTTTGATAATATCATTTACAAGGTCATCCATGACCTTCGATTTCACAAACATTCTGAAATGAGAATGTCCACTGTTGTTTACTCCGATTTTAAGGTCCATAAATAAGGCCCTCTGTGCTAAATGTTTCTGAACTTATATTTACCCTGCGGAAAAAGATTCCTCCAAATGAGTTTTCAACAAAAGAAAAGTTACATAGAACAGGGTAAATATTTTGGAAGGAAAAGACGACAAGGTAAACTAAATAAAATATACCCATCCAGTTTGAAAGGAAATATTGATGAACCGCCACCAGATTTTTACACTCAGCGGCAAAGCTCTCTGTTTGATTTTATTTTTCGCCGCTTTTTTAAGCCAGGCAAACGCAGCTCCCGCGATAAAAGGGAATATCCAGTATGTGGAAGGCAGCCGGTTTGGAATAGGTGAAGGATTCAATTTTGAATTTGATAAAAAAGGCAACCCGGGAGTCTGTTATTACGACAGAAACCTCGGTTCACTCAAATACGCAAAAGTGGAAAGAGGAAGATGGGAAGTTGAAACAGTCGCCCCCGCAGGCTTCAGACAGACAGGCTTGTCCTCTTCACTTGTTTATGACGATGCGAACAATCCCTGTATATGTTTTTCAGGCCACGATGAAACACTTAAATACGCTGTTAAAAGAAACGGCTCGTGGACAATCGAACAGCCTGATACAGCTTCAGGAGCAGGCGGATATTGCAGCCTTGCACTCAAGCCCGGTGGTGAACCTGTAATTTCCTATCAGGCAAAAGATGGTCTTTATATAGCTAAAAAACTGGCAGGCGTATGGACAAAGGAAAAAATAGACTCAAACGGTGGAAAAACCTGTCTGCTTATTAATTCTACAGGCAGTATTCAGGTTTATTATATGGGTAAAACTGCCGCCACAGCAGAAAAGCCGGCATCAAAAAAGGAAAAACCGGTTCCTGGGGTTCCTTCACAGTGGATTCTTAAAAGAGCTTTCAACGACGATAAAGGATGGAAAATCAGCACTGTCCCCGGTTCAATAGGTTGTTCGGGTTTTGATGCACAGACTGGGGAGAAAGAATCAACCCTTACCGCTTTTATCGTTGACAGAGACAGACATATTGTTATTCTCAGGGAAGCCCTTGCAGGTTCAGGTATATGGAAACAGGAGCAGATAAGTGTTGATAACTGCGAGAATCTTTCGCTGTCTTCAGTGAAAAATGGTTTTCCGTCCATAGTTTTCACCGACAGCAAAAGCAGCGAACTGAAAATTGCAAAGTTTAACGGCGCAAAATGGGACGAAAAGCTTGTTGCTTCAGCTCAGAAAGGGTATGAATTCAGAGAATGCCAGTCTGCAAAAGATGCAAAAGGCAGAGATTTTATAATCCTGTATGACGGAGATTCCCTTAATGTCCTTGTTGAAAAAGGCGAAGGCTGGGGTCTTGGCAGAATAGACGGAAAAAGCCAGGTCGGCGGATATATCAATCTTGCCATCGACAATAACGGCACTCCTGTGATGTGCTATTATGACTATTCAAGAAAAGAACTCCGCTCTGCCCGGAAAGAAGGCGGAGTCTGGCGGGTAACAGTAGTTGACAACACCGGAGATGTGGGAAAATTTGCAAGCCTTGCTGCAGGAACGGGCACAGATATGCATGTTTCATATTATGACGCCACAAAAGGCGATCTGAAATATGCAATATACAAAGATGGAAAGTGGAAATGGGACCGAGTCGATTATACAGGCGATACAGGATTAAACTCCAGCATCACCACCGATAAAGCCGGAAATCCCCACATCGTTTTTAAGGATAAAACCAAATCGGTTCTCAAATACGCAACAAGAAGCGGAATAAAATGGAAAACATCAGTCATTTCCAAACTTGGCGAATACGGAGATGGCTGCGTTATTCTTGCTGCTCCCGATGATCAGATAAAAGTGGTTTTTGTTGACGGCAACAAGATTGCCAATCCCCCTGCAGGCGAATCACCGGTACGCACATTTGTTCGCATGGCAACCCTCGGAAAAGATGGAAAATGGACAATAGAAGAACTTGCCGGACCTTATGCCGCAAGTATTGACCAAAACGGCCTTTCTGCAGATGTCAGCAAAACCGGGGATTATGCCGTATCATATTTCGACCGTGACGGACATCTTACAGTCCTGAGAACGGAAAACGGCACATGGCATATGGAAAGATTCGGAGATCTCTGCTGGGACATTACTTCAACCAGATTCCAGAAAGACGGTTCTCTGAAGATTTTATTCCTTTCAGGCAAACTCAAGGAAGATACAGCCCTCAGACTCGCTTCCTTCGAAAAGGGAAAATGGAAACTCAGCGACATAGAAATAAACGAAAAGAAAATCAGATATATTTCCCTTGCTTCCTCACCGGACAGCCTGATCAGATTTGCCCTTGGTGACCTTTTTAACCATACAGCATCATATTTTGAACAAAGGCAAAAATAATAAAGGAAAATCATTTTTGCCGTAAAAATCGTAAAATCCCAACGGTTAATTTAACTTAATCCATTTGCTTTAACAGGAGGCAGCTATGGAATCCACCCTTGATAAAAACCTTCTCAAGGAGTTTTACCTTGACTATGGTTTCCAGACCAGAGCACTTCATGCAGGTGAGCATGTTCTTCAGCCCGGCAAGGCAATTTCCCATGCCAACGCCATATACCAGTCTTCCACCTTTGTTTTCCAGAATTCTCAGGAAGGCAAGGAGTTATTCAGCGCAAAGAAAGACGGATATATTTACACAAGACTGGGAAACCCCACCACAACAGTTTTCGAAGCAAAAATGAATGCTCTCGAAGGCAAGGAAGTTAAGATGAAAGACCCTGATAACACCAGAGTTTCATCTGTAGCTTTCGCTTCAGGTATGGCGGCAATCAGCTCAACAGCCCTTGCTTTACTTGGAAATGGAGACAAGGTAATCCGGGGAGATTCCCTCTACGGGTGCACAGAAGACCTGTTCCTGACTACACTTCCCAAATACGGAATAAATGCAATATCCGTAGATACATCTGATCTTGAAATGTTCAAACAGGTAATGCAGGAGAATCCCGATGCAAAAATGGTTTATTTTGAAACTCCTACAAACCCCACCCTTAAGGTAACCGATATTGAGGCTCTTTCAAAATTTGCAAAATCTGTCAATCCTGATATCTACATAGTTGTTGACAACACATTCTGCACCCCCTATCTTCAGAGACCTCTTGCCCTTGGCGCAGATGTATCCCTCCACAGCACAACAAAATACATCGGCGGACATGGCGTCCTTATCGGCGGCATTGCAGTAACCCACCGTGATGCAATAAAAGACAAGCTTTACCATATGGTAAAAGATCTGGGAGGCTGTCCAAGCCCCTTCGACACCTGGCTTGCCAACCTTGGCTTGAAAACCCTGCCGCTTCGTATGGAAAGAATCTGCAGCAACACCAGAGTAATAGCCCACTTCCTCAGAAACCACAACAAAGTGGAATATGTTTATTACCCGGGTTTTGAAGATCATCCCCATTATGATGTTGCAAGAAAACAGATGAAAGATTTCGGAGGAATGATTTCATTTGAAGTCAAAGGCGGATATGATGCAGCAGTAAAGCTTCTTGACAATATTCACATATTCAGCCTTGCTGTGAGCCTTGGTTCCGTTGACTCACTCATCCAGCACCCCGCTTCGATGACCCACGCCACAGTCCCTGAGGAAATCAGGCTTAAAACCGGTGTTACCGACGGGCTTATCCGCATCTCAGTAGGTATAGAGGATGTGGAAGACCTGCTTGCAGCTTTGGAAAAAGCACTTGAACTCATATAAATACTGATTCTTATGCGGAGCTGGCTGATAAAGGTCAGCTCCGCATTTTTATATCAGAAAGGGAGGGTTTTATGGAATCACCAAAAAAATTCAGCTATTTTCTACCGGCAATAATACTGCTTATTCTTTCACTTCCCCATCTTGTTCACGCAACGGAACAACCAGCCGGTTCCCCAGTGCAAAACCTTCTGAAATCCGCTGATGTCGGCTCAGATGACAATTTCAAAACCTATCTCGGCAAGTTAACCCACAGGGAAGATCTGACAGCGCCTGCAAACCTCAGAGATTTTCTGGCTTCATTTCCCATATTCAGATCAGATTTTGGCGTTGCTTATGAAAAAACACCGGATTCAACAAAAATGATATGGTGGATCAATGAACTTGCCATAAAAGGAAGCGCTTTGGATACAATAAAAGCGCTGAAATCAAAAATGCGGAAACTCGGTTTTAAAACCCAAAAAAGCCCTGATGAAGATACATATATGTTTGCCCTCGACACCAAAGGTATTCATTATGAAGTAAGCATCAGACAGCCTGAAAATTTCACAGGCTCAAAATTCCCCGCCTGTGGAACCAGCATAAAATGGCAGGTTTCAATAAAAGATAAATCCGATTATCAAACCCTCAGCCAGATAACAAAAGAGCTCCCCATACTTATTGATTCGAGAATTGACAGAGAAATTTACGAATCACTGGCAACTCAGAAAATAGCAAATCTCAGCGTAGGCGGAACCTGGACAATGTATTACACCTGGCAGGCAGAGCTTATACCGGCGGAAGGACAGGATTTGCTACAGAATCTGAGAGATCTCGCAAAGGCAAGAAGTTTCGGCACTTACACCAAAGAAAAAGACCACGAGGAATTCTGCCGTGAATCGACAATTTCATACTTTTTTATCTACCCCTCAACAACCGGCAAAAACATCACCCTCAGAATCCAGCCCCAGTCATAGTGTTAATTGTATATGATTGAGAAAAAAACTCAGGTGGAAATTAAGAGATTGTTTAAGAACTACTCTTACAACAACTCTAAACATGCTTAAACCCGGATTTGGTCGTTTTGCATTAAACCCGATGTCCCTGGAATCAATACAAGAATTCAGTCTGGTGGAAGGCAGAACCGCATACCCAAGGGCCCAATGCCAATGAATTAGTAAAATCCACTTAAAACCTCAAACTCATACTTTTGTTTTTCAAGGAGGGAGGTTCGGAGGGTAACCTCGCTTTTCCAAAAAAGCGTGGTTCCCTCTGACGGTCCAAATTCCCCCGGTCGGTCCCCAATTCCATATTTATAACAAAAAAAAAACAGGAGCTTTGCAGCCCCTGATTTTTTTATAATTTACCATATTTCAGGTTTAAAACCTAAAAGTGGAATGTTGCTTTAACAACGGGCCACCACTGGTCGCGGAAGAAAAGCATTCTGCCGATGAGCAGTGATACACGAGCCATTACGGTGTAGCCAAATGCTGCGCCGAAGGCCATCATAAGAACGAAAATGCCGATTCTGGACATTGTTCCGAACACCAGACCCTTATGCTCTTTCGAGAAGTAGAAGTAGATAAGTCCGGAGCAAACGCCTATGACGATAAGCCAGTTTTTGATTGTATCTCCGATATCAATGCTGTTGGCAGCGGTTTTAACAATCAGAGGAACCAGAGTGGCATCGATCTGTTTGAGAACCAGCGCTTCCATTGTAAACACAATACCCAGACCTGAAGCGATACCTACCATAAATGACAGGGGCCAGCGGGAAAGCCATCCCATATTGGGTACCAGTTTCATAAGAAGCATCAGACCCATAAGACCTGCAAGAATAAATGACAGGTCTTTCCAGACAAACTGTCCGTGCATCAGAGAGACGATGCCGCTCTGAATCTTGCCGAACAGGTTGGGTTTAATTACATTGTTGTATGTGGTAGCCATAACATAACCGGCTGATACGCCTACGAACAGATGTTCTGCAAATTTATACATGGCGTTGTCTTCATACAGGAAGCTGAAGATAAAGATGGTCAGGGCTGTGGCTATCCAGACACCTATGATTTCGCCGGTGCTGAACTTTTTGCCCGCTTCAACAGCTGCGGCAAACAACTGATTACCGGTGAAATCCACTGACAGATTATATATTGATGTGGGTATCATCAATCAATTTCCCCTTTCTTAATCCTTTTAACAGATTCTACGACGAAATTATCATTCCGCCGTTTTCTTCCTGTATTCATCGACAAAATATACCACATTGGAGAACAGAATAAACAGAACGATTACCAGGTGGACAACAGACTGGGCATCCATACCCTTTCTTGCATCACCGTTATAATCAATCATTTTTTCATATTCTGCAGCGCCTTTAAGTCCGCCCATCAGTCCCAGAAGCTGTCCTGAATTGAGGAAGGTGTACATTTCAGGTGCTGATACTGCTGTGCAGGCTGCGGCAACTTTGCTGCCAAAACGGGTGGCCACGATCTGGACATACTCTTTCATACCGGGTACGCCGGCGGAAAGGCTAACTACCAGAGCGCAGCTCTTATAATCTTTTACCTGATTCATCAGGGGAAGATCCGTAACTGCTGTTCCGTTGATATCAGTGGGGAACTCGGTGGCAAAACCGTTGTTCATACTGATAAGGAGAACCGACCCGCCTGCCTTGTAACCAAGGTTTACATAGTCTTTGCCATACTCTTTGTTATACTCTTTTGCAAGAGGTGTGAGAACATTCTGGGACATTGATGCGCCCATGGGCCAGAGAGCCAGAGCAACCACTTTGAGTTTTTTCTGGAATGCATGTCTCACTATGGCAATAGCTGCGGGATTGAGTTCGATTTCGGTGGAAGGGCTGTAATCGAAGCTCATAAGAATCACGCTGCCTTCGGGCAGTGAATTCATATAAGAATAAATATCTTCCACCGGTTTGCTTGTGTTGAGTTTAAGGTTAAGCGGAATCAGAAGAGGTATGATAACTGATATAAGGATAAACAGGAAGATCCATCTTCTGTCCAGATTTTTGATTTTGTCAAAAACTGTCATATTAGTCTCCTCCTCCGAGATATGATCTTTCGATGCCAAGGAGGATCTTCAGAGATACTGATATGATACCGATTGATGCACCGAGCATAATGGCTCTCTGTCCTGCTGTATTGAAGCAGCCCATAATCCACTTTTCGATGATCTCTGTAAGGGGAATCGACTGGGCGAAGGGCAGTGCATTCCACATCATTTCGCCGATGGGAACGCGGCCAAGCATAACGATGAATGCGGTTACGAGAAGCAGACCAGCTTCGAGGGATTTTGCCTTAAAGGCTCTGAATGCCGCTGATGCAATGTAGAATGCCAGAAGGCTGAACATTGTAGCAGAGAGGGGTGTAAAGAAATAAACGAATATAAAATCGAACATAGTTCCGGGTCCTATACCCTGTATAATACCCGAACCTGCTGTTGCTAACAAACCAATAATCAGCACTACATTATAGCCCCATCCTGAAGCTTTTCTGCTGATTTTATTCAAATTAACCAGGAGCAAACTGCCTGCACCCAATACGAGTGCAAAACCGGCGATAACCGTAAACCATTTAAGGAATATGTCGCTCCAGTCTTCCCACCGGGGCACAAAGAAAACGATAATCATTATCAGGCCCGTAAGGGTGGTTATAGCCATTGGAATTTCTCTTCTCATACTTCAACTCCTTTTACCGGAAGGAGGGCTGGTTTAAACCCGCCCTGCAAGATTAATCTGGCTATGCCAATCACTGTGTTGCGAACAACAGTTTTACCCAATGCATTTCAAAGGTAAGAAGCAGACAACCTGCGGCAACCACTGCCAGAATGATAGCTTTCGCCATGTCCTGACCCTTGAGGGAGCCGATTTGCTGTGCGTCCTTTGAAAGGTAAGCTGATGCGGCAAACAGTTCTTCTCCTATGAGGGTATAGTCGCAAGCGGCCACAAAGAACGGAAGCTGTGCAGCTTCTGCAGTTCCTGCAATCTGAATTGCGCCTGTTGAGTGTCCTGTTTCTGCGAGAATCAGTGATTCTGCATAGAACTTACCCATATAGAAGTTGGCTGCGGGTTTTTCTCTGACCATAATACCGTCAACACCGGCCACATAACCAAACTGATCGTCGGTAAGATAATGAATGTTTTCTGATCTGTAGGTATCGGGACGTCCTGCTTTGAGGTAGGATTCCTTAACCACTTCCTGTGCGGTGCTCATAACGACTGAGCGGCAGCAGGGAACCACGAGGGGAGTGTCATATTCCGCTGTTTTCTGGGCGATATGTCCGAGAATTGACAGCGAAGCCAGAGTCTGAATATCATCCACGTCTGCAAGACCCGTGATGTAGAGCACCGGTTTACCCATTTCGGTTGAACGGCCTACTGCTTCGTCGATTGCCTGAAGACCGGCAATTTTACGGACGAACATCTCTTTGCCTTTGCGTGCGTGATAGATATACCACGAAAGAGCTGCTGACAGGACAAGGCATCCGAGAAGAATTGATATTTTCTTCATATCGAACCAGGGTTTCAGGTTCATTTCCTTCTCAACTACACCTTTATCGTTGATAATGATGTATTCGCCTTCCTGTGTGGCAAATCCAAGGTTTTTGTCACTGGCTGCGATTGTGGTGTCAAGTTCGCTCTTTGCATTATATTTATACAATTCTTTTCCATCAGCAATGCCGACAGATACTACGAAACCGTCTTTGGTTCCGAAGTCTGCACTGTCTTCATCAACGAAAAGTTTTGTATTGATTACGCTTTCGGTTTCGTAAGCCCATTTTGCGGCACCGGTTGTTATATCATACATTGAGATGATATGAACGGTTTTGCTGCCTTTTTTTGCTGCAAGCATTACGAAAAGCATATTGTCTTTAAGGAAAAGGGGATTTTCGAGTTTGCCGTCTGCAATACCATTCCATTTTTCTTTTCCGTCAAGGGGGTTAATTCCCTGAAGTTTGAACTGGAAGGTCTGACCTTTTCCTTCGCCCTGGGTTATTCTTGTTGCGAGTATGACTGTGTCTTTAGCTACGATTAACGGCAGTTCGGGAACTCCGTCAACTTTGTTGGTCCATTTCTGCTGGCCTGAAGCTGTATCAAGACATACCACACTGTAAACCTTATTTTCGCCATCAAGTTTCATTGTGGGTATGTATGCAAGCTGATCCTGCACTAAAATGTTTGACTGGGGTGCTGCTCCGAGGTCAACTTCCCACTTAACCGGCTTATTGGGGTCAGAGGGTTTGGATTCAAAGCAGATTGCTTTTCCCTGTTCGGTTACCACAACAGGATTACCTGCGGCGTAAACCGGATCTCCGTAAGGTTTGTCCTTATCGGCAAAAACGAATGTTGAAAGAATCTGTCCGTTTTCCGAGCTGACTGCCTGGAAGGATCTGACGATGTTGACAGTTTCTTTTCCATCGCTGCCTTTTACGGTTTCGATGTTCTGGGTTACAAAATAGACCACACTTTCGTGCTCTGTAGGGATACTTGCAAAAGTTCCTTTTACAGGTACCACCCAGACATCTTTGCCTGTGTTTTTGTCAATTTTAACGAGCTCAATGCTCTTCTCAGCAGGCTTGTTGCCTTTTGCCTGACTGGTCTTTTCAAGAATCAGAATAAAATCTCCGTTCTGAGTGGGAACCATACCTTTAATGTTTCCCATAGCTTCATAAGGAGTCCATTTCTTAGCGCCTGATGTTTTATTAAAAGCATAAACCTTTGCTTTCATTACATCTCTATAGTCCTGGTCAACTCCGAAATAGATTGTGTCCTGATCTTTGAATACTTCTGTTTTTCTGGCGGCAGAGGGAATTTTCTCTTCCCACTTTACTTTGCCGGTTTTCAGATCAACGACTTTTACATTTTTTGAAAAGCCTGCGTCTTCAAGGGCAACCAGGATAACCATATCCCCATCAATTTCGATATGCACCGAATGGCTTTTGGGCATACCGACTTTCCATATTACCTTTTTCTCGGGAATACTTATGCCATACACTGCTTCATACTTGTCCTCATTGCCAACTACGGCAATTCCCTCTTTCTCCGAGAAAGCCTGATCCGACCAGTTTTTGCCGGCATATGCTTTCTGAGCACAGAGACAGAAGAGAACAGTAAGAATAGCTACGGCAAATAGAAAAACGGATTTTCTGATTTTCACCACGCGCCTTCCTCTCTTCACATAATTATTTACCATGCTAAATAACACCGTCATTTTAACCCGGTTTTTTTCGCCTAATTCAGCGAATTTTCCTTCTTCCCGCCTGATAATGAACCGTCTTTCATATAGAGGGTTTTATGTGCTTTTTCAGAGACAATCTGATCGTGGGTGGCGATAAAAAATGATACGCCGTATTTACTATTCAGAGAAAGGATTAGATCAACCAGTTCCTCTGCAGTAATCGAATCAAGCTGCCCTGTGGGTTCATCTGCAAGGACTATCTCAGGCATATTCACCACAGCACGCGCAAAAGCAACGCGCTGAACCTGACCGCCGGAAAGCTGGGAGGGAAGAAAATCTTTTCTATCGGTAAGCCCAACCATTTCCAGTAACTCCGAAGCTCTTTCGAGCCTCTCTTTTTTTGGAAGTCCATCATATTTCAGTGGAAGAGCAATGTTTTCAAGAGCGGATAAGTAAGGAACAAGATTAAAGTACTGAAAAACAAAGCCTATATTCTTTCTTCTGAATAAAGGCATTCCCGATGATGAAATGTGTTTCAGGTTTAATCCGTTGTATAGTATATCGCCGCTGTCAGGCTTATCAAGCGTGCCAATCAGATTCAGAAGGGTAGTTTTTCCGCTGCCGGATCTACCCAGAAGGCAGACGATTTCGCCTTTTTCAATGCTCAGATCTACCTGTTTTACCGCACAAACTTTACCTGCAGGCGATGCAAACGACCTGCTAATACTCAGAAGCTGAATCATCAATTTCCCTTTTTGGGTTTAATGTCAGCTTTTCCACTTTTAGGCTCAACATTGCCCAATTCAGTAATGACCGTCTTTCCGCCGATGTGTTTGGTGTAGTCTTTATCAGCGGAGAGCCATTCCTCCCTGCCATATTCGTAAATATTTCCCCTGCGATCCCTTATTGTCAGAGTGCCGTCAGGTTCTTCCTCATCATCGGAATCAAACACACCTGTGGCGGGTTCTTCAGGATCGACTTTTCCATTGGTATTACGGGTAACAGCAAATGCCATTGAAAGGGAAGCTCTGTAATCCATAGACACACCTCCTCAAAAACATTGTGAATCTGATTATATCAGATACAATTTCCATAAGTGTTACAATAATGTGAACTTATGGAATCTATGACCTGACAGGCGTACAGGGATTTTTATCTCTGGGCCTGGGGTTCTTTTCCGATTCTTTAAGCTCCATCCATCCGGGAGAGTGGATTTTGTGATGAAGCCACAGCATTCCTTTTTTAAGCTCGTCTTCACTCATAAGCGCAGGCTTGTAGTTGATATGATACCAAGTGTAACGGTTCCACTTTTCCGATGTAATTCTGCCTTCCCTTTTAAGCCTCAGATAGAGGTCGGAACCGGGAAGTGGAGTCATTATTGCAAGATCAGATTCAAAAATGTTGTTGGCATTGATGAAATCCCACAATCTTCTGAAAATTGTGTTGTCGTCATTATCCATACCGATCATGAAAAGTCCCATTACACCGACTCCATGACTCTGGATTTTTGCAATATATTCGGGATATGAAGTAATTCTCTTATATTTCCAGGGGCTTACTTCACGCAAGCTTTCCGGATTGACGGTTTCAAGGCCTACCTGAATTTCATAGCAGCCCGATTCCCTCATGAGATCCAGAAGTTCTTCATCCTCGGCCACTGAAACATCACAGTAGCACTCCCAGCTTACGCCCAGAGGAATCATTTTGCGAAGCAGTTCTTTCGCATAATTGCGGTTAACAAGCATATTTTCATCTACAAACGAAATGTGAGGCTTCACAAAAAACGATTTGGCAATTTCAATCTCAGCTATTACTCTTTCAACCGGCTTCATCCTGAATTTATGCCCATAGACGGCGGTAATCGAGCAGAATTCGCAGTTATGGGGGCATCCTCTTGTAGCCTGCAGAGGTATTTTGTTGTATCTTTCCCTGTGGGGCAGCAGTTCGAATTTTGGAGGAGGTATGGTTCCCAGATCAACGGATCGGGATGATTCGTAAATTCTTTTGGTTCTGCCATTCAAAAAATCTTCAAAAAAAACAGGGAAAACATCCTCACCTTCCCCTGTAACAACAAAATCAGCGTGTTCAAGGGCTTCTTCAGGCAAAGCGGTAACATGATTTCCCCCCATTATTACGGGGACGCCTTTAGATCTGAAATAGTCGCCGACGGCATAGGCTCTGGGAGCCTGATAGGTAAAAGCGGAAATCATCACCAAATCGTATTGGTGCGAAAAGTATTCCGGTTCTTTTCCCGGTTCGAAAACAAAGCTTTCTTCTATGTATTCCAGCTGATACTGTTGAGAATCAATATACCCCGCCAGTGTAAGAAGAGCCAGATTAGGCATAACTTCAAGTTCGTCATCGGTGAAATCAGCCAGATCCTGCCTGCTTCCGATAAATTCGTTGAAGATGTTGCCTTCCTGGAAACATTCAACACCATGAGGAGATATAAGCCCTATTTTCATTCAGCCACCACCCGGAAAAATATTATTCTACAATTAAATTGTATTCCTAAAACGGCATAATGTCAATGCAGGGAAAGGCTTCCCGGCATATAATTTACAACAATTCAAAATCTTTTTTTATTCCTGTTTTCGAAGAGGTACACATGAAAAAATTTACAGTCGGTCTTATCGGATTTGGTTACTGGGGAAAAATTCTTCTCAAATATCTGACTAACAATGAAGGTTTCAGACTGAAATCCATAGCCGTCAGAAATCCCAAAAAAATAGAATCAGCAGTCCCCGCCGGGGTAAAATTATGCACAGTCGGCGAAATCGCATCCGACAGTGAAATCGATGCTGTGTTTATAGCAACTCCGATTAAAAGCCATTTTGAACTGGTAAAATTGTTTCTGAAGCACGGGAAACACATCTTCTGCGAAAAGCCTCTTACGGAAAAATACAGCGAAGCCCTTGAACTGAAAAATCTCGCAGAAAACTCCGGACTCACTCTTTTCACCGATTATATTTATACTTTTTCACCTTCACTGAAAAAGATGACGGAACTGGCACTTTCAGGGGAAATAGGAACAATCCGGAGTGTAGTTTTTAATATCAGACAACTGGGGCACTTTTCAGAAAATAATGTGTATATGGATCTTGGCTGCCATTGTCTGGCGCTTCTCGACACCATAGCTCCCCTGCATTTAAGTGAAAACCCGGCACAAAAAATACCAGGCAAATGGGTCTTCTCAAGACGGGACATTATGTCAGGCGACAACATCACAGAAACCGGTGAAATCGATTTTGAGCTTATAGAAACAAAGGATGAATCCATAAAAGGCAGCATGTTTCTGTCATTCAACCACCCCTGGAAGAACCGCAATATTACCATATATGGAAACAAAGGCTCCATAACTTATGACATGATAAAAGACCCGCCGCTTCAGATGGAAAAATATTCCGTAAACCGTATGATTTCGAGAGATCCTGAAAAAAGACAGGCATCTGGTTTCAACTTTGATGAATCAAACAATATCGCCTTTACTGTTGAGCATTTCCATAAAATACTTACAGGAGAAGCGGAATCAAACACGGAACAGGCTGTAAGAGTAACCCGGATTCTTGAAAAGATATTGGGATAAATTCAGAAGAGTGGATAGTTGCACGCAAATTTCCGAATATGAATAAATGGGGAAGCCGGCTTTTTCATAGAGACAGCTTCCCCATATTTAGCAAAAGAAATGTAAGTTAAATGCGGAAAAATCAATAGTTTTTCATTTCAACAAGCCATTGATGTATTGGGAGCATATCCTGAAATCTTTTCATACAGTAATCAATAATATCTGCGGAAAAAACCTCTTCAGGAACTGGTCCTTCCCAAAATGCGTTAAAACCTGTATAAAGAAGGTATTCCGCATTAGGATGTTTTGAATCGAAGCCTCTTGGAGTTTTTTTCAGAGTCTTCTCCCCTATTTCAAACTGACCCGATTTGGAAACTTTTTCAACAGCTTCGGGAAGCCTGGGTCCCATTTTGGGATGAACCACCATTTCCCTGAATTTATTCATAACGGGCTTCGAAAAACAATGCATGCCGGCGGCAATAATACAATTACCAGGTTCGATATGGAAATAGAACCCCGGATTATCCATACGGGAATCATTACCCTCCCAGAACCAAATTCCAAGATGGGTTTTATAGGGTCTTTTATCATTGCTGAACCTTACATCCCTGTTTATTCTGAATATGGATCTGTTGACTTTAGGATCTGCAACAATCAAGGGCACTATCGCCGAAAGTTTGTTTCCCATTTCAACGATAAAGTTTCTTGTGGGCAGCATTACAAACTCGTCATAATCTTCCCTGTGTTCGTCAAACCAGACTTTCTCATTGTTTTTACTGAGATCGGCGAAAAATTTCAGAGTTTCAGGTTTAAAACCATTAAATAAATTGGTCATAGACACCTCCGCAATAAAACTTTCTTTGCTTACATGACGACTCCTTCAACAGGAATTATCCAAAAGACAGTGAAAATCAGCATTAAGGTTGAATAAAAAATGTTGGTGAGCAAATGCAGATTTCAAGATCAGCCCGAAAAGCTATATTTGCCATATCAGTCTGCTTTGGGTTAATTGCGTTTTTCATAGCATTTATCGGAATATGGCAATATTTTCACCAGAATTTCCCAAAGCCGGAGCACCTCATAAAAGTAACAGGATTTCCAGAAAACACAAAAATCAAGCACACATACAAAGACTCATTCAAAACAAAATTAAAGGATGTAGAATGCCCAATCGCCGGTATTAATACTTCCGACTTCTGGATTACATACCATGATGCATCATACAATCCTCACTATTTTGAGGTAAAAAAAGCTATTGTATCCGAAGGACCTGTTACGGTATATCTTGACGCCCGGAACATCGTAAACGGCAAATTAAAGGATCCGAGCATCTACGGAATGGAAAAGGGAGGAAAAATAATCCTTGATTACAACCACAGACTGTCTGCAAAAGCAAAAAACAGTCAGTTAGGCATGGTTTTAGGGATAGGATTCGGCATATTGGGTATATTAATAATACTCACATCCTATTACTTTATCCTAAAGCCCGCCCTGAAAAATAAATCACCTGAAAATCCAGACGATATTCTGATTTAGCTTCAATAAATACCGGAGGTTTAGATGAGTATAATACAGCAGGAAACAGTGTTTGCCCCGGCAGAAAGAGCCACAAAGGAAGACCTTGCCGGTCAGGTTAAGGTGATCAAAGACCTGTCAATAATGAGGATAATACTGGATGCTGTACCTCTCCCCTTCGTTATTTTGAACAACAACAGACAGATAGTATTTACAAACCAGCATTTTCTTACTTTCATAAGTAAAATTGATGAAGATGCCGTTGTGGGACTTCGTGTGGGAGAAGCTCTCAACTGTGCCAGATCTCAGATTATGGCCGGAGGATGCGGAACTTCCGAATATTGTTCAGTGTGTGGTGCTGTCAGTGCGATCCTCACTGCACAAAGTGGAAAAAAAGACGTTCAGGAATGTCTGATAACAAAACAAAACGGCGAATCCCTTGAACTGAAAGTGTGGACAGAGCCGTTTATCTGCGGCGGAATAAATTTCACCCTTGTAGCTGCTGCTGATATAAGCAGTGAAAAAAGAAGAAGAGTTCTGGAAAGAATTTTCTTTCACGACATATTAAACGATGCCGGTTGCCTCAGAGGCTATACGGAACTGTTACAGGGTTCGGACCCATCGGAAATGAAAGAATATGCAGATGTCATCTATGACATGTCAGATATTCTCATTGAAGATATTATTTCCCAGCAGGAGCTGAGTGCAGCAGAAAATGATGAACTTAAAGTCAAACTTGAGACTCTGAATCTGAAGCCGATTCTACAGGATATAATTGATAATTATAAAAAACATCAGGTTTCTGAGTGCAAGAACCTTTTTGTTTCTGATAAAACCGAAGATATTCAGATTCATACCGATAAAAAGATGCTTCGCCGTGTAATTGGAAATCTTGTAAAAAATGCACTGGAAGCTATACAGCCACAGCAAAAAGTAATGCTGAACGCCGCCATTGAGCAGGATAAAATTGTAATCAGCGTAACAAATGACGGGTTTATGGCGAGAAACATACAACTCCAGATTTTCCAGCGTTCCTTCACAACAAAAGGAGAAGGAAGAGGCTTAGGAACATACAGTATTAAGCTTTTTACAGAAAAATACCTTAAAGGTGAAGTCGGGTTTGAAAGCAGTCCGGAAACAGGCACAGTCTTTAAAATTACAATTCCCCAAAGTATTGAAAAATAACGGCATAAAATCTCAAACCCGGATATATCCTCAATGCCCATGAATTAAGGCTTGGGTTTATATAATCGCTCACAAGGGTTGTGTTGGTTTGCCCAGTTCCCGGAGGAAACTTTTTTGAAAAAAGCTTCCTCGCGCCCACCCTGCGGGCAGGCACCCGCCTTCCCAAAGCTTTTGAATCAGGGGGACCGACGGGTGATTGGGGACCATCAGAGGGAACCACGCTTTTTGGAAAAACAGGTTTCCCTACGAACCTCACTCCCTGAAAAACAAGAGTATTGGCAGGGAATTGGAGTGTTTTTGCTAATTCAGTGGCATTGGATACATCCTTCACTACATGAAGTATTTTTAGCCTGATTAGTTAATAAAAATTGGAAGCAGATGTCATTTTTTTTCGCAAATGATGCTTAATATGGTCATTGGGCACTTAGTTTACAATAATAAAGCAATATCTTATTTATTGTAAATTTTTGCTATAATGATATTAATTGAAAAACATAAACCACATCATATCTCAGATAGAACTGTCAGACTTTTCAACATATATAAAAAACGGAAAAGGAGCAGAAATAACGATATGGATTTCCAAACAGAAAAAAAAGGATTACTCGATAAATTTAAAAGCAGAATTCTGAATGATGAACAGTTTTCGGAGCAGAAAAAACAAGTTGAAGAAACTGCTTTTCTCACAGGCATACTTAATGCTATGCCATTTCCCGTATTTATCCTGAATAACAGTAATTGCATTCTCTTTGTTAACAATGCTTTTTACAAATATTTTTCCAATGGACATGACCATAATGTAATCGGGCTTAAGCCCGGAGAAGCATTATGCTGCGAAAGAGCTTTCAGCAGCCCCGAAGGATGCGGTTCGACAAAATTTTGCCAGATTTGCGGAGCAGCAAAGGCTATTTTATCCTGTTACAAAGGTGAAAGCAGCTTTCAGGAATGCATTATTACAAGCATAAGCGGCATAACAGTAAACATCAGCGTCTGGACAGAATCTTTAGTTTTCGGAGGAAACACATTTTACTTTCTTTTCTTAACCGACATCAGCAGTGAAAAAAGAAGAAGATCCCTCGAAAAAATCTTTTTCCACGATATAATGAACGACATGAGTATTCTCAGGGGTTTTGTTCAGATTATGAAACATTCCACATCCGAAGAGATGAACGAATATATTGATATTGTTGATAATGTCTCTGAAAACATTGTTGAAGACATCAAAAGCCAGCAGGATCTCACTGCTGCTGAAAACAACGAGTTACAACTCAAAATTGATGAGATTGAATCCTATTCCATAATTAAAAGCATTGCGGAAAAATACAGGGAACATGAAATCTGTAAAGGAAGAAAAATCACTATATCTCCGGCATCCTACGGAGTTACCTTTGAAACTGACAAGCGCCTGCTAAAAAGAGTTATAGGCAATCTTGTAAAAAACGCTCTTGAAGCTTCGGAAGTTGGATCTGAAATCATACTCACAACTAAAACTAACGACAAAGGCATAGTATTCAAAGTGGCAAACCCCGGACATATGTCCGATGATATCCAGCTACAGATATTTGCAAGATCATTTTCAACCAAAGGAAAAGGCAGAGGTCTCGGCACTTACAGCGTAAGACTTTTAACAGAAAGGTATCTTAAAGGACAAGTATGGTTCAAAACTTCTGTAGAACTTGGCACCAGTTTTTATATCTGCATTCCATACACAATCAAAGAGAATGAATCCGAAGCAGGAGAAAATATTAATCGGGATAAAGCGTCATAGTAATTATGATGATGAATTTCCGGTGAAGTGTGTTTTTACCAATTGCAGATTGTAGAATTGCACCAGACCGGTTTAAGAATTTGAGTATGAAATACAGACTGAAACCAGCTATAAAAACCAGAGGTTTTTCCCTCATCGAAGTTATGATTGCCCTCGCCATAGCTCTGATTATGCTTACGGCGCTTCTCAGCCTCGAAATCAAGTCCACGGAGCTTGCCTCCAGAACGACAAACGGACTTGACGCCCTGCCTGTTGCCATAGAAGAAACCGAGGAAATTTCAAACAAAGAAATAACAGGCGTATCCGAGAAAGAATGCGGTGAATACAAAGTTGTAATTTCATCAAAAGAAGTCCCTTCAGGAATCAACATGGTAAGAATCCATGTGGAGGTTAACAGAAACGATGTTCAGCAGGCAGACCTGTCGTTATACAAATTCAGCCTTTAAACTATACAGAACCCATTCCCGTGGGTTTACCCTGTTTGAAGTCATTATAGTTCTTGCTCTCACAGTTGCAGTTCTTGTTATGGCTTATTCAGCTTTGTATTTCAGCAGTTCTTCATCTGCAAAAACAAGAGCACTTGTTTTGAAAAAATCAGAAATACTAAAGATTTTTCACGAAATGCGTTTTCAGATTATAAACACTGCAAAATCCTCCGGTCCCTGTTTTCATTGTGAAGAAGGTACTGAAGCCCACCGTTATGAGCTTTATTTTCTTACCAATTCACTTAAATACACAACCGGCGTCGGCGAAGTTGGATACAAAATCATTAAGGATAAAAATGGAGACCCCCACCTTGCATATACCGAATTTCCGTATCCAAGAACCCACAGGTTTGCCTTATCCAATCCCGAGGACAAATGGACAAACTGCAGTGATATAATAAAAGGGCTTGATGTTGAATTCGGTCAGAAAAATATGGAACAAAAAGAATGGACATCAGACGATCTGCCCGGCAGGGTAAAAGTTACTTTGTGGTACGAAAGTGATGAGGAAGAAGGAAAACTTCTGCCTTATACATTTATCATTATACCGGGATTAAAAACTGAGTTTTAAGCAGGTTGCCATGACAGATATTTCGTTTACAGGAATCGACATCGGCGGAACTTTTACCGACGCTGTAATGTATAAAGACGGTAAGTTTTACATACACAAAACCCTTACCACAAAACAAAATCCGGCCCTCGGAGTGATTGAAGCCCTGAAAAACCTTCCCGAAGGTGGATTTACACTCACCCATGGTTCTACCCTTGCCACAAATGCAGTCCTTGAGAGAAAAGGCTCTAAAACAGCCCTGATTGCCACATCGGGAGTTCAGGACATTCTATTTACCGCCAGACAGGACAGACCAGCTTTATACGAACCTGAACCGCGGAAAAAATCTCCCCTTGTTGAAAGACAATTCTGCTACGGAGCACCTGAAAGAACTGATTCCAAAGGAGCAATTCTGAAACCTCCGGACATGGAAAAAGTTAGGGAATATATACTTGAAGCTTCCAAAAACGGCATAACCTCACTTGCAGTTTGTCTTCTATTTTCATTTAAAAATGACGAAACAGAAAAAAAAATCAAGGAATCCGCTTCAAAGCTTCTGGATTTTGTAACAATTTCATCTGAAGTTCTTCCGGAATACAGAGAATATGAGAGAACTTCAACCACAGTTCTCAATGCCTATATCTCCCCTATTCTTAAAACATACATCACATATCTTGAACAGGTCATTAAAGAGATGGGCGGAGTAAGCTTCAGAATTATGGAATCAGGCGGAGGAATTATTCCTGCTGCAGAAGCAGGCAGGCTGGGAGTCAGAACAATTCTCTCAGGACCTGCAGGAGGAGTAGCCGGAGCATTTCACATTGCAAAACAGGCAGGCATCGATAAAATCATAACTCTCGATATGGGAGGGACCTCCACCGATGTTTCACTTTGCGACGGTTTTATAGCTGAAACCCGCGAAGGTGAAATCGACGGCTTTCCCATCAGAGTGCCAATGGTCGATATAGTAACCATAGGAGCCGGTGGTGGTTCCATAGCTTTTGCTGACGAAGCAGGCTCCCTGAAAACAGGTCCCCGATCTGCAGGCTCGGACCCGGGTCCCGCAGCATTCGGAAAAGGAACGGAACCGACAGTTACAGACGCTCTTGTTGCACTGGGATACCTGACTCCTGAGGATTTTCAGGAAAAAAATGTGATGGTGGATAAACAACGGACTGAAGAATCTTTAGAAACAGTTGCCGTAAAACTTGGATTGACAAAAGAACAAACCGCAGATGGAATAATAAAAATTGCACTTTCCCATATGGAAAAAGCCCTTAGAGTGGTAAGTCTGGAAAGAGGGTATGATCCTTCTTCCTTCACACTAATCCCCTTTGGAGGCGCAGGTCCCATTCATTCACCTTCCCTTGCCGAAGCTCTGGGAATCAACAGAATTCTCATTCCACAATATCCCGGTGTGTTATCAGCCCTTGGCATGCTCCTTTGTGATTTCAGAATGGATTTTACAAGAACTATTCTTCTTCCTGTCGATAAGATAGATGAGAACAAATACAGGGAAGAATTCCAGTCTCTTTATGAAAGAGTGTTTGAATTTCTGCACAGAAATAAATTTGCCAACGCCCGCCTTGAGTTTAGTTTTGATGCAAGATACAGGGGACAGTCTTTCGAATTGAATATTCCCTTTGGCTCAGCCTACTGCGTACCCGTGGAAGATGGATTCCGCCTTCCCCCTTTGCCTGAACCGGATTTTACAAAAGTTACTTCTATTTTTCATAATCTTCACCAGATTAGATACAATTTCCACAGAGAAAGTGAGACAGTGGAAATTGTCAATTTCAGACTCAATCTGATAACCGGCAGCACCAAACCTGTTGTCTGTGAAGCAGAACCGGTGGAATCAACGGCAGAGCCGGAAACAGAAAGGGAAATAATCAGAGTTTGTGATGATGATATTGTAAAAGTATTAATTCCCGTGTTTTCAAGAGAAAATCTGAAACCCGGCATGAAGATCCCATCACCAGCAATTATCAGACAATACGACACAATAATTCATATTCCGGAAAACTGGAATGCTGTAACAGATAAATGGCTGAACCTGATTATTGAAAAGAAACAATAGCAGATACGCCGGGCGGTGTTATTATTTTGGCAGTGTTATTATAAATGACGCCCCTTTGAGCTTGCCTTCGCTTTCGACTTTGATAGAACCGCCGTGGGCTTCTATTATTTTCTTTACTATGGCAAGACCAAACCCAGTGCCTGTTTTGTTTCCGGCAGTAAAACCAGGTTTAAAAATATTGGGCAGGTATCTTCCTTCTATTCCAAGCCCGTTGTCCTTAAACACAACCGTAACAGACTTTGCATTTTCTGCGGCAGATATTTCCACAATCAGATTATCTTTTTCTCTGTCCCTGTATTTGACTGAATTCTGAAACAGATTGTTAAACACAAGGGAAAGCCTCTGTCTGTCGCCGGTAACTTTCCTGAGAGGGGAATGGATAATAAGTTCCACATTTGCTTCCTCTTTGAGAACAGGCGCTTTAAGGTCTTTCATCAGTTCCTCGAGATTTACTTCCTGTTTCGAAGCCATAACAAGACCAGCTTTGGCAAGTTTCAGTTCATCATCTATAAACCTTATCATTCTTTCGGAACTGTCACTAATTTTTCTTAAAAAATCGTTATCTTCTCCAATCTGCTCCTCAAGCAGATTGCTGTAGCCCCTTATTACATTAATAGGTTTTTTCAAATCATGGCTTACCCTGTATGCGAAATCGCTGAGTTCAGCATTGACTGCAGCCAGTTTTTTCTGATTTTCAATTTTGTCGGTTACATCTTCCAGACTGTTAATAACTCCGACAATTTTTCCATATTCGTTTTTGATTTGAGCAACTGTAAAATTAAGCCATCTTCCTTTTTTACCAAGATCAGGGAAAAACTCAAGCCCCTCAAAAGTTCCTTCTTTAAGAGTCGAGGGCTTATACACTTCTCCAAATCGATCGTAAAGAACCTGTTTTTGTCCATCAAGAATAAGATCTGCAACAAGAGGTCGTTTCTCTTTATAAAAAACCTGCCAGTGTCCGTCCGTACCGATTATATCTTCAGGTTTTATGCCTGTATATTCCGCCATCGCCCGGTTCCAGTGGGTAACTGTGTGATTGGTATCAATAACAAACTGTGGAATAGGAGAACTTCCTATAATCTGGCTTAAAAACCGCCTGTTTTCTTCAAGAGCCTGCTCTGCAAGTCTTTCTGCAAGACCTGTGGCGATAATGCCGGCAACTCGCTCAAGCTGTTCGATTTTATCTTTTGAAAAAGCCATACTTTTTGTATCTGCAATTTGAAGTAGTCCGTAACACTCATTAGAAATTTTAACCGGTATCAACAATACTGATTCAAAGCCTTCTTCAGGACAACGGTTTCTCAAGCCTGACTTTTCCTGTTCCGTCAGACTGTTCATCATCTTTGTAATACCATTGCTCCAGAAGCTGCCATGTTTCGTAAAATAAGGTTTTGAAGGGTCTGTTTTTCCGGAGATGACTATTCCGCATAAACATCCAATCTGTGGCAGTCCATTTTCATCTTTTAGTATATTTCCAAAACTATCTTTTAAGCAAAGGAAATTTTCACACATATAAAATTCATCTGAAAATCCAACAGCTGCAAGGTAAGGATAATCATATCCATCCCTGAACCTGAGTCCCACAGATGCACATTCAGTCCATTTCTGTAAAATATTAACAATCTTATGGCTTAACTCTGATAAATCACAGTTAGCTGAAAGCGCAGCTATTACATCGGCAATAAGAAAACGTTCCTCTTCAGCTTGTTTTCGAATCGTGATATCTCTTACTATGCCTTCCGTGCCAATGATTCTCCCCTCTTCATCATAGCAGAATTGAGCATTCAGCGACACCCAGAAATGCGACCCGTCTTTTTTTCTTCCCT